>CAIRMR010000189.1 GCA_903879715.1 uncultured Bacteroidales bacterium
CCAGGCCTGTCGAATTGCCACAGGATATCGTTGTTGTGGCCGGGTAAGACCTGCATCTGGAAAACCATAGTGTTGTCGTTACGAAACAGCCCAAAACCATAAGTAAGATCGCCTGAAGTAACATTGAATAAAACTTTGTCGTTCGTTTTAATCATCATTTTTTCAGCCGGAAGCTGAAATTTGTGATTCTGAACACTGATGGCGAAAACCTTATCGGCTTTAATTTCAGCCCTGTCCATATCCATTGGTTTCCAAGGAATGGTATGCAGGGTTACTATGTGGATTGATACACCAAGCAGGACGAGGAATCCCACAAAAGTGTAAAAGAATGCCGGCTTCACTTTCGAAGGGCCATCGGTTGTTACACGATATCCGAACCAGCCCATCAATAATATGATTGCCAGCGCGTAAAAAGTGTAAATTAATGTTTGTCCAAAAAGGACGGTGTTCGAGTCGACCATAATTTCACGTTTTATTGGTTAATGATTTAATTAATTTGGTACTACATATATTAATTATAGGTTGTTTATTTGATTTTAATTTGAAAAGAAATTGAACGGGCAATGTTTTGTTAACGCAAATCTGCCAGAGTGGTGGTCTTTATTGTTTCAAGAAATGCCTGCTTAGGCTTTTCCCAAATCTGATGCATGGTGCAGGGTTTATCAACCGGACAAACTACGTTACCCAAAACGCAACCTTCGAAGGATTGCAGATCTTCAACCGAATCGATAATTTCAGAAAAATAAATGGTATCAATTGGCCGGGCAAATACATATCCACCATTCCTGCCTCGGGTTGCTTTAATAAAGCCACTTTTTGACAAATCAGTTAACAGGCGCATGAGGTAACGCTTCGGTATATCAAGTTCCGCGTAAAGGTTTTGAGCCGAAAATTGTTTTTCGTTATTTAACGCCATGTAGGTAAGAATCCTTAGCGCGTATTCAGATGTTTTACTTATGAACATAAACTAATACTTGTGGGTATTATATTATGCAAATTTAGATAAATATTGAGATTAACAATATGTTAATGAAAATAATTTTTTATTCAGAAGGTTTGCGAGACTGATTTGATACAATTCATAAATTTCTGCTTAAAGAACTTAAATATTCTCACATGTCTTGTAGCCCCACGCAGGTAGTGCCGGATGGCTCCATGCGCTCTTTCCTGTCATGGTATTAGCAGAAAAAAGCAAATGCACTTAGGTGCACCAGGAAAAAAGTACACTCCACTACCAACACTTTATATTGGCATTCCGAATATCTCAACGTTCTAAGATTTTTGCGAACCCTAATCTTCAAATTCCATAGTCGTAGTCTAATAAATAATATTTTAAATCCATTATTACATTTTCAAAACTGATTAGTTTTTCCATGGAATATAATTTTCTTTATGGCAATAGAGCTTTTTATGGCTTCATATAGATTAATTAATATTCCCATGTATGGAATTATTTTGCTTAACTGGAAGAGACATATATTCCATTCTCATTGAGAATGGATCTTTGTTCTGATATTCAATATATTATAACTTTTTGGATCAAAGATTGATAAAGAACTCTTTTACCTCAAAACCCAAGTAATGTTATGTGACTGAAAATAAGTGCGTTATAAAAATAAAAAAATTGCTTTCAATTTGAATTTAAAATCATTTTTGGTAATTGTTACTGGTACAAAAATAATTTCATTTAAAGTATAGCATTCAGGATAATCTTTCAATATCATTAATGTTTGAGACTCATTTGGATTATACAATTAAGAAAATAAAAAGTATCGTTTTCTTCATTGAGCCTGGTCTATTAATGTAAGTGCTTGTGTAGAGGACAAAATTATCAATTTACTTCACTAGCTATTATTTGTTTTCGGGTTTATGTATTATTTCTAATAAGCTCAAATTTTGAAAGTTTCGCAAATTAAATCATTAACCTAAAAACAATTATAAAATTTTAAGCAGATCCAAAGGTTTTTTTATCAGATACATTGCCCCATTTGATGTTAATTCTTCCTTTGACCGGAAACCCCATAACGCTCCTACTGCATACATACCAGCATTATTTGCGGTTTGCATATCAACGCCTGAATCACCCACATAGAGTGTCTCTTCAGGATTGATTCCGAATTTTTCGCTTATCTGCATAGCAACAAAGGGATTAGGTTTTTGTAAAGCTTCGGTACTTAATCCAACTATGGCTTCAAAATTCCATTCAGGCAGCAGAGTCAGTACAATTTTTTTAGTAAATTCATCCGCCTTATTCGAAAATACCGCCAGTTTCATATTCCGGGAAACCAACTCATCAAGTAATTCGCTAATCCCCTCGTATGGCTTTGTTTTCTTCACAGCGTTTTCGCGGTACACTTCAATCATCAGATCGTAACATGTGTTAATCAGTGCTTTGTCCCTATTGGCTTCGGGTAATGCTTTGAAAACGAGATTCCGGATTCCGTTGCCGATTAATTGTTTATAGGTTGGAACCGAATGAACAGGGAAATTATATCGTTGAAGAATACTATTCATTGAATCGGCTAAATCTTCAAGTGAATTAACCAGTGTCCCGTCTAAATCAAATATGATACCTCTATAATTCATGCTATCTGTTATCTTATGATGAAGTCAGTACTTCGTGTCCTTTGCCAGGTAAATATTGTGAAGAAGTGCATAGCTGTGTTTGAGTCAACCGATAAGAACTTCCTGTTAGCAAAAATCCTTTCATTTTACCTGAGCTTTGATTTTTCAGCAAATTCTATTTAGCATTTGAATAGCAAACATAGACATTATTAGCCACTAAATATGATTTCCTGATTCTCTTTATCGAGATAACCAGTTGTTATAGATGCCCCACATTGTTCAATAAGAAGCTTTGCAAGTTCATCTCTTGCTTCTGTAATAATGGATTCGGAAATTTGTCCGACACCATCGATATTGATAACAAGTTTTGTAGTGTTTTCAGTAATTTTGGTGAAATCACCGTTTCTCCAATTCCACCTCCTGCACATAACATTCAGGGTTTTATCATCAAAATAGATCACTTCTCCGGATTCCGGGTTTTCCTGGATTTCGCTACCCAGGGCGACAAAGATTTCATTCCCATCAGCAAATCCAAGCTGTAAATTTCCTTGAATTTTTTCAATATCATCTCCTCCACAAGGAATAAGATATTTAATGGAAATGTAATTAAATAAAGCTACTACAGGATTTATATAGGGCAAACTGCCACCTTTTTGAATTCTTTTAAGAAGCGATTTTATGGATGGTGGAAACTTATTCGGATTGGAACCAAATTTTCTATGTACCTCATCCCACTCTTTTACATATTCATTTGTACTGAAATCTGTTCCGGTTTTATTTTCAATTTCCTGATTAAGCCGGTTTTGTATCCAGCTGTTTTCTATGGTATTGTCAATATCGTTAACCATTAGTATTCCCCGTTTAAAGTCAGGAAACCGGATAAATATTTCATTATCTATTGTTATTTTTTTCATGATTTAGTTGTTTTCTTCATTGGAAGAAAGTTCCATAAAATTTTAAAATCAGTTGTCAATATTTTGTACAGTCAAAAAGAAAAAATCATTCTTGTTACCTCCTTGCAAAATCACAATTGCTTCCCGAACGTCTTCTTCATTTCTTCCATCTCCTCAGCGTTCGGGAAGTCAAGAGCGCTTCCAATCAACCAAACCGAACCTCTTCGGTAACCAACTATCCTATATTCTTAATTGTTGTTTCAAAATTATTCTGAATGCAGTTTAGCTTATTTCTCAGCTTAATTTGTTCTTTCAGTAACTCAATCCATCACCAAATTTAAACAGGGCATACTCTTTGGGCTTCAGGTAACCCGGCACATCCGACTGATTTTCCTGAACTGCTTTCATCGAGACTGGTGTAGTGAACGGCATTTTCCCGGAAGGATTAAACGTACCGCTTACCACATCGAGTAATGCATCGACAGTGGTACCGAAAGTTGCCAGCACGGTTTTCATATTTCCATTGTCAATTTCGTCAATTACCCATGGACTGGTATAATTTATAACAAGAATTGCCGGTTTGCTTTCCTTAATTTCGTTTACATGCGCCACATCAACCTTGTTCTTTGATAAACCCAACTCAATAGGAGCCGGAGTTGAACCAAACAACCCTCCGTTATTTGGAATTATCCATAGTAATACAACGTCAGCTTCTTCTTTTGTAGCTACAAATTCCAGGTTCCATTTGTTCGGTTCAGGCTTGAAAACCGTGTTTGGAGTTTTAGTCCGGCCATTGTCGTAACAGGTTTCGAAATAAACTTTTGTGCCTTTGGCGAGTGGTAAAACCTTGGCATCGTTGCGAAGTAGGACAATTGATTTCCGCAAGGCGGTATCGGCCTTTTTCTGAAATTCAGAATTACCAACAATCTTTTCGGCTAATTCGGGATCAACATAGGGATTCTCGAACAAACCCAGATCAAATTTCTCTTTCAGGAGCCTGGCTACTGATTCATTAATCCTTTCTTCAGCAACCAGTCCTTTTTTAACCGTTTCGAGCAGCATTGCAGGATCTGCTGTTCCTGCAAACAGATCAACACCACATTCAATCGCTTTCTGGTAGCGTTCGGGGATGGTCAGGTTTTCAACACCCCAGGGCATCATATCAATCGGGCCGGTATCGGAATTGATGATTCCTTTGAATCCCATTTTAACCCGAAGCAGATCATTGATTATGGATTTGTTGTATGAAAAACCAACTTCTTCAAATTTCGTTCCGATAGGAATCGCATAGTAAGGCATAATTGACGAAGTACCCGCTTCGATGGCAGCTTTAAAAGGTTTCAGATGGTATTCCAAAATTCCGCCCGGGTAGTGCTGGTCTTTGCCCCATTCGAAATGAGGGTCTTTCCCATCGACCTGGGGTCCACCGCCGGGAAAATGTTTTGTAGTCATGGCGACAGAATGAGTATTGAGCTTATTCCCCTGGAAGCCCAAAACCACTTCGCGGATCATATCCGAAGCCAGGTTGGCATCTTCACCAAAAGTGCCTTCAATGCGCTGCCAGCGGGGTTCAGTAGCCAGATCGGCCATATACATATAGCCTTTCCGTAAGCCGACAGCTGTCCATTCACGGGCGGCAATTTCAGCAAATTCGCGGGTAAGCTTTAAATCGCTCATTGCAGCAAGTCCCAATTCGCCTGGCCATTTTGAGAAAACGGTAGTTCCCATACTCAAACCAATGGAGTTATCCATGGTAACATGATTTCGCGGGTTGGAAGCCACGGTGGAAGGAATTCCCAGTCGTGAACTTTCGGACAAAGCCTGCAGATTATTTGACCATTCGGCCATTGTTTTGGCGTTGGTATTGGCGCGAAGAATGAAGTGACGCAAATTATAGGTAAGAACAGCTTTTGTTGTTCCGGCCGCCGTCATTGTTGGAATTGGCAATGGCTTTCGGGTAAACATATTGGTAGTCTGAACCAGGTCTTCTTCATTGAAACCGCTTGTGATTTCAGCTTTTGGTGCATTTTGCTGGAACGAGAAATCGCCTGCCATCCGGGTGGTACTCATAATCATAAACCCGATCTTTTCTTCCAACGTCATTTTGGAGATCAGATCTTTGATACGTTTATTCACCGGCAACCGCCAGTCTTCATATTTGTCAAGCTCACCGTTTTTGTTCAGATCCTTAAACTCCAGGTTGCCGACTTTCAGGATTTCAACAGTCCGATGCCCTATGACTGGTTGAACTGCCTTTTGACCGAATGAATCTGACAACACGGTTGCCAGGAAGAAAACCAAAACTGTTGCGCGAAGAAGATTGAAAGAAGAGTTAAAGTTGTTCATAATCTGATCATGATTAAGCTTTTGGTTCAGACTGAAAAAGGTTTCGGAGTTTATTAGTTTGAAACAAACTGATTAGCAGATGTTTCAGGCCTTGTAATTTCTAAACAAATCATCCTGATGAAAAGACATTTTAGCCACAGATTGCTCAGATTACACAGATAGAAATTGCATTAGGAAGTTGATTATAGAAAACTTTATCAAAGGCAGTAAATTATTGTCTGTGAAATCTGCGCAATCTGTGGCATATATTTGTTTGTTAATACTTTAAATAAACTTATTGGTACGATGTTATCCTATTGTTTTTGCTGCTTTAAAATTTCCTGGTACGTATAATAGCTTTGTTTCGGAGTGCGTTTCTGGGTTTTATAATCAACATAACAAAGTCCCATTCGTATGGTATATCCGGCAACCCATTCAAAATTATCCCAGCCACTCCATACGCAATATCCTTTGAGGTTAACGCCATCTTTTTGCGCCTTTAAGGCAGCGTCTATATGACGGGTGATGTAATCGGATCGCAGGGTATCATTTATTTTCCCATTGACGATGGTGTCTTCATGATTGTTAAAGCATGCGCCGTTCTCAGTAATAATGGTTACGGGGTTATTGTATTCGGTTTTAATCCGCATTAACAGATTGTACAATTGGTCAGGCATAAACGGCCCGGTATTCATTTTTACAGAATCCGTATTGTTGCCCATCCAGGTAACGCCGAGCGGTGCATTCACATCGGCCTTTACCTGGGCCGGTGCATAGAAATTAACTCCCAAAAAGTCGGGCTTGTTTGAAGCGATGAACTGCATATCAGCTACCGAAGGTTTAAAAGATGGATTGTATTTTTGGATGGCGGCCAAAGCATTTTCAGGATATTTACCTTTGAAAACCGGGTCCAGAACGATCCTGTTCAGCAATTCATCCTGGAGGGGAACCGCTTTAACATCAGCTGTATTGGCCGAGTCCATTGGCAGGCAGGGCGAAAGATTGAATGTAATGCCTATCATTCCGCCCAGGTTCATATTATGATATATTTTTATAGCTTCTGCGCTTGCTAACAGTTCGTGATGAACGCTTAGTATTTCCTTTGAATACCTGACATTGGCCGATTCCTTGCTTTGCATGGGATTAAGCATAAAATCCACAAGGAAAAATTCGATATAAGGTTCGTTGAAAGTGATAAAATGTCTGACTTCTTTACCGAAATTATTAAAAACAACGGTCGCATAATTTTTATACCATTCAACCGATTCCCGGTTGTTCCACCCTCCCTTTTCTACCAAAACCTGTGGCATATCATAGTGATAGAGCGTAATCATGGGTTCAATTCCGGCATCTTTTAAATCCTGGATCAGGAGTTTGTAATGCGCTATGCCTTTTTCATTTACCTCGCCGGTTCCCTGCGGTAAAATCCTGGGCCATGATATCGAAAAACGATACGTGTTAACGCCCAGTTCCTTCATCAGTTTAATATCCTGCAAGTATTGTTTCCTGTCGTACTGGTTGATGGCTATATTCCCGGTTTGTTTTACGCCAATCATAAATTGGGTAACACCCATTTTGTTAGCGAAGAAATCCCATTTGCTTTCCCCTTTTCCATCAGCCTGGTAAGCACCTTCAACCTGGTAAGCTGCACTGGCCACACCCCAGAGAAAATCTTTGGGCGCTTTAAGCTTTGAGTTATCTGCATTATTGTTGCAAGAGAAATTTAACAATAGAGCGGCAATCAACATTGAAAAAATAAAGGTCTTTCTCATGGGTTTTGATGTTTTATTTGTGTTTAAAAAGAGATTAGTAGCAATTGATTTCCGCCTAATGAATCAGAATATTAACAAATCCGCCACAATTCACAGTACCTTCCGCGTTTTTTCCAACGTACTCAAAGTTCACTGCCGGGCCAAAACTGAATATTTTATACTGAATGCCTGCCCTCCAGTTGTGATAGCTGAATGAATGAACATCTTTCCAGGATGTCAAAGCCTGTACACTAAAATAAGGTTGAATTTTTTTATCATTTACCGGGTGCCATTCGAACCTGGCCAATACGCTAAACTCTCCATCCTTGTGAATTTCATAAACAGGGTTAATTATAATTCCCATTGCCCTTGTGAATCTTGTGTAGGATGTGGAAACAACAGGCCTAAATCCACCGAATGCTGAGAGATTCGCACCAGCCCCAACATCAAATCCTTTGATAAATTCATAGGATGCTATGGTTTGAACAATATATTTATTCGGAGTTTGATCCTCATAATCTACTTCATAGTTTACCAGGTTAAAAAACTTGAATTTGCTGTCTGCAGTAAACCTTTTGTTGATAGTCATCTGATACATGCCTGATTTTGTCCCAACCATAACTTCTACAGGTATTGGTGGCTGCTGAGCTTTAAATGGAATTTGATCTTCTTGTGCTTTCAGAAAAATGCTCATTAAAAGGAATGGAAAAAGGACTAAATACTTCATTAAGTGTAATTAAGTTATTTTTTAATTAGAGTGAATTCTTTTTGCTTTCTTAATTTTGGTTGACAGAATTAAAAACTATTTAGCTACATAGTCAAACCAGTCAAATTCAGCAAGTGCCTGGCTTGCCTTTCCGTTACCTGAAGCAAACAATCCAAGAAATACACCGGTAAAACCTCCTGCTGTTTCGGTACTTAACAGGTTGGTGTTGACTTTCCCGACAGGGATATAGCTTTTACCATCCAGGCTGTATGAAAATGAATAGAATTCAGGAGTTCCATCAATCCGCAAATAAATGGATGAAGCTTTTACCGGAATTTCCTTTTCGATATGAGTTATAACTCCAAACTGACACCTCAGAAGCAATTTCCCTTTAGTTTTTAACAGGTCGAGATGGTACCGCTCGTTCATCCAAGTGGATAACCCGGCTTCTTCATTCCCATTTGTAGGTGAAAACGAGACAAGTGTAGTTGCCTGGAAACTGATCTGATCCTGCCGCCGACCAAGGAATGTGACTGCATCCGCCTGGTTGCATGAAACAGATGAACCTTTTAAAATCAGTTTGCTGTTTTTCGGATCAAAAATGTAGTTCTCTCTTATCGGATTTCTCAGGTAATTCCAGTCAAATGAGGGAGTTGAATCGTTGAATTCATCACGAATAGGTTTTGCTGCAAATGGTTTTAGTGGCAGTGTTGGACAACTCATTTTAGTTGTAACCGTACCATTCCCATTTACTGCAGGCCAACCATTAACCGGCCAGCTTACAGGCGCAAGGTATGATTCGCGCCCGGTAAGATGATGTGTGCCATTTTGCGGGCGGAAAGCCAGGAAAACCATCCACCAGCTGCCATCCTGCGCCTGAACTAAATCAGCGTGCCCTGTGCCTTGTATCGGATTCGACTGGCCAGATTGATTGGAATGTGTAAGTATTGGATTCGAAGGGCAGGATTCGTAAGGCCCATAAATGTATTTGCTTCGTGAAATGGTAACTTTATGTCCGTATTCAGTGCCTCCTTCTGCAATCATCAGGTAGTAATAACCATCTTTTTTGTAGATGTGTGGGCCTTCAGCATATCGTCCACCTGTTCCATTCCATATTGGAACCGGCTGAGTAATCCGTTTCCCGGTTTTTAAATCAATTTCAGATAAAAGCATTCCGTCTCTGGAACTCGGATCGAACGATTGATTTCCAACACTGATAAAATAGGATTTGCCATCTTCATCCCAAAAGATTGTTGGATCGATACCTCCCTGGTTAACCCATACCGGCTCGCTCCATTCCCCGGCTGGATCGGCAGTTGTAACAAAGAAATTACCACCTCCGGTAATATTTGTAACCACCATGTAAAACAAGCCATTGTGGTAACGAATAGTCGGGGCAAAAATTCCTCCTGAGGCCGGACATTTGGCAAGAGGCAGCTGCGAATCGCGGGTTAAGCAGTAGCCTATCTGTTCCCAGTTAACTAAATCTTTGCTGTGAAATACCGGAACACCCGGAAAGTATTCAAACGAACTGTTAACCAGGTAAAAATCTTCGCCTACCCGACATACACTCGGGTCGGGATAAAATCCGGGTATTACCGGGTTCTTAAATCCTGACTGACTAAAAGTGGAGAATGAAATTCCCAGTAGAGACAGAAAAATTACCGATCGAAAAAATTGTTTCATTGGATTGATTTAATGCATTATTTGAGGTGTATAGTTACTATCCTTCGAAACCATCCAGAATTCAAAATCTGAAGTCCAGTTATCACTACCGGCATTTCGTTTTTCCATGCCAAAGCCATGTCCGCCTTTATTATAAATATGCAGTTCTGCTGATCTTTTTGCATCGTTCCATTTGCTGAAAAGTACAAGACAAAGTTTTTGAAATCCAAAATTATCATCTGCAGCTGCAGCTATAAACAAGGGAGGCGCATCAACCGGAACGGCAGGATTGCCAAAACTGCCGACGTATGGATAAACAGCAGCAACGAAGTCTGGCCGGTTTTTCGCATCATAAGTCATTGCAACTCCTGTTGCGACTGTTCCACCGGCAGAAAAACCCATGATCCCGATCTGGTCAGGTTTAACACCGTATTCTGCAGCATGATCCCTGACAAATGCTACGGCAGCCTTTCCGTCAGCGATATCCATAGCCACAAGAGGTTCTATATCCTTATTGAATTTTTCAGAGTTCGGCTGCTTTTCAACCAACTCGCCGATAGGATTGTTTGTTAAGCAATGTTGTAGCCTGTATTTCAAAACAAAAACAGTAATTCCTTTTGAATTTAACCATTTAGCTACATCGTATCCTTCGTTGTCCATCGATAACAAATGAAAGGCTCCACCCGGGCATACAACTACTGCCTTCCCATTTGCGACTGAAGGATCGGCCTGAAAAATTGTAAGCGAAGGTTTACTGACATTATAGGTCGCTTTCGACTGTCCCAGGTCTATAATTGTTTCGTCCCAATTCCATGATTCTGACCCTTGAGCTGCTCCTTTATAAAGGCGAACAACTTCCTGCGAAAATGCATGTATGCTCAGTAACACGGTTATTAAAATTAGTAATACTTTTTTTTTCATGTGTAATCACTATTTAGATAGATAATTATTCTCAAAGTCACTTTGCTAAATCGCTACTTGAATCTGAAAGCATCAACTGTACTCAGATTGGTTAACTTTTCTTCTTTGGTAGCCAATAAAAAATCATACTTTTTTCATTTGATCAATTGCATGATAAATAAATCGCTTTAAGGTAAAGCCTGCCAGGATTAAAACCCTGACAGGCTTGCAACCAAATCCAATGAAACCAAAACCAACCAAAAAAACTAGAATTTATAACTCAATGCAAGGAAATATGATCTTGCCGGGATAGCTACGGTAGAATATACAGCATCAGGATTAGCATCTAATTTCTCTTTAGTGAAACTATCCAGATCCAAGGAGGTCGGGAATGTACCAGGTGCAGTCCATCCCATTACACCGTAAGTGTTAAACAGGTTGTTGATATTTAAACTCATTTTGAGTTTAGGAGTAAGATTATAACCTAAGCCAAGATTAAACTGGCTGAATGCCGGCATTTGGAATGCATTTGCAAAGTTAGCTTCACGGTTACCCATATAGGTCCATGTCAGGTCAGCAAAAAACTTGTCAGTAGTATATTGTGGTGTGATATTAACCATAACGTTAGGAATATTTGCTGTCCTGTTTCCGGAGTAACTTAATTTGGTATCATCATCCGGTCCGGGAGCTGTCGTTGTC
Source organism: uncultured Bacteroidales bacterium (assembly GCA_903879715.1). Lineage (GTDB taxonomy): Bacteria > Bacteroidota > Bacteroidia > Bacteroidales > UBA4417 > UBA4417. Next base: position 11,505 of record CAIRMR010000189.1, read on the forward strand.
CATACGTTATAATCAACTGCTTTTGAATCCTGGAAAGTAGCTACACCACGAACATTAAAGTGTTTGGTGATAATATAATTACCTTCAAGCTCTACGCCGTATGTTCTGAGTTTTTCATACAAAACCTCAGGCTGGTACAAGGTTCCATCAACATTTTGGAAAGTTTGTTTCTGCGGAACATTACTTAATATACTGTAGAATGGTGTAACAGATGCGCTCAGATTACTGACTCTTACCTTATATCCGATTTCGAACTGCTGAACTACCTGCACTTCAGGTTTTAACTGACTTTGTGTGAATTCACTGGATATGTCTTTGTATATATCAAAGTTCGGTGCTTTTTTCCCATTCGAGTAGCGGCCATATACTGCCATCTTATCGGAAAGTTTGTAGTTCAACGCTGCAGAGTAGGAAACATAATTTATAGTTTCATCGTAACTTAGAGGATCACCGGCACTGCTTGACGCATTATCATAAAGAGTAAAAGGATCGCCATCAAGTCCGCCGGTTGTTGACTGTGTAAGAACAGCCGGATTGTTATGTCCTGCAATTGTTACGCTTTCAAAACGAACGCCCCAGTCAAAAGTCAATTTCGACGTCATATCCCAGGTATGAGCAAGATAAACTGCCTGCTGATTTTGAGTTGCGTAATTTTCACTGAAACCCTGGTCGCTGGCAAGCCTGGCAATTCCCTGGTCGTTAGTTACTTTGAAGGTATGTCCGCCTGGATCTGTTACTGACAGGGTAACCAATTCAGGACGGTTCTGAATAGTAGCAAGCCCGATTCCGGCAGAGCCAAAAACCCTGTCTAATTTTGAGTGAGCTAAAAATCCTCCAATATTAAAGGTCATATTTTTGAGTTTCTTGCTTACATTAAACTGATCCATTACTTCATGCACTTTATCATCATAATACAGTAAAGGTTCGAAAAACAATGAATTAGCTGAAACATCGCCACCGGGTGCAGTATTGCTGAGTACATGGAAATCGAATCCACTGAAAGACTTAATGTTCATTAGTTGTGCGCCGGTGCCTGCCAGGTTAACGGAATAATCGCCAGGTATACCCAGCGAACCTATAATAGCATAGGTAACCAGGTTATCCATCGCCAGAGGGTTTACTAGTCCTGTCTGATTGGTATTTAGGTAGTTATAGGAATAACGCGCGTTATTAGTAATAGTCCAGCCCTCACCAAGACGTTGTTCCCAGTTTAAACCAACTGTGTTGCCTTGTGAGTGATAAAGGTTTTCCGTATTGTAAGTTGTTGTACCTAAATTATTAATGGAAATATCCTGTTTGAGTGATGGGATCAGAACTGAAGAAGTATTATCAAATCCTGCCGCTGGCTTTGGATCTGTGAAACTAACTGTAGGAGTTGACTCCACAGATGTATTATGATCGTTTAGATACTTTGCATATAATTTCAAAGACCCGTTTTTGTACTTGTAAAATAAATTTCCTTTCACCTGTCCGCCATAATTTACCGGATAGCCTGGATAATGCCCGCCTTCTGAATTCCTGTAAAAACCTCCTATATTATAGGTTAACTTTTTATCTTTTGTAATAGGCCCTCCAAAGTTAAGGTCGGTTCTGTAATACGGATTTTTACCATTTCCTTCGAGGCCGAATTTTGCTCTAACTTCGCCTTCAAATTTTTCGCCACCTGATTTTGAAATGTAATTAAAAATACCTCCGGGAGCATTGGCACCCGTAATTGCTGCAGTTCCGCCACGTACAGCTTCAAGTTTATCAAGTGTAGCATCGGCTCTCAGGAAATAATCTGGTCCAAAATTGTCAAAATTTATATTAGTTACAGGAAGTCCATCTTCCTGCATCGAAACATAGGTATATCCCAATCCTGCATTATTTTGTCCTGTTGATACACCTCTTGAGTAAACATTGTTACGGATTTCGCCCACTGAGGAGTTGACAAATACACCCGGCACATTTTTTAATAAATCAGCCGCATTTGAAGGTGACAACCTTTCTAACTGAGCTGACTTTAGCACCGAAATAGCTACGGATGATTCCATTTGTGTCCGCTTGTCGAAAACACCGGTTACCACATATTGATCAAGCGCAACAGCGTTCTCAATCAAAGTAATGCTCAAACCTGTTGCCTGAGGTACACTTACTTTCACTTCCTGGGCATCATAGCCTACAAAAGTAACCTGTAGCACATGAGATCCATTGGCTACCTTATCAATAGTAAAATCACCATCAAGGTTGGAGACCGTACCTATAGTAGTTCCTTTAATTATTACTGATGCACCCGGTAGACTGGTATTATTTGCTCCATAGATTTTCCCTGAAATAGTTCCATTCTGGGCAAAGAGAGATAAACTGAAAAGCATCAGCAGCAGTGCTAACCATGTTTTCATTTGAGGTGATTTGTTTTTCATCTGTTTGGGGTTGGTTAAGATTTGTATGTTTGATTTAACAATAATTTAATAATACAAATATCATATACAAATTGCCAGATTTGTGAATCCAAAACAAATCGATAATATTCCAAATCAATACATTTTGAGTTTTCTTGAGGGTTTTGTCTTTTTTAGATTTTGGAAAGGAGTGCAAAATCGGATGGAGTTTTAGAGAGTAACTTAATAGCTACCCGCTCAATCTGTAAATCTGCAAACATTGGAAATAATACAAGGAATAAATTGTAGACTTTGCGTCTTTTAAGTTTTTCCGTTGCGTAATTACGGTTAAAAAATCACGATCGTTTTCCTTATTTAATATATAGTAGACTTTTGGAATCTGAGTGCTGTTTAAAAAGAATATGATACCGATACCATAATCCTGGTATTCGCAATCGGGGATGAATCAATTACTTTGTAATATGCATCATTTTTGCCGTAAGCAGCAGCTGTATATTCGCATTCGGCAGCGATTACCAATTTGCCATTAATATAAGTAATGTTGGGTGATACACGATACAGGTAATCTATATCTGCGTCGCGGGCATAAACGGGACCGGTTATTGCATCCTTAGCGCCGAATCCTTTGGAATACCCGGCAAAAAGGGAATATTGCCAGGTCTTCCCGGTAGTTTGGATTGTCATCCATCCTGAAAAATAATTCAGTGGTGAATATTGCTGTTCATTGGTGAGGACTTCGGTGGAACTTACGCCATAACCACCCATTATACATTGATCGTTGAGTCCCTGCCCGTAAAGCACCTGCATTTTAATTTCTACGGGTTTCATTTTAATCCTTGCGAAAGCGGTGTACGAAATACAACCGATCCCGGAGTTAGTTTTGAAGTTGCTGTCAGTAACCAGTCTTGGGGTTAGTTTTTTATAATCGATACCAGCGCCGGCAAAGAGTTTTTCGCTTACATAATGTACCTGGGCATCCAGGTTTGGAATAATGCTGTTACGCAAATAAACGGTTGATGCTCCGGCAGGACCCGTATTCGTGTAATCCCGCTGGGTGGAGATGGCAAGCATGGTGTTTAACTTCCCGCTTTTATAGTCGAAACGGAACTGCGGTTGGCGGTTATATGGGTGAAAAGGCGCGCCTGTGTTCAGCGCCAGCACATTGGGAAGCATTTCGGGAACATTAAGCGGATGCCAGTACTGACCAGCTAAGAAGCCTGAATGTTCCCATTTCAGCTTTAAATAAGCATGGCGCAACCTGAAACTGTTTAGTTCGCTGTTTGATGCACCCGTGAAATCACCTTCAATATAGGCCATAGTTTTGGCATTCAATACATCAGGGCCAGTGACTTTAGCTGCCAGCCTGGCCGTCATGGCATACTGATTATAGCTTCCATGGGCATTGATATCCTCACCGTTTTTATCGAGTACCACTTTTTTGGGATACAATAAAAGGTAACCCTCGCGGGCTTCCACCACCTGTCGTGTATCAAAAATTGCATCTGTTCTAACAAAACCGCTCCAGGTAAGTATTTGTTTTTCAACAACAGTACTGGTTTCCTGGGCAAAAGCAGGGAATAATGATGTTAATGCTAAAATGGCAAGGCTAAATTTGATTCTCATGAGCTTAATACACGACAAAAAGATTCTTAAAATTTATTTCGTCAACTTTTTGTATGTAATAACCGTAGCAATAATTGCGGAAATGCCACCGCTCATCAACCCGCTTACGCCGTGGTTAATTGCGTTTACGGAGTCTGATTCAGGCATTTTTATCAGATACAAATTTATAGCCGCGCTTATAACGGCACAAATTATTCCGCCTAATATAAAGCCGATTACTAATTCCTTTTTAAGATTGAATTTGTTGTTCATACTGATTAGATTAATTTATTAAACGCCAAGAATTTGCCTCGCTTCGTCAGGAGTTGCCACACTTTTACCTATCTCTTCAATGATTCGTTTAGCTCTTAACACAAACTGTACATTTGATTCGGCCAACACGCCTTTGCTGTAGTAAACATTGTCTTCCATACCTATACGAATGTGGCCGCCCAACGCCAGTGTTGCGTATAAAATCGGCATATGTCCTTTGCCTACTCCAAAAGCTGACCAGGTTGAGCCGACGGGAATGAGACTTTTCAGGAAAACCAGGTTTTCGACTGTTGCAGCCATTCCACCGGGAGTACCCAGACAAAATTGAAAATGAAGCGGAGCTTTCAGAACGCCTTGTTTCAGATAATACAAAGCGTTGTAAATCATGCCCGCATCAAAGATTTCAATTTCAGGTTTAACGTTACAATTCTGCATTGCTAAACCAAGTTTTTCAAGAAACTTCGGGCTATTTTCAAATACAGTGGTATGCATCCAGTTCATGGTACCACAATCATACGAAGCCATTTCAGGACGAAGTCCCATGAATGGTTTCATCCTGATTTCATCGGTAAGGCCAATACCTCCCGATGTTGTGGTATTCAAAACAATTTTGCAGTCCGTAGCGCGGATGTATTCCAGTGTTTCAACGAATTTTTCGTAACTCATGGATGCTTTTCCTTCATCATCGCGCACGTGAATGTGAGCCACAGATGCGCCGGCTTTCCAGCAGGCATACACTTCATCAGCGATTTCACGGGGCTGAAGCGGTACATTGGGATTTTCATTTTTGGATGGCCACGCCCCGGTGGTTGCTACAGTTAAAACTACTTTATTTTCCAGGTCTGACATGATTTTGTTTTTTATAAAGAGTTGTTTATCAGATTCGTTCAACAATAAGTGCCGTTCCCATTCCACCGCCAATACATAAAGTTGAAAGGCCATACCTGGCTCCCCGTTTTTGCATTTCGTATAAAAGTGAAACCGTGATCCTGGCTCCAGAAGCGCCGATTGGATGTCCCAATGCAATGGCACCGCCGTTCACATTCGTTTTAGAAGTGTCGAGTCCCAGGTCTTTTATTACCGCAAGCGACTGGGCTGCAAATGCTTCGTTGGCTTCGACCAGGTCTATATCTTCAATCGTCAATCCTGCTTTTTCAAGTACTGATTTCGATGCGGGAACAGGTCCGTAACCCATAATTTCTGGTTCCAGCCCGGCTGAACTGTATGAAATGATTCGTGCCATTGGTTTTAAGCCAAGTTCAGCGGCTTTATCAGCCGACATCACTATAAGCATAGCAGCACTGTCATTGATTCCCGAAGCATTGCCGGCTGAAACAGTTCCGTCTTTTTTAAAGGCAGGTTTAAGTTTCGAAAGAGCCTCAAAAGTGGTTCCGAACCGGGGAAATTCGTCAGTATCAAAAATAATGGGATCGCCTTTTCGTTGCGGAATTACAACCGGAACAATTTCGTCTTTAAACTTTCCTGATTTGATGGCGGATTCAGCCCTTTGCTGGCTTTCGCAGGCAAAGCGGTCCTGTTCTTCTTTTGTAATACCCCATTTCTCAGCCACATTTTCGGCGGTGATTCCCATGTGGTAGTTATTAAACGTATCCGTTAATCCGTCCTGGATAATTACATCAACCAGCGCATCATTCCCTAAACGGTAACCAAACCTTGCTTTATTGAGCAGGTAGGGAGCATTACTCATGCTCTCGGTCCCTCCGGCCAGAATTACGTCGGCGTCACCCGCTTTGATAATCTGGGCAGCCAGGCTGATAGCCCTCAATCCTGAGCCACAAACCTTATTGATTGACATGGCACTGACCGTGTTAGGCAATCCTGATTTTATAGCTATTTGCCTTGCCACATTCTGTCCAAGTCCGGCTGAAAGAACGTTACCAATAATTACTTCATCGATAATTTCTTTCTGGATTCCTGCTCTTTTAATAGCTTCCTCCGCGGCAATCCGGCCTAATTCAACAGCCGAAAAACCGGAGAGCGCACCCCCGAAGTTACCAATGGCGGTACGCGCTGCACTTACAATTACAACTTCTTTCATATATTTCGCGCTTTATATTGATCCGTAATTGTATTTGCGTTCAGGAGCAACTACTACATCGGCCTCATCAATTTCAGCTACACAGCGAAGCATTGATCCGTCGCCCATATGCCAGCGAAGGGGGAATGACATAAATTTAAACCGTTTGCCAACAACCTTATCAAGGTCCCCGCCGAGGTTTTCTATTCCAACTATTCCGTTACCCAGCATGTACTTGTGGCATGGTTCCCATGTTCCCTCAAGATGATGTTCTTCAAGGAAACCGAATTTCTCCATGTATTTTTCTTTACCAAATTGTTCGATATAGGTTTCTTTATTGAATTCAGCATACGCCTCAACACCGAATTTTTCAATATACTCATCGGTAATCGGTATTCCGTGATAACCATTGAGGTTCATTGCCAAAGGACCACCGTTTATTCCCATGGTTGTATGCAAAGGATGATCAAGAGCCTGCATATCCATAGCAACACATTTAGGTTTGTATTTGGCAAACCATTTACCTGCTTCAATTCCGGTGCCGCATGAATAGTGGTAGTATTCCTTGGAATCATCAAATTTTAAATGCATCCCGGTGCGCAGGCAAATAACCATGCCTTCAAGCTCTTCGGGTTTGATGTTTGCCCGTTTGCAAGCATCTTCCAGATGGTTAGGAATTATGAGCCCCCATCGTTCAACCTGGATATCAAGGCAAACGGCATCTCCATAATATGCATCAACAGGCATTTCGTGGGTGTACCGGGCCCGTTTCCCGTTGAATTCAAATTCCATCACGTGCCGTGGTGCGTCAGCATGAGTGCCACAATGCATTACTACATCAATTTTTTGTGTTAATACACCGCTCTTCGACAGGTTATGCATGGTATCAATCTTTGGTTTCGAAAAATATGGCCAAAGGGGTATATCCGCACTAAACGGATGAGTTAAGTCAACTAAAACTTTGTTTCCCATTTTTTTATTTTTTTAGAATAAACTATTTGTTATAAATCACTTTTATCAGGTACTCAGTAAGTTGCTTACGCGAATTGGCGATCTGTTCAGGAGTCCATTCCTGGAATCCTTTTCCTGATTTGAAGCCTAATTCGCCGGTATCAACTTTAGTTCTCAGGAGTGGTGAAGCTTCGCTGCTGCTTTCCAGGTGTTTCAGGATGTAATTATGGATGGAAAGCGTGAGATCAGTTCCAACCATATCGGCATTTTCCATTGGTCCTAAAATAGGCAAGCGTAGTCCGAAACTTAATTTGACGGCCTCATCTACAGTTGCAGCATCGGCGATGTCATTTTCAACAATCGAAATGGCTTCGCGCCACAAGGCATGCTGGAGGCGGTTTGCAACAAATCCCGGAACGTCTTTATTGACCCAGATCGGATGCTTTCCTGCCTTTTTCAAAACAGCCATGGTGGTTTCCATAGTTTCAATGGAAGTTTCATTTCCTTTTACAACCTCCACAAGCGGAATCAGGTATGGCGGATTCCAGAAATGTGTACCTACAACTCTCGACTTATCAATGGTTAAACTTGCGATTCCGGTAATACTCATCACCGATGTATTGGTAGCGAAAATTGTTTCAGGCTTGCACAGAGACTCGAGGTCAGCGAAGAGTTTTTGCTTCAGGTTCATATCTTCAGGAATGCATTCAACCACAAAGTCTGCTTTGGCAACCGCTTTGTCCATTTGGTCGCAAGTACTGATCCTGCTGAGAATTTCGGTGGTTTCGGAATCGGTATAAATGCCTTTGGATTTCAGCAGATCTAAATTGACTTTGATCCGGTCCAGGATATCTTTTCCCGGAATAAAGCTGTCATAAATATTGATGCTGAAGTCTTCGCAATACGCAAATACCTGTGCGATTCCAGATCCCATCATTCCGCCACCGATAACTGCAATCTTTTTTATTTCGGTCATTTTATTTGCTTTGTGAAATTCATTCCAAGCTTGTTTTTACTTAAATAACAACTAGTTAGCCCAGTAACCACCATCTGTGGCAACATTGGCACCGGTCATAAAATCACTGGCGGATGAGGCAAGGAAAATGCATGGACCAACAAAATCTTCGGGTTCGCCAAGGCGCCCGATAGGAAGGCGTCGTAAGAAGTTTTTGTAAATTTCGCTGGAAGGATCAAACATCCATTCGGTTAAATCGGAACGGAATACCGTTGGGTTGATGGTATTAACATTGATTTTATATTTTGCCGTCCATTCGCAGGCAAGCGACTGAGCCATAAGGTCGATACCGGCTTTTGCGGTACAATACCCTGTGTAATTAGCCATTCCCATTTTTGAACGGGCCGACGATACAAGGATAACTTTTCCGCCTTTACCCTGATCAATCATTTGTTTTCCAACATATTTACAGAATAACCAGGTACCCTGAACATCAGAATCCATGATGGTTTTCCAGGTAGATAAATCCTGTTCCACAATGGGTTGTGGTTTGTTGAATCCGGCTGAGGTTACCAGCACGTTGATTTCACCGAATGTTGAGATTGTGTCGTTAACTACTTTGATCACATCGGCTTCCAAAGCAGGATCGCCCGTGGTGTAACTGCATTCAACTCCGGCTGCTTCCAGTTCGTCGCAAAGGGCTTTGCATGTTTCTTCTTTACGGCCTGTAACCATCACTTTCATCCCGGCGAAACCGTAGCCAAAACAAATTGCCCTGCCTAAAGCGCCGGTAGCTCCCGTTATCAGTGCTACTTTACCTTTTACATTGAAAAGGGTATTCACGAAATTCTTTTCTACTGCCATTTTTGTAAAATCTAATGGGTTCAGACGTTCGGATAATTAATAACCACAAGCATTGTTGCTGGGAGATTTGATTCATTAATCAGTGAACGGCCTTCGTTGCCGCCGATATGAATGGAATCATTTTTACGCAGGACAAATTTTTCCTTATTGTCCTTTGAATAGACTGTAACTTCACCTTCCAGAACAAAATAAACCTTTTCGGTCGGTGATTCATCGTATTCAGCGCCTCCTCCGGGAAGAAAATGTGACATTCCCATCCAGAATTTTTCGGCACCTGATTCTTCTTTTCCCTGAAGCCTCAAAGCAGTCATATTAAAATGCTTTGGTGCCTGGTAAGGCTTTACGTCTTTTAATTATCTTTTTATCATAACTAATTAGTTTTACGTCAATTTGAATTATTAAGATTCTCAGTAATAATCAAAAACTTAGGTTTACACCATTCTTACACCTCCATAAACTTCACCTCATCAGCAATCAATAATTCACTACCTGTGGCCGCTTTTACCTGGTCAATAGTTAGTCCGGGAGCAATTTCTTTCAGGAGAAGGCCTTTTCCATGAATAACCTCAATCACTGCCATTTCGGTAACGATCAGGTCTACTTCGTTTGCTGCAGTGAGAGGAAGATTACATTTTGCAAGAATTTTCGGACCTCCATCTTTATTTACATGGTCCATTGCAATAATTACTCTCTTGGCACCCACTACCAGGTCCATAGCGCCACCCATGCCGGTAACTTTACGGCCAGGCACCATCCAACTGGCAAGGTTTCCTTCCTGGTCCACTTCGAGGGCGCCTAAAACGGTAATATCGATATGGCCACCACGAATTATAGCGAAAGACAATGCACTGTCTATAAAAACAGCTCCTTTTTGAGTTGAAACATAGTTACCTCCGGCATCGGTACAATCGATGTCTTCGTTGCCGTTTTCCGGAGTCGGGCCAACACCCAGAATACCATTTTCGGCATGCATAGTAACATGAATACCATCAGGAATGAAATTGGCAACCGTGGTGGGTAAGCCAATTCCTAAATTCACGTAATTCCCGTGGCTAAACTCTTTGGCTACCCTGCGGGCAATTAATTCCCTTCCATTCATGATATTTCCTCCTTTACAACTATGGCATTCACAAAAATCCCTGGTACGGTAATATCATTCGGGCATATTTCGCCAGTTTTCACCAGCTTGTCAACTTCAACGATGACATAGTCGGCGGCCGAAGCCATTACCACATTGAAATTGCGGGACGAACCGGTTATCACCAGGTTTCCCACTTCATCGGCGATGTGGGCTTTAATCAGGGCAACATGAGCTTTTAGCGGGAGTTCAAGCAGGTATACTTTGTCATCGATTGTAATTTTCTGTTTGCCTTTTTCGATAATTGTACCAACACCGGTCGGAGTCAGAAATCCTCCCAAGCCAGCGCCACCCGAACGGATGCGCTCAGCCAGGGTGCCTTGCGGTACAAGTTCAATGTCTGCTTCTCCTGTTATATACAGCCGACCTGTTTCCGGGTTAGCCCCGATATAGGAGGCATATACTTTTTTTACCCTGCCGCTTTTCATTAGTTCGTGTGATGGGCTGCCAGCAACCCCGGTATCCGTTGAAATGACGGTCAGGTTTCCGGCTGTGGTTTCGTTTAGCGCATTCACCAGGATGTTGGGAACACCTCCTGCCAGAAATCCCCCAATCATAAGAGAATCACCTTCTTTAACTACTTTCACAGCTTCTTGTGCCGTGCATACTTTTTTTATGCTCATGGGTTTCTTTCCTCAATTTATGCAGTGATGTTGTAGCCACGATAATCTTTAAGGAAATCACATTCAGGCCTTTCCAGTAGGAACTGTGATACAAAATCAACTCCGGGTTCGAGGAACGGATATTTATCGTGCTTTGCCCAGGGTGGTTTTGTGTATGCAGTTGGATTGTCGATTATGGCATTTTTCCAGGCTGAGTGGTTTTCGTACCATAACTCAGAAACCCTGAGAAACGGACCGATCATTGGAGTCGGGTCTACTGCACTGAAGCTGAAAAACCTTTTTAAGCCAGGTTGTTTGCACACTTCAGGAGCATGGACTTCGTTGTACCATTTATCACCTTCTTCGCGTGTAACTCCTTCAGGATATTTGTGTACAGTTACCCAGCGAATTATATTTCCATCTTCGAGCCTTAAGCCGCGACCCAGAAAATCTTCGGTAGGACGCGGATTTACAAATACAAAAGCGGGTGCTTTGGCTTTCCATACGCGACCCCTGGCTTCTTCGTTTTCGGGGATACAAACAGCCTTATTATAATCTTCGGGCCAAACTTCGGATATTGCGCTTCCATGACCCATGACACCAGCTTTGAAAGGACTTTCAGCCCACCAGTGTTCGGTCATGCGCCAGTTGTATACACAAAAATCCTCAGATCCTTCGGGACCGGGAACTGCACGATAGGTTGCATACCTATGAAGGATAGGCCCAACCTGGCTCATGGTTTCACTCGCATGGGTCTTGTACAACCATCTGTCCATCATAGGAAGGTAATCCAAACTTGAAAGATTGATAACAAGATAACTTCTGATCATAACCTTATTCCTTAATGAATTTATACTTCATATCATCACCCTTACCTTCAACTGTAAGGTCGGTGTATGGATTGTACTTTGGGTTGGTCACCACCTTGAACAATTCGTATAGTTGAGGAAGAAAATTTCCCCAGTTTCCTATTTCTTCCATGCAATGATCTGCCCAGATAAGGCCTTGTTCGTGTGTTTCTTTTTTCAGCAGACCGATAGCATTTGATTTGCCTTTTACGCCATAGTCAGTTTTTTCCCACTGGTGGATGCGATATCCCCAATTCTGAGGGTTGCTCAGGCTTTCTTCACCCAGGCCAATGCAGGATGTTACAATAACATGTTCGTATTCAATGTATTTTTTTGCCTCCGGCACAATGCTTTCCAAAGTTTCAAAACGGATATAGAGGTTCTGACGGGTTCCGTCGTTCCATGTTTGAGGTGCTAAATGGACTGCACCAATCGGATTGCCTTGCTGAACCGGAACTGCCCATGTTAAAGGTTCATGCTGCGCTGGATGCCACAACAGGAATCCTTTTTCCATATTGCTCCAGAACCAGTCAATCATTTTCGGGGTAATTCCGTCGTGCTGCCAATCAATATGAGTTCCCACCTCATCTTGTGTTATTTTCATATTTTTCATAAATCCTTAATTTAAAACGATTGAATTCGTTGCTTCTTTCCAGGTTTATAGTATTACTTACACTTTTCCGGGTACACTTGCCTGAATAAATTCCTTGTACTTTTGAACACGGTTTTTAAACTCCGGAAGTTTCTTTTGTTCCTTGAGCTTCGTTTCGTTGTGATAAATATCATCCATGTGTTTCATTTTACCCGGCATGGTATCGTGCGCATGCTGATACATTTCATCCGGGAAAACAAACTGGATTTTACCATCGATGAACTGGATTTTACCCTCAATACCACATACCTCACAGATAGCAGTATTATCAGGAGCAAAATAAAAGTTACGGGAGTGACAGTGTGTACAGACACCAGGATCTCCAAGGAATTTTGCATTCTTAACATCGGCAGCTGCTTTTGCTATATTTTCACCGATTTGATGACATTGTGCAACGGCTTTATCATCAAGGATAATTGATTTGCTCCATTGGAAAACTAAATCATCAATTACTTTCCACTTACGAGTCATGGCCAGTATGTTTAGATCAGCCGAAATACGTGTTGACCAATCGCTGCCTCCAATGCCAATGAAACTGGTTACTTTTTGTATAAATTTACGTGGGTCGGGGCCACCTTGCCCTGTTTTTTCTGCAATTTTTCCTGCTACAAAGTTTAGACCGGGATCATACGCAGGACCAAACAGACGATCCCGCACGATATGCAATACAGCAGGCGCACCTTTCTCAAAAATTGGCATCACCCAAATAATACCGTCTGCTTCGAAGATCTTTTCTGCCAGCCATTTTATGTCATCCTTGAGAACACAATCACCGTTAGTTCCCATCATCAACCCATTTACACATGCAATGCAACCGTTGCAAGGTTTCAGATTCAAATCGAGAAGATGGATAAATTCAATTTCGGCACCAGCTTGTTTTGCACCCATTAGAGCTTCCCTGGCCATGGCATCATTACTCCCGTTTTTACTTCCCCCTGATAAGGCTAATATTTTCATCGACAATTCTCCTTTTATATAGTTGGTTAAGTTTATATTTTTTAGTTTACAGTTTCCATTCCGGCCTTAAAAGCGGCAATATTGATATCAACCATGTTTGACTTTACATTATCACGAATAGCTGATTCCCAGTCGATTTCAGTCAATTTCATGCTTTTTACCAGTGCACCGAAAAGCACAATATTCATGGTTCTTGCGTTACCAATTTTTGCTGCGATTTCAGACGCTTTAATAATGGTTGCATTTACTTTTTTGGAAATTATCTGGGCAACTCCTTCCGGGTAATCCACTTTCCCGAAGAGAATAGGTGCCGATGGAATCTGGTAATCGTTGATGACTACTTTACCTTCAGGGCTCAGGTACTTCATCCAACGTAAGGCTTCCATCATTTCGAACGAAACGAGTATATCGGCCTGGCCATGCGCCATGATAGGCGAATGCACTTTTTCACCAAACCGCACCTGGGTGCTTACACTGCCGCCGCGTTGAGCCATGCCGTGTATCTCCGACATTTTTACATCATACCCGGCATTCAGTAATCCGGATGACAATATTTTGCTCACCAGGATGGTTCCCTGTCCGCCAACTCCGACGAGGAGAATGTTTTTAACTTTATTGCTCATGCTTTCTGTTTCCTTTCAATTGCGTCAAATTTGCATACTTGCTTACATACCTCACAGCCAACGCATTGCACCTGATCTATGACTACCTTGTTGTCGGCTTTTGAATATTGAAGTGCCGGACACCCGGTTTTCAGACAATTTTTACAGCCCGTACAGGCATCAGCCACAACCTCGCACTTCCCGAAATAATCGCCGAATTCTTCTATGTCTCCTTCCGTGAATTTTTTCAGAACACAAGGCCAGCGCGTAATGATAACTGATGGTAAGTCTAAAGCCATTGCCCATTTTAAGGTTGCTTTAACTTCTTCGAGGTTGAGCGGATTAATGGTACGAACATGCTCAATCCCGATAGCACGACATACTGCTTCGATATCAGCCTCTTTGGTTGGCATACCCATTAAAGTATATCCGGTTCCCGGGTTGTTCTGATGACCCGTCATTCCGGTAGTGCGGTTATCAAGGATACAGGTAATTGTCCGGCTGCGGTTGTATGCAACATGCATCAGGCTGTTAATCCCGGTATGGAAGAAGGTGGAATCCCCAATAGTAGCAATAGTTCTTTTATTCTCGTCAAATAAATCAAACGCCTTTTGAGCACCATGTCCCATGCTGATACTGGCACCCATACAAATGGTAGTATCTTTTGCGTTCAACGGTTCGTTTCCGCCTAACGAATAGCAACCTATATCGCCGGTGATCATTATATTCTTCAGCTTACGCAATTCAACGTAAAAACCACGGTGCGGACATCCGGCGCACAATGTCGGAGGTCGACCCGGAACAATACTTGTATCAATATCAATTGTTTGCAGTTCTTTTCCCAGCAATTCCCTGGCAATAATTTCAGGGGTCAGTTCATCCACATTGGGCAATTTTTCTTTACCAATGCATTGAATTCCGGCGGCTTTGATCTGTTCTTCAATAAAGGGTTCGTTTTCCTCGATTACATACAATATTTCAACTTCTTTGGAAAAAGCCCTGATTTTTTCAATCGGAAGCGGAAAAGTGAATCCCAGTTTCAGATAAGATGCATTAGTCCCGAAAACTTCCTGCGCGTATTGATATGAGATGCCTGAAGTAACAATGCCGATTTTTTTGCTGTTCCACTGTATAAAGTTCAATGGTGTGGTTTCTGAAAAAGCCTGTAATCTTTTCAATTTGTCTTCCAGAATATAGTGCAGTGCTTTTGAAACGCTTGGCACCAGGTCATATTTAGCCGGATTTTTTATATACGGCTTCTTAACAGGAGTTATTCTTTCACCTTCGTTAACCGGGCTTTTACTGTGGCATATCCGAGTAGTCATGCGGAACAATATAGGAGTATCAAATTCTTCGCTTATTTCGACCGCCGATTTTATCATATCCTTCGACTCCTGGCTGTTGCTGGGTTCCAACATCGCTATTTTTGCGAATTTGGCATAGTAACGGTTGTCCTGTTCATTCTGTGAAGAATGTAAGCCCGGATCATCAGCGGAAACAAGGATCATGGCACCATTCACACCTGAATACGCGAAACTGAACAAGGGATCTGCGGCAACGTTAACTCCAACCATTTTCATAGTCGATATAGTTCTGACTCCCGCTATGGACGCGCCTATGGCACATTCAAGTGCGACTTTTTCATTGGGTGCCCATTCAGCCAGGATATCTTTCTTGTAATTAGCTGCAATATTCTCCAGGATTTCGGTACTGGGCGTTCCCGGGTATGCGCAGGCATAGGAAATTCCTGCCTCCCATACTCCTAAGGCAACAGCCTCATTACCAGTTAATAATTTTGTCATTATTTCTAACTTTTAATTTTTAAAACTACTTAATTCGATTTTTTCCTACGTGCGTAAGCAAGTATCAGTCCTAATGCTATCGACAAATAAGCTGCAGCGATTACCCGGTATTGCGGAGGCAACAAAAAAGTTGCTGTATGCGCCGGAATCCAAAAGAAAGGGAGTGTTTTTCCTACAACAAAACGAATGAAGCCTTTCCAGTCAATGGTATCCAATACCTGTGTGGAGGTTACGCCTTTATTCTCGGCCCTCATATCAATGTAGGTATCTGTAAACCTGTGAGTTGCCATAAAAACAGGAGCAAATGTGAGGTTCATAAAAGCACTGATAAAGAATGCGGTAAAAAGTGCTCCGAAAAAACCAGAGGCTTTAAACAACAATCCCTGTGTTTCAAGCCCTGCTACTCCTGATGAAAATAAGCCAAACATCAAAACAATACACATCCCGATGATTCCCCAGATAATTGTTTTATAAGCCATCCCAATTGGTTTCGTCCATTTGCCGAACAGGATGCGCAGCGAAAGCAATTCGCCCATGGTTGCTAAAATGGCAAACTTTGCAAATCCCATTAAATAGGGGTGAGCCTTGGTTTGAGTAACAAAGATTTCGTGGAGTGTAGGAACCAGTAAAAATGCGGATACAGCGCATAATGCCGCAAACCATATAAAATCACCTTTTTTCATAAACTTTACCTTTTTGTCATTAAACAAGCAAGCGCAATAGAATTAACTTTTGCTTCAGCGTTGTCACTTCTCGAAACCATTACAATAGGGTTGGAGGCTCCCAGAATAACACCAGCAATTTTTGCTTTGGCGTAGTTAACGAGGGTTTTACCTACCATGTTCCCGGCTTCGATTGAAGGAACCAGGAAGAAATCAACATAGCCGGCAATTTTGCTTTCAATACCTTTATGCTTTGCGGCCTCGGCGCTGGCGGCAACATCCATGGCAATAGGACCTTCGACAACACAAGGAGGGAATTCGTCGTTTAGCCACATATCCACCAATTCCTTGGCATCTACTGTAGCCGACATTTTAGGATTAACCTGTTCATTGGCTGTAAGTACAGCAACATTTGGCTTTTCAATACCCATTGTATTTAACGCCTCAACTGCATTTACCAGGATTTGCTTTTTCTCTTCCAATGAAGGAGCGATGTTCATTCCTCCGTCGCTATGAAAAGCCAGTTTCTTTTCACCAGGAATTTCGAAAGCCGCAAAATGGCTGAGTATCTTACCTGAACGCAATCCAACTTCCTTATCAAGAGCAGCCCTGAGGAAATTGCTGCTGTTGATCAATCCTTTCATCAGAATCTGGGCTTCTCCGTTGTGCACAAGTTCTGATGCCTTAAGAGCCGCTTTATCCATATCCGGTTCATTGATGATCGTCGCGCATGTTGAAAGACCAAGCTCATCAAACAGTGGCTTAATCTGATTTTCATCACCTACCAAAATTGCTTTGATTAATCCCAGTTTATTTGCATCCAAAACTGCTTCGAGAACTTCTCTATCCTGAGCCGCCGCAATTGAAACAGTAACCAGGCCAAGCTTTTTAGCTTCTTCGATAACCTTTTTGAAGTTTGTCAGCATTGTGCTTTACTCTTTCTTAATTCTTAATTAATAAACTTGGGGTTGTTCTTCGCCATTCAGTACACGCAATACACCTTCTGCCAGTGCTTCCAGTTCTTCCTCTCCGGGCATCAATACAACCGGGGCAATAAATTTTACACGTTCGATAAGTTCATTTGTGATTCTTTCGCTGTAAGCGATTCCGCCTGTAAGTATAATCCGATCGACTTTGCCATATAAAACGGTTGACATGGATCCTATTTCTTTTGCAACCTGGTATAGCATGGCATCCAAAACCAGGCTAGCCAGTTCATCACCGTTTTTACCTCTTTCGGCTGCTTCGCGAATATCTTTTGTTCCAAGGTAAGCATACATGCCTCCTGATCCAAGCGTCTTTTTTATCAACTCTGCTTCATTATATTTACCTGAATAACAAAGTTTTACTAACGACCAGGCGGGTAAACTGCCGCAACGATCGGGAGCAAACGCGCCTTCATCCTGGTTGGTGGTAACATCAATCGTACGTCCGTTTTTCATGGCATGAACTGTAATCCCACTACCCATATGGGCAACAATCAGGTTAAGTTCATTATAATTTTTACCTAAGTTTTTTGCGACCCTTCTTGCCACAGCTTTACTGTTCAACGCATGCGAAAGGCTGATACGGGGAAGCTCCGGCAAACCTGAGATCCTGGCAACAGGTTCCAGTTCATCAACCGAAACCGGATCAATAATAAATGCAGGAATATCTAATTTCTTAGCCAAAGCGTTGGCAATAACTCCCCCAAGATTTGAAGCATGTTCGCCCCGTTCCGCTTTCCGTAGGTCATCAAGCATGGCTTCATCAACTGAATAAGTTCCGCTGGGAATTGGTTTCAGCAAACCACCACGTCCGACAACAGCATTTAAGGAATCCAGGGAAATGCTTTGTTGAGCCAGAAGATCAGTTATCAGGTTTAACCTGTATTGAAACTGGTCATACACATGAGTGAACTCTTTAAGCTCAGTGCCCTGATGTTCTATCGTCCTTTTTAGGACAACAACTTCATCGTCGAAAACACCTATTTTGGTTGAGGTTGCGCCTGGATTTATTGCAAGTATCCTATTCATTGAAAGCAAATTATTTCCTTTATTGATTTGTTCTGTTAGTTTTGCGATCGTTTTGTGATTGACCATAGATAATAAACTATTGCTTAAATCTGATTTCAATCCACAATGCTGCTCTACTGGTCAGAATCAGTAGTAAAAGCTGAACGAAAGCAAGGGTAAAAAGTAGTTTTTCATCATCTGTCCTGATAAGCTTTTGTACTTAAAATTTCACAGTACAAATATCTTATCTGATCGTACAGATTTGTGAATCCAAAACAAATCGATAATATTCCAAATCAATACATTTCCAGGTATTCTTTGGGCGTGATGCCTGTCTGGATTTTGAAAAAGCGGGCGAAATTGCTTGGCGTTTGGTTACGTAATTTAACGGCAATCTCTGCAATCTGCAAATCTGTATATTTCAAAAGTGTCTTAGCCTCAAGGATTAGCATTTCGTTGAGTAAATCCTGGGCAGTTTTATTTATGCTGTTAATAACGCATTTATTCAGATAGTTTGGCGAAATATTCAATAAGTGGGCGTAATCGGCAATAGTTTGTTTTTGATAAATGTGATTTACCAGGGCATGTTTATACTGTTCCGTGATCTGGAAAAAAGCGTTTTTTGTCTTTTTAGCCTGACAGGGCAGCGCAATCTTTACCTCTTCAAATAGTGTTAGCAGATACGTAGCGATTATGCTTTTGTCTATGCCTTCCTTCTTATAAAGCTCAAGCAATCGCTCTAGCAAAGCCTCTACATTTCTCATGGCTGTGGGTGTAAGTTTAACCACAGGATTTGCCTGGAACTGAAAAAATGTATAATTATCGCTCAGAAAGTTCTTTGGCAGATAATGAAATAACTGGTCATCAAAATGACAAAAAAAGCCTTCAGTATCAACGGTCATTATTTCGTGCTGAGTAATCTGGTACGCGGGTAAAAAAAATATAGATGAATCGCCGAATTCATACATAGAAAGTCCTTTGCTTCGTTTGGAATAGCCTTTTCTTTGATAGATAAAATCAAAAATAGGTTTGCGGTGCGGCGGAGATGGAAAAGTCATTTCATTTACGAAGGTCTCAAGGCGATTAACGTGAAAGTATGAGTGTTTGGCATTGGAAAGCACAGGTTTCCAGTCAAATGTTCTTGAATGGAATGTTGTTACTTCGGTAAGCAGCGAGACTGGTATATTATCAGGCTTTTCCATGCTTTTACAAAAAATGTTTGAATTTAAACCGGAAGGAAATATTTATTTACAGTTGTAACCAAAGTTCAGCATTATTATATGCATACTTTCGCATTTTAAATGGCTAAAAATAGATAAAAATATAAGATGAGGTTAATAATAGTAAATCCTTTTTCCTCAGTTTATATCTCACAAAGTAATGTTACCGGGAATTTCTCTTCACCATTTACTTTCATGTACGATTCCAGGTCGCTAAAAATACTTTCAAATCTATCAAATCCTGATTCGTAAACATAACTCCCTTCTCTCTTAAAACTTTCTTTGATTTTTAGTTTACCAACCGTTTCAATTTTGTCCTTGAAGCCTATAATGTCTTTATGAGTGACTAAATGGTATGGCAGACCAAAGAAGTAATTTGTTGCACTTTTGTAATATTTCCAGATTTCTTCAATATCCGGCTGGTACGAAAGCGTTATCATCTCATCAAATCCGGAACTTATTATCCGGCCAGCAATAAAACAGTTATGAAAGTCTGCTGGTATTGGTTTGACTTTGCTTTTATAAGTTGTTGCAACCAGGTCGTATGTGCAATTTCCACGCTGCTGGGTCACTTTAACACAAACAACTGCATAATAATTTTTATCCGGTAGTTGAAAAGCAAGTATGTCGTCCGGCTGAAAATACAGTTTTGAAATAAGTCTGTATTTTTTCCGCTTCCTGATTTTATAATTCGACTGACTAATCTTCTCTAAAAGTTTGTCCAGTTCCTTCTGACGCTTTTTCCCTTCCGTTTTTCCTGATTTTTCAGTCCAACAATTAACGCCGGCTGCTACTGAAATTACATTTTTTACCTCTGTCAGAATTTCATTAGTCAGTTCGCCGATTTCCCAGAAAGCTAGTGCGTAAGCTGTTACAAATATTTCATGATAAAAATCAGTTTCTGAACCAAAGTCAGTTTTTACAAATGGAATCTCCTTTCTAATAATTTCTATACTTGCATCGCTGTCATACAAGTCCATAATTCCATTGTAGGTATCGCGTGAAAGGTCTCCATCTATTATTTTTGTTCCTTCAATTGCCATTGTATTCGGTCTTTAAGGTCGCTAGTTCCGTTTGTGGCTGCAAATAGTGGGAAATCAGGATGTTGCTGAACTTTTCGATGTGCTCAAGATCGCCTGCTTTTGAAATTCATTTTTCAACATCCTTATTCTCTGTTTTATGATTCTGTATTTGTTACCGGCTTTTATTCTTTCAACTCTTTTTCAATAAGCTTTAAAGTCAATTCCAGTCCATTTGAATCTTTAAGCTTTTGCGAAATTCCGATTGCATTTTTCTTGTATTTATCATTGGAAACACATTCATTAATTGCTAATGAAAGCGCTTCTGCAGACAGCTTTTTAAAATCACACGCATTGGGTCCCAAACCCAGTTTAACTATCTGTTTGCGATTCTCAAACTGATCCGCCATAAACGGAAACGCAACCTGTGGAATTCCGGCTCTTGCTGCCAATGCCATGGTACCTGTTCCGCCATGATAAACTATTGCCGCCAAACGTGGAAAAAGCAATTCAAAAGGCATTTCATCCACATATAATACATCCGCTGTATTATTCTCAGGCAATTCAGCCCAGCCTTTAGAAACTATCAAACGTTGATTTGTAGTTTTTGCCAGATCGCTGAAAATCTGGTTGTATTTTTCGGGACGCGCAACCGGATTACTGCCAAACCCAATAAACACAGGAGGGTTTCCCGAATCAAGAAATTTTTCAACGTTCTCAGGTAATCCATTTTGTGAAGGAAGTATCATATACCCGGTTTGGGTATACTTAAATGAAACGCCTTCACGAGCCGCATTTAACTCTTTATCACAGGCAACAATTACGTTGTCGCCCATCCAGTCTGCCCAAACATCTTTGATGGGCTGTAATCCAAGATTGGACCGCTTTTTATTGAGAAAGCTTTTCATCACCATATTTGTCATGGATTTTCCAAACCCAAACAGTAAACGGTTTAGAAAAGGATCAGTATGGCTTGTCCCTAATAGTACCGGATAAAAAACGACAAACCGGTAAGGAACTTTTAAAATATCTGCAACTGTGTGAACGCCTAAAACAAATCCTACACCTAATACCAGATCGGAGCCTTTCAGTAATTCAGGCAGTAAATTGATTTGGGTTTCGGTCTCTTTTTTCATTTCTGCAGGAGACGGTGATTTGGTTGCACCACCTTTCATTTGGGCGTTTTGCTTAAATAACTCCTTGTAATTTGGACCAAATGCCACAAATGGAATACTGTACCGATTTACAAGCTCTTCATTTTCGGGAGGCGCACAACAAACTATTTCGTGTCCATTTCTAACTAATCCTGTTGCCAGGGCAAGCATGGGTTGTACATCTCCCCTTGTACCGTTTACTACTATTGCAATTTTCATAATTATAAGTTGTATGATTTTTAACTTTTATGAAATGGTAAATAGTTTACGAGTTTATGAAAGAGTTTATGTTAATCTCAATATCTGATAATCAGACTTTGTTTTTAGTTTGGCAGTTTGCAATCATCTGCTTTCAGTTTACAGCTTTCCCTTTAATCCCCGAACGCTTTCTTCCTTTATGCCAACTCCAAAGCGTCCGGGAAATCAAAAGTGTTGTTACCCAATCAACCAAACCACCGAACCACCGGTAAAATTATTTTGAATGCTTCTCCAATTGTGTTTTGGAAGCAGCATTATTCATTTCACTGAGCCAAGGAGGGAAATACGCATGAAAAAATCAGGACTGCCAATCCGGCTGCCAGCCAAACAAAAGTAGCTCTCTTGCTGCCAACCCATTCTTTCAGAATGATTCCCCAAACGTTACTGAAAAGGATATTCAGCGACATCAGTATACTCCACGAAAAGGCCATCATGATGCTGCCTTCAACAAAGAAACTCTTGCCTAAAGCCAAACCAAAAAACTGTGAATACCACAGAACCCCGGCCAAAGCACAAAACAACAGGTTGTTAACCAATACTGAGCCTGGAACCGAGATGTATTCCTTAATTGTTTTATTTTTAATATTCTGAAAGATGCAGTAGGTAGCATTGGTAATAAAGCCTCCAACAGTTACCATCAAAATAACCGGCAGACCGGCAAATAAAGCTTGGGTTCCCAATGAAAGAACGGTTTCTTTAATAGGTTCACCAGCGCTTAATCCAAGGCTGAAGCAAGCGCTCATTACACCAGCAAGGAGTGCAACCAACAAACCTTTTCCCAAAGCAAAATCTTTGATTGCTGCCTTTTGTTGTTCGGCTGTCATATTTTTGGAGCGCAAACTCCCTGCATAACCAATTATTGCAATTCCGGCTATTGCAATACAGACACCGATCAATAATATCAGTCCTTTACCTGTAAACAGGTCAGTTCCCATTAGCATGGCCGGAATTAATGTTCCGAAAGCCGAACAGGTTCCCAACGCTATCGACTGTCCGAGTGCAACACCCAGGTAGCGCATACTCAAACCGAAAGTCAGGCCACCAACGCCCCATAACATACCATATCCTAAGGCTTTAAGGGAGGCACCACTGCCACTGGAAAGAATAAGGCTTAATGAAGAACTTTCGGGAACTGCTAATAATGCTCCCAGATAGGGGAATACCAGCCAGGCAAAGATACCTTGTGTAAGCCAGAAACTTTCCCACGACCAATTTTTAACTTTTTTGATTGGAACGTAAGAACTGGATTGTCCCATGCTGCCAAATGCAATGATAATGATTCCTATAATTGTATTCATACGAGGATTTTATGATATAGGGCTTTTTCGTGCCTGTTTAAGACTAAGCCCTTCGGTTTGTTAGTTTTAGTGAATTCTGTTAAAGGTGCAAATTCCAGGTTTCAAATTCCAAATCTCTTATACCAGGACTGTTCTTTTTCTTTTATCTGATTTTCAATCTTTTCATCCGCTATCTCCTTGGGTCTTGAGACTTGGAATTTGGCTCTTGGTTTCTTTTAAATCTGATAATTTTATCCGGTTTAAAATCCGGGATACTACCGTTTGCTTGTCACAGCTTTTTCATATGCCTCAATTTCAGCAATATAATCAACTCCTACTGCAACATTATTTTTCAAACAGAAATAGTCGAATACATCATTCCATGGTAAACCTTTAGCTTCTTCGAGCAAAGCAAGTCGCTGGAAATACTGTTCATTGGCTTCATACTCTCTCAGTTTTTCAATAGGCTCAAGCAATGCCTGCAGGAATGCTTTCTGCGTGGCACGGGCTCCGATTACATAAGCACCTATGCGGTTGATGGAAGCATCAAAATAGTCTAATCCGATATTTACCCTGGTAAGTGCGTTTGCCCGGGTAATTTCCTGTGCCAGCATAGTTACGCTTTCGTTCAGGATCACCACATGATCACTATCCCAACGGACAGGACGGCTAACGTGCAACAACAATTCGGGAAGATAGAGAAGGAAGGAAGATATCTTATCAAATATCTCTTCTGTTGGGTGGAAATGGCCAAGGTCTAAGGTTGCCATAATTTGATTTTGTATGGCATAACCCATATAAAATTCGTGAGAACCTGCTGTGAAACTTTCAAGTCCGGTTCCAAACAATTTACATTCTACTCCGTCTTTAACATTTGCGAATTTCTGTGCAAATATTTTATCCAGTGAATCTTTGAGAAGAGAACGATACAACAAACGATCAACAGTTAAATCTTTTTGCCCGTCGTGTACCCAAAGGTTGTGGCAGGCTTTGCTTCCCTGCTGACTTCCCATTGCATCGGCAATGCGACGGCTACGGATAGTATGCTCAATCCAGAAATCACGAATGCCTTTATCCCGATGCGATAAGGATTGATCCCCGCTTTTTGGATGTGAAAAACTGCTGCTGTTGAAATCTAGCTTCATGTTAACACCTTTGGCCCAATCAATCCAGCTTTGGAAATGCTCCGGCTCAATCTGGTCACGATCTACTTTTTTGCCGCCAAAATCGCCGTAAATAGCGTGTAAACTTAAACGATGATCGCCGCCTAATAAGGTTTTTACTTTTTCAACATCTTTGCGAACTTCTTCTATGTTGCGTGCCTTGCCGGGATAGTTTCCGGTTGCCTGTATTCCACCGCTGAGTGATCCGCCTGAATTTTCGAATCCTGTTACATCATCCGTTTGCCAACAATGGAGCGACAACGAGATATTTTGCAATTGTTCTAACGCTTTGTCTGCATCTACACCCAAAGCGGCGTATCTTTCTTTTGCTACCTGATAGTTAAGACCTATCTGAACATCATTTTTCATGGTTTTTGATTTTTTGTATTTTTGTTTTATTAATTGATTACTGTGTAAGAGTTTGGCGGAGTTTACTTTAAAAACACTTTCCTTAATTCTTCAACTTGATTATCATTAATGGGAACCATTTCACCTAGTGATGCGCCAATAACCAATGATTTGGCACTAAATTCGGCAACTTCGAGCCGGTCGAATGTTTGCAGAAGCTGGTTCCCTGTAATAAGTACCGAATCGTTCTGAATAATTACGGCAGGATTAGTACCTGAAATTATTTGAGCGATTTCATTGTTTTCTTTAAAAAGACTGGTGAAATTTAGCGAAGGCACATCCTGTAAAAAGATCCAGCTTTCGGGGATGGTACGTACATTGAAATGGGTTTTGGTCACGCTAAAAGCCATCAGGTAGGGCGATTGCGTCATGATAATTGAATTTACATCCGGGTTGCGTTTGTAAATTTCCTGGTGAAGCCAAGCGGCGCGGCTGGGTATTTTACCAGGTTCTCGTTCACCGTTTTTTACCTGCACAATATCACCGATTTCCAAATCCCATCGGGGTACATCGGTCGGCGTTATCAGAAAATCATTGTTTCTCCATCGCATCGATACTGTACCGTACGAACTGATCATCAGGCCCTGTTCACAAGCTCGCTTGACGATTTTACATATTTCAGCACGTTTCTCGCATTCGTCGGATGGATAATCAACCTGATCCATTTCCGGTAGGACGGCAGGCACCTGGGCATCAAATTCACCGATTTGCTCATCAGTTAAATATTCAGGTTTGCCAATACCAGAGCCAAATAATATGGCCCTTGCACAAAATTCCAGAGTCTCAAAACGTTGAAAAACATCAGCCATATCACTTCCGCCAACCACCGTTCCGTGGTTTTCCATAATAATGGCTTTGAATCCTTTCTCGAATTCTTTGGCAATTACTTTACCAAGGGCGTTGCTTCCTGGAAGTTCATAATCGGCATATCCGATTGTTCCACAGACATGCCTGGCCTGCGAAATCACATTGGTATCGGGTATCTTGCGCACAATGCTGAACGAAACCAATGCCGGAGGATGTGCATGAATAATGGCTTTTAAATCGGGACGTATGTCATAAATAGCTCTGTGAAAAGGGTATTCAGACGAAGGTTTATGCTTCCCGACGATGGTGCCGTCGCGTTTCACGCAAACAATATCCGAAGGCCTTAACGAACCTTTGTCAATAGCTGAGGGAGTGACCCACATATCACCATTCTCTTCAATAATTGACACATTTCCGCCTGTTGTGGTTGTCATTCCACGCTTATATATCCTGCTGATGATCAACGTGATCTGATCACGCGGATGCATTAATTTAGTGTTCAGTTTCTCGTTCATTTCTTTGTTTTTAACAATTCACATTCCCTTTGAAATCTAAAATAGTAGAATCAGAACGGTAAATAAAATTCCTGCGCCTGCCAATATCAATCCACGTTTATGAGTTTTGCTACCAGGTTTAAACATCCAAAGTGATGAAATTGCCATAAATAGGAGTAGAGCACCAAAAACCAGGTTGAACCAATGCGTTGCCTTTAAGCTGATAGCCTTGTGAAAATCAGTGAGTTTATTGAAAGGGAACATAAGTTCTTTGACTGTAACCACAGCAGCGCCTGAGGTTTGATTGTAATAACCGTTTTCAAAAGACACTATTTCACCTTCGGTTTTAGTGATTTTTATTTCGCGCATCCTAAGTTCCTTGGCAAGGTCTTCAACTGCCAGGCCGGGTTTCAACTGCTTCTCCATAGTGACTTGTTTCTGCATAAAATCGGTGTTCCTGTACATAAGCAGTATCCCGCTTAAAGCGTAAACCACTACCAGCCCAAAAACAAAAAAGCCAATGTCGCGGTGCCAAATCCGTATATACTGGATCAATGATTTACTCTTCTTCTCTTCCATAGTGTAATTTCGTGTATTAGTTTTTTAAATCTGTTACCTGATTTATTATTTGTTAATCCTTTCCAAAGTCAATATTGATGGGCAATCTCTTTTAGGAAAATTTTATTGCTTCCCCGTTTGCTGTTTTAAAATAGATTGGTAATTGTAATAGCTTTGCTTTGGTATCCGTTGTTGCGTATCGAAATCAACATGAATAATTCCGAATCTTACGGTATATCCGAATATCCATTCAAAATTGTCCCAGCCACTCCATACACAATAGCCTTTCAGGTTTGCTCCATCAGTTTTTGCCTGTAAAGCGGCAGCTATATGCCGGGTAATGTAATCGGAACGTAAGATGTCATTTACTTTTCCATCTACTACCTTATCTTCATTGTTATTAAAGAATGCTCCATTTTCAGTAATAATGGTTATGGGATTTCCATATTCATTCTTGATTCGCATAAGCAGGTTGTACAATTCCTCAGGCCTTACCGGACCGTTATTCATTTTGACTGAATCCGTATTATTGCCCATCCACGAAACACCCATCGGGGAGTTTTTGTCATGCTTAACCAAAGCCGGGGCATAAAAATTGATTCCTAAAAAATCCGGTTTGTTCGAAACAATTAACTTCATATCCTCCGCTGACGGCTGGAAAGAAGGATTGTATTTTTGAATGGCTGATAAAGCGTTTACCGGATAATTGCCTTTGAAAACCGGGTCGAGGACTATCCTGTTCAGCAATTCATCCTGAAGCGATACTGCCTTTACATCAGCCGCATTAGTTGAATCCATTGGCAGGCAGGGCGAAAGATTAAATGTAATGCCGATCATTCCATCAAGTTGAAGGCTGTGGTATAATTTTATCGCTTCGGCACTTGCCAGGAATTGGTGATGTACGTTATTGATTTCATTTGCGTATCTGACGTTAGCCGGCTCCTTGCTTTGCATAGGATTCATCAAAAAATCGGCAAGGAAAAACTCAATGTAAGGCTCATTGAAGGTGATAAAATGAGTTACTTCTTTACCGAAATTTTCAAAAATAACCGAAGCATATTCTTTATACCATTGAATCGATTCGCGATTAGTCCAGCCGCCTTTTTCCATCAGTGCCTGTGGCATATCGAAATGATACATTGTAACAAATGGCTGTATGCCGGCATCTTTTAAATCTTTGATCAGGAGGTGATAATGTTCGATGGCTTTTTGATTGACCTCACCTGTACCTTGTGGTATAATGCGGCTCCATGGAATTGAAAAGCGATAGGTATTCACACCCAACTCCTTCATCAGTTTAATGTCCTGCAGGTATTGTTTCCTATCGTACATATTGATGGCAATATTCGCGGTTTGCTTTTCGCCGATGGTAAATTGAGTAACGCCAATTTTATTTGCGAAAAAATCCCATTTGCTTTCCCCTTTTCCATCTGCCTGGTATGCTCCTTCAACCTGGTAAGCCGCTGTTGCAACGCCCCAGAGAAAATCATCGGATACTTTTTGAGTTGGATTATCCTTATGTTGGTTACAAGCATAAGTAATTGAAAGGGAGGTTATTAACAATAAAATAAAAGATTTTCTCATGCTTAGTTTTTTCTTTAGTGCCTTTTTATATTAAGCAGATGATATTTTCCTAGTTAAAAAGCAGTTGAGTAAATTGAGTTAAATACACACGCCAGTTCGTCCAGGTATGGCCGCCTTCGCTTTCGTAATAGGTATATTTCATTCCAATACCATCAAGCTTTGCGCGGTAATCAGTTAAATTTTATATAAAAAGTCTGTTTTACCAACCCCTATCCAATACAGCTTGTAACCGTTTTTCATCTGCGTATTCAATGTGCCATCAATGTTTTCGTAAACTTTTGACGTCGCTTTATCATCGCTGATGATAGCGGCTGAGAACAAACCTACATAATCGAAAGTATTGGGATAATACCTTGAAATATGAAGTGAATGAAAGCCTCCCATGGATAATCCTGCAATGGCGCGACCCGATTTTTCAGCTTTCACGCGATAATTGGTTTCAACAAATCTGATCACATCCATAAAGGTTT
The DNA here is from genome assembly GCA_903879715.1 of uncultured Bacteroidales bacterium. Lineage (GTDB taxonomy): Bacteria > Bacteroidota > Bacteroidia > Bacteroidales > UBA4417 > UBA4417. Next base: position 40,238 of record CAIRMR010000189.1, read on the forward strand.
CTTCGAACTTGCCATCCATAGTATTAGGTAACTGGAAAGTAGGTTTATACATTCCAAAGCTCGATTCGCCCGGAGCTGCCTCCTGGGCAACATTTCCATTGGTCATCACAACGATCATAGGTTTTGCTTTCTCCTGAGCAATGAGGTTGTCAAGAATCTGGGAAGTGCGGCCAAGGGCTATCCATGCTTCTTCATCACCACCCATTCCGTGCAACAGATAAAGTACCGGGTATTTCTCTTTGCTGGTTTCGTAGCCCGAAGGAGTGTAAATGGTGACACGGCGCGTTGCTCCGTTCCCCGGGGAATCGTACCAGCGGCGGGAAACAGTTCCATGAGGAACTTTATTCACTTTGTACAGATTACCTTTATCACCATTCACAAGAAATACGTTGGTTACAGTAGCCACATCTCGGATAAAGTAAACGTTATTCGGGTCGGTAGTTGTTAAACTGTCGACGATAAAAGAGTAACTATACAAATCAGATGGCAATGCCGCGGTGGTGTAACTCCAGACTCCTTTATCATCTTTGTTCATAGGTTCCGATCCATGAGTCCAACCCTGCGTTGGCATCCAGTCACCGGTAATTTGAACCACTTTGGCGTTAGGTGCCTGGTACCGGAAAGTAACTGTATTGTTATCCTTTACTTCAGGCGAAACAATGCCCGGAGCTCCCCATAATGCTTGCTGAGCAAACGAAGTGAAGCCAGTAAAAATAGAAAATACAAGGGCGAATAGAATTTGTTTTCTCATTGTTAGTTATTTGAATTGTTTAACAGAAATGGCATAGCAGAGATTTAGTAATCAATCACACCCAATTTGACAAATTTTATTTTGAACCTCCTGCTGTAAACTCATAACTTCCCGATTTCAGTTCATAAACTGCTTTACCGCCTTCGTACCTGAGGAACTTGATTCCTTTGGCTTTTTTAACCGGTTTGCCGGCTTCCTTTACAGTTTTTATTGAAGATGTAGGAAGATATAAAGTGGCTGTTGTATTGGCCGGAACGGTTGCGATATAAGTCAGATTGCCATTAGTCACTTTCCAGCTGCTGAAAATTTTACCATAAGTTGATTCATAAAATCCTTTTGCTTCATTCATTTGTCCTGTAGGATCGGGTTCAGGCTGCAGAATAAATTTCTTAAAACCAGGGTCATCACGCTGTATTCCTAATGAATACGCCATCATCCACTGACCTACCGCTCCAAAGGAATAATGATTAAATGAATTCATGCCGTTGTTGCCACCAAATCCTTTTTCCACAGTATATCCGTTGAGCCGTTCCCAAATGGAAGTTGAACCCTGATCAATGGAATAAAGCCACGACGGATATTGATTATTCTGAAGAACTTTATACGCCAGTTCACTAAATCCATTATCCGATAGGGCTTTGCTAATCCAGGCCGTACCTATAAATCCTGTCATAAGTGAATATTTCGGGCGGATGATTCCTTCGTCATCTTGGTTTTCACGTTCAACGGATGCTGCAAGGTTTTTAACCATATACGGGATATTTTCATCGTTGAATGCCCCCAATGCGAGTCCAACCGCATAGGATGTTTGTGTGTCAACGAGCTTAAATTCAGGCGCTTTTGAACCAGGCATCGGGAAATCCATTGCCCCGCCAATTCCAATTGTTTTGTGATCCTGGTTTACAAAGGTTTTGTTAAAGAACTCTTTGCGCTCATTCTGCATTTTCTGGTATTTCTCAGCGTCGGCTTCCTTTTTGAGAATCCTTGCAACTTTCACCATTATCCCAAGATCGTAGATATGATAAGCCGCCACGAGGAAAGCCTGGCCGGTCTGGCTGTTTTGCGGACCAAGCCAGTCGCCTAATACACCATCTTTACTCCGTCCGGTTGTTATATCAATGGTGGTTGCCAGATAGTTAATATAGGCAGCCATGGCATTGTAATTCTCCCGTAGGATTACTTCATCATCGTATTGCTGGTAAGTTTCCCAGGGAATTACTATCCCGGCGCTACCCCAAAGAACTCCGCCGAAACCATTACCAACCGGCGCAACATCAGTAAATCTGCCGGCAGGCGACTGCACATCACGCATGGCATACATATGACGCTTAAGGAACTGGTCGGCATTGGAAACATAGGTTGCAGTGCGGGAAAAAACATTAATATCTCCCGACCAGCCCATCCGTTCATTACGTTGGGGACAATCGGTGGGAATGGTGAGGAAATTATCAATATTCGACCAAACCAGGTTCGACCAGAGTTGATTTACTTTTGGGTTCGAAGTTTTATAGTCTGCTGTGAGTTCACGTACCGAACTTATAACCACACCTTGCACTGCATCCAAGGGAAGTGGTTCATCAATACCGGTGATTTCAATATACTGGTACCCATGCGAAGTGAACTTTGGCTGGAATACCTGGCTGCCTTCTTTCATTGTGTAAACATCCTGGCTTAACGCAGCCCGATAGTTTTCAGTCATTATCATACCAACATTATTACCGGATTCTTGCAGGTCGGGGTACATCATCTCAGCAAAGCGTAAGGTAATTTTTTGCCCTGATAGTCCATTAGAAATTGTTATCCTGGGAACGCCCACCATATTTTGACCCATATTATAAACGAAAACCCCTTCCCTGACTTCCTTTACACTTTGCGCTGTTAGAACCTTGTAGATTCCCGCGTTATTACCTATCTGGCCGATAAGTGACAGTCTATCGTAATTTAATGTTGAAGTGTTACCCATCATATCTGTTAAACTGCCCTGGTAAACTGTGCCTTCGAGAGGAATATTCGATGCTTTCTCCCAATTCTTATCGTCATAAGCAGCCGTACACCAATCTTTTACGGCAGCTTCACGGTTAGCATCATATCGTTCACCCATATCCAGGCTGCTGTAAATTATAGGCCCCTGGTTATAATATTTCCAGTTGCGGTCATTGGTAGTTATTATATCCTTGGAACCATCTTCGTACAAAATAACAATCTTTGCCAGCAATGACTGACGATCTCCAAAATGGTTCCAGATGGTGCCAAAACTTAACAATCCGCTCCACCAGCCTTCGCCGAGCATGGCGCCCAAAGCGTTCTGCCCACTGCTGACCATGTTGGTAACATCGTAGGTTTGATATAAGTGAGTAATGTTGTATTGGGTCAAACCCGGATTGTAATAATCGTCTCCAACACGCTTCCCGTTCAGGTAAACCTCATAAATTCCCCTAGAAGTAACATACAGCCTGGCGCTTTCAATTTTTTTATTGCTTACTGCGAATTTGGTTCGAAACATAGGCATGGCATTATGGCTTGGATCAGCTACCATCATAATTCCTTTTTCACCTCCTGAAACCTGGTAAGCGCTATTTTTTATCGCAATTCCTGAAGTAGCATCCGATACATATGATGTAAATATTCCATCATAAACCGGTTTTGTTAAGTCCTCACTGAACAAGACAGTTTCGGGAGCCCGTGAATTGGATACTGAAACATTTGTGAAGACAGCTTTCTGACCGGCATCGAGGGAAAATCCCATATCACAAAGCTGACCATAAGTAATAACGTCACCGCCTTTGCCCATGGGATTGAGGTTGACAATAGCGCCTTTTCTTTGTTCTCCGAAGCCCTGAAATCCTGTTCCCGCATTCGGATCGGGAACGAAAAATGAATCACTATCATCCATGATGATGGCTAGTTCTCCAAATATATCTTTGATCAGAAAGCGATGTTCTTTATTCTTGTTGTCCTTATTGATAAACTCGTTTTTGATCTCAAAGGTTTTTACCGGTACAGTGGCAACATCTTTGTCGGTATAACCGGCGCGATACACATTTAATTCTGCCTTACCGGTTTCCGAATCATCAACTGCCGAAATATCGAGTTCAAGCTTTAAATAACTTTGGTTTTTACCATTTTGCAACTGGAACAGATTTTTGTTCTTGTCCATCAAACGTGAATCATTGGCTCCCAGGATGAAACCTGCTTTAGTGCTTCCTTCGGCAATAGATACGGAATATTTCAGCGTGAAAATGGGCAAATAATGGGAATACAGGACCATATCTTTTTCGCTTCCACCGATCCAGGTTGCTCCGTCCCAGGCTGATAATTTAGGATCCGGATTCATCAGTCCCGTTTCAAACCAGGAAGATGTAGTTGAGATTGATCCGGTCTGATCCCATACGGAAACTGTCCAGGTATATCGGGTTGTTGCTCCAAGCGGAGTTCCTGCATACACAATCCCGACAGACTTATCGCTATTTACCTTTTTTGTATCCCAAACTATAATACCCTTCGGATCTTTTACAACAATCTGAAAAGCAGTCTGCGAGTAATTGCGTTTACCCTCAGGAGCATTCATCTGCCAGCTGAAACGAGGCTGCTTAACATCAATTCCTAAAGGTGTTTTGGTGTATTCCACCTGAAGATTCTCAATCACAACTGCGGAAGCTGCGTTTGCCAGGATAAAGCCTGATAGCAATATTGCTGCGGTGATAAGAATTTTCAAACTTGTTTTTTTTCTATGATTATACATGTTAAAGTGTTTTCAGATTTTAGTCCGTAACAAATAAGCGTTATTACACATTCAATTTACTTCTCTATCTTTAACTCATTAATTTTTTCAGCAGGTGCAAGTGCCACACTCACCTTTTCAACTGAGAGTAATTTATTTAATTCAAATGCATCTTTTACTTTAATGTCCTTTGAGGAAGCGCCGATTTTAACTGTATAGGTACCTGCTTCAGCATCCCATGAAGAAGTAGATGAACTGAATGAAGCCAGGCTGCGCTTGTCAAGCACAAAGGTGAGTGTTTGGCTTTCGCCGGGTTGCAGAAGTTTGGTTTTTTCGAAGCCTTTTAATTCACTTTCGGGTTTATCCAGTTTTTTGGCCGGCGCTCCCAGGTATAGCTGAACGACTTCTTTTCCGGCAACTTTCCCTGTGTTCTTTACATCCACTGTAACAGTGAGTTTGTCGGTAAAATTTTTGGAACTCAGCTTCAGGTTGCTAATAGCAAAGTTGGTATATGACAATCCATAACCAAACTCGTAAGCTATAGGAATTTTAGCCGTGTTGAAATAGCGGTAACCTACATAAATGCCTTCTTCATAGGTAATTTCCCACGGCGTGCGCTGCATAAATGAAAATCCGGAACCATCTTTTTTTGTATCAATGGCCCCAGCCGATTCTGGAGCGTGACCCGGGAAATTCTTTACAGTGGGCTCATCGCTGTACAACATTGGGACAGTAACAGGCAATTTCCCCGATGGGTTTACTTTCCCGCTAAGAACATCGATTACTGAATTTCCGGCTTCCTGGCCGGGCAGCCATACCAGTAAAATGGCATCAGCCATATCGCGCCAACCGGATATTTCTGTAATTCCGGCAATGTTCAGCACAACAATTACTTTTTTGTTTTTGGCATGGAAAGCTTGAGATACATTTTTAATCAGTTCGTTTTCGGTAACAGTAAACCTGAAATCACCTGCCGAATCAATGCGATCAAGACCTTCTCCCGCATTACGTCCAATGGTAATCAGGGCCAGATCAGCTTCATCAGCCATTTTTGTAGCCAATTCGGGAGATAGTTTCATTTCCTCAACAGGTTCCATTCCACCCATAAAGGCAACAAAAGGATTTTTCGGTTTTCCCTGTTTGGCCCGTGTTCCCTTGATGTAAGCCTGGTATGCTGATGCCAGTTCGGCTACAGGCACATATCCGCCATTGGTCAATCCGTCCATCAGGGAAATTGTGTAGGCTTCATTAACATCACCGCTACCGGTTCCTCCCGAAATGAATTCGTACGATGTAGTACCAAATGCTGCTATACTTTTAACTGATTTTGAAATCGGCAAGGCATTCTTTTCATTTTTCAATAAAATCATTCCATCTGTAGCAGCTTGTCGGGCAACTGCAGCATTTGCTTTCAGATCAGGCGAATTTGAAATTTTGTACTTGTTGTAGCGTGGGCTTATCAGCATTATTTCCAGTATCCGCGCAATGTTTTTATCCAGGACTTTTTCGTCGAGTTTACCGCTTTTTACGGCATCAACCAGCTGCTGGATTTGAATAGGTTCGCCGGGCATGATCATGTCGTTGCCGGCAAGCATCTGGGCAATTACATCGCTGCCGCCGGTCCAGTCGGTCATAACATAGCCTTTGAATCCCCAATCGTTGCGTAATATTTTGGTCAGCAGATCATTGCTTTCAGAAGTGTAGGTTCCATTGATTTTATTGTACGACGACATCACCGTCCAGGGCTGGGATTCTTTTACGGTGATCTCGAAACCTCTAAGGTAAATTTCGCGTAAAGCCCGCTGGCTTACCATGGTATTTACTGTCAATCGGTTTGTTTCAGAATTGTTAGCGGCAAAATGTTTGATAGAAGTTCCAACTCCATTAGACTGAATGCCTTTTACCATAGCGGCAGCCATTTTCCCTGAGACCAGCGGATCTTCGGAATAGTACTCAAAATTCCGGCCACAGAGCGGATCGCGGTGAATATTTAGAGCGGGACCAAGTAAAACATCAGAACCGTATTCTTTCACTTCATTTCCCATGGATTGCCCGACACGATGAACCAAATCGGTATCCCAGGTGGAGGCTAACAAGGTAGCCACCGGCCAGGCGGTGCAGTAATAGGTCTTATCGGTTCCTTTACGCTTAGGCTGAATCCGTAAACCGGCAGGCCCATCCGTTAAAACCTGCGAAGTAATGCCCAGTTCAGGGAATTCGGCAGAAAAACCCGCCGCTCCCGGTAAATAAGTACGGACCTTATTGACCATACTTTTATAAGCGGTGTCCTTAGTATCCTTAAGCGGATCGGCAAACATGTCTCCTAATTTCTCCAGAACCTCGGGAGGCAACTCTATAAACATTCCTGTTCCGATTACTAATTTAGCCTTCTGATCGAGGGTCATTTTGGAGATTATGCTCTTGATTTTAGAATCATTGGATTCATTTCCTTTTTGATTTTGAGCAAAGGCGACATTAATTCCTATCAGCATGACAATGAGGAATGCTACTGATTTAATCTGGATTTTCATTGTTTAAATTTTTACATTTTTAAAGAATAGTCTTCACTGAAGATCTTTTTACTTTTGTTAGTGAAAATAAGTGTAACCGAACCCGGAGGATAGGTTACACCTTTATCTTGATCTATTTTGAAATTTGTAGAAGCTGAACTGGCCCTAGTAAACCGGAAGGCAGCAAAGGTGAATTTGCTTGGTAAAAGGGCATGGTTGTATAGGTTACTTTGTTGGCAACTCCGGGTTGCAGGTCGCCAATCAGGCGGTTCACCCAGAGGTTGGTGACCTTAACTTCAAGGGTGTTTTTACCTTGCTTCAGAGCAGATGTAACATCAATCCTAAACGGTTTCTTCCACAGAATTCCCAATGATTTTCCGTTTACGATTACTTCGGCCAGGTTCTGAACATCGCCAAGATCAAGGCATAAACCAGCACCCTTGGCAAACCAGTCGGCAGGAGCGTCGATGGTCTTGGTATAAGTGGCTATACCTGAGAAATATTTCACACCAGCGTCAGCATTATCCGTTAATGAAGCCAGTTCATTCAGTTTTATCGCAGCGGGTGCGCCACGGTCTTTCTGGAAGCTCACGTTCCATTCGCCTTTAACGCCTGCCAATGATTTTTCTTTAACAGCAGGCAGTTCAACTGCATTTTTTGTGGCTTTATCTTTGAAAACCACGAAAACAGCCTGGTTGGGTTCAAGATTCAGTTTTACTTTCGTACTGCCTTTCGAAATAGAGTAGGAGAGTGGACTGCTGGTCCCTGTTTCAGGATTCCAAAGTACCGGCACTTTTCCGGCAACGCGGAAGGTTGCTTCCAGGTTTTCAATCCTGTCGTTACGATTATCTACCCAGTATATGTCGCGATCGGAAGTTCTGCGATGCACATACATCAGTTTGGTATCACCTTGTGGTTTGGTGTAGGTAAAATCGGGTGCCATATTCAGGGCAGGCAACACTTCACTTAACGGTTTACCTGTCATTACTTTTTTATTATTGCCACCCCAGATTTCCTTTACCAGTTTGTTGAATTCATCCTGGTTATCCGACAAACTTGGCGTACTTTCTGGTTTTACCCCGGCAATGGTTGCGCCTGCTTTTACAAGAACACTCAGTTTGCGTAAAACAGGTAACGACATTTTACATGCATTGCTGTCTAATGCAAGCACCTGGTAACTCATGCCACTTGGTGTAACGATTTTACCATCTTTTACAGAAAGTAAATTCATCAGGATATCGGGGTTTGCAAAATCATAATTGTATCCTTCGGGAACTGCAGGTAGTTTTCTGCCAAACAAGGATGTAATGTTATTGTCTTCACCATAATAGTAAATCACGTCGGCAACAAATTTACCCTGCTGCAACATATAGCTGCTGCGACTTAGGTAATCCGTCCATGCTTTGGCTTGTCCTGCCCAGGTTTCGTGGCGGGTAAACCATTGTCCGAAAGGCCCAAGGCCAAGGCCTGGAATTTTATCATCGACGGGTTGGTGAGGTGAGCAATGAATTACAAACCGGTTCAAACCGCTGGCCAGCTCAAGATCAGCGGTAGGTTTTAAATTCTGAGGATCATAGGACCATGCTGTACCACCCAGGCCAAAAGCGGTAAGTGATTCGGCCGCTACCAGGTTTTGACCGTAAATATGGGCTACCGAAGCAGACTCACGGATATCAGCTGTATAACTAGTCAGATCAAAATTATTCATCATGCTGGGCGTCCACATAGCTGACATAGGAACTGCTGCTGTACGTTTTACATCCATACCATCAGCGATAAGAGCCCGCCATGCTTCGTGTGATTCGGAATACCGTTTCATGCCACGCTCAGCCAGTAGGGTGGTTAAAGCGTCGTAATGGTATTCTGCTACCAATTCGATGAGAGTATGCCTGAAATCGAAAAGGAATTGTTCGCTTGCTTCGGCGCTTTTAACAATATGTCCGGCCAATACTGGCATCCAGGGAATCATATTGTAACCACGTCGTTTCTGAAATTCCTGCATCATATTTCCGGTCCAGTTCTGTGCACCGGCTTCCCAGCTATCGGTAACAATATACTGCAGGCCTTTTGAACCCATCAATCCACCGGTGGCACCTTTATATTGATCGAGGTAATTATTGAAATATTTTTTAACTGCCACAGGATCCAGTTTATCTACTTCCAGGCCTGTAGCTTCAGGCGATGCCGGATGATTTTCGATACCAAGTAAAGAGTAACCAAAACGGACCACTTTCCATTCACCGGCAGGTACAACCCAGTTCAGTGAACCATCAGCGTTAAGCTTGCCAGTCAAGTCAACAATATCATTTTCGGCAACCACATCATTGGTTGATGCTGTTGCTTTGGCATACATTTCCGTAACAGGAGCAAAAGCATCTTTTTCTTCAAACCTGTTGATACGTGAAGCAGGATGTAGAACTATTTCGGCGATCTCTGTACCTGGTGAAGCAACAGGTTTATCAGCTATTCCCATCATGGCTGCAAAGGGATTGGATTGAACGGGTGGATTTTTTACAGTCACACGGAAATATTTTGCGGTTGTTTCAGGTATGGCAATGGTTTGCTGTAAAATAGCTCCTGGTGGAATGTGACAAACGAATTTGAAGTTCACCCCATCATCGCTGGTTTCCAGGGTTCTGGAATCAGTAGCAGCAGCTCCCTGCCCGAACATTCCGGGTTCTCCGCCACCAACCATGGTTATGGCTTTTATGGTTTGGGGTTGAGCAAAGGCAAACTGTATCCAGGCAAAACCCTTTACTGAATCGCTTGGTAAGAGAATGGTTTTTCCGAGGTCACCATCGGTTAATTGGGTCAATGTAAAATTGCCACCACTGGAAGTAATCTCAGCGCCTAACTCACGCAACGATTTATCAGCAGCAGGAAGTTTAAATGCCACAACTGCAATATCTTTATAAAAAGAAGGTAGTTTTGATTGATCAACAGGTATTCCAAATACAGGTTGCATGGGTATATTTTGAAAAGGACCTGTTATCCCTGTAGATTGTGCCAGTTTAATGTTAGCATCACCACCCTTCACACGTGTTTCTGTCCATACAATTTTTTTCATTCCATCATCCGGCTTCACCCATGGGCCGCCGCTTTCGCTCCATCCGGGTGAACCGGCTATGGCCATCTCCAGCTTTAACGAATCAGCCAACTTGGTTGTGAACAGAAAAGCATCCTTCCATTCAGGAGTCATATAAATTAAACGTTTTTCCACTATTTGAGGCGTTTGCAGTGCGGCATCAAAATTCTGGAAGCCTCCGATGCCTGCACTATTCATCCATTTCAAATCTTTGGCAATACCATCTTTGGTAATGTTTCCGTTCATCCAATGCCACCAAACCCGGGGTCTTGCTGCGTTGGGTGGTGTTACAAATTCTTTATAGATTTTGTCGGGAGAATTTCCTTTTGCAGGAGCAGCCGACTGGGCAGAAGCAGGTTGTGATAGGGCCACTGTTGCCCATAACAAACAGGTTGTAACGGAATACTTAAGTGCTTTTTTCATCTTTAAGAGACATTTTTTTGTTTATTTTTTTGCAATAAAACCTAATAGTGTTAGCCAATCGCCAAACCCTTCGTACCATTTATCAACCGGCAGGTTTTGCACTCTCATTCCAAATCCATGGCCGCCTTTCGAATACATATGAAGTTCGGCAACGTTTCCGGAAGCGATCCAGTTAATGTAAAGCGTTGCAATGCTGGGAGCAAATCCCAGTTGGTCGTCAGTAGCTGCGGCAATAAAAGCTGGTGGTGAATTTTTCGGAATATCAGCTATGTTCACCACCCCGGTATAAGGATATATAGGCGCAATAAAATCGGGACGGCTTTCAGGTGTGCTGATCAGGGTAGCGCCTAAAGTCAGCGTGCCACCGGCTGAAAAACCCATCAGCCCGATTTTATGTTTATCCAGTCCGAATTCCTCAGCATGTTCCCGCACATATTTTATAGAAGTCAATCCATCCTGAAAAGCTAACGGAACCACAGGTGCATTTATGGAATCTAATTTTTTAGAGTTGCCCATCAGCTTGAATACTTCTGCTCCAGGGTCATCCGTTTCGGACTTTACTACCCGGTATTTTAACACAAAAGCTGTAACACCTCTCGAATTCAGCCATTTGGCAACATCATATCCTTCGCTTCCGATTGATAAGGTGTGAAAAGCTCCTCCCGGACAAATAATAACGGCTGTTCCGTTAGCTATAGATTTGTCAGGTCGGAATATAGTCAAGGTCGGATCAGCAACATTGTAAACTATCTTAGACTTAAACATTTCATAGTATTTTTCCTGCTCATGCCAGGTCCAGTTTTCCGAACCGGGAGCTTTTCCTTTATAAAGACGAATGACTTCCTGCGAATATGCCTGTATGCAGAGGAAGCCAATTAGTAATGTGAGTGTTATTTCCTTTTTCATTTATCTTCCCCTATTTTATTTTACAATTTATTTCATTTATCTTCATCTTGACTATATAATCCGGAATCAAATACACTTCAATATCCTGAGCTTTGCATGTATGAAACATCAAATGTTGCATGAACTTTATTTAGGCTTAATCTTCGATTCAATTGTCAATTTATTCGGATGGCAGTTTCTTAAGGAATTGGAAGTATTTGTTAAATATCAAACATTGTGTGAGTTAGGATAACAACTATAACACTTTTTTAAATCTCATAACTTCAGGAAACTATCAATGAGAGGGGAAAAACTCCCCTCTCATTATAAAATGATAGTTTCAAAATTATTTTATCTGATTAAAATCTGAAAGTTGCCGTCAGGTAGTACGACCTGGCAGGAATCATAACGGTAGAATATTTAGTGTCGTTTGCAACTGCCTCTTCATACATTTCCTTGGTAAAACCTTGCCTGTCAAGAGCCTGTAAGAAAGTACCCGGACGGCTCCAGCTCATTACACCATAGGTATTGAAAATGTTGTTCATCACAAAGCTTAACTGGAATTTCTTTGTAAATTCATAACCTGTACTCAGATTGAACTGGCTGAATGATGGCAGCAGGAAAGCATTGGCAACATTGGCCTGGCGTTTGCCCATAAATGCCCAGGTGATCTGCGCGTAGAATTTATCGCCATTGTAAGAAGGGGTAATGTTGATTATGCTTCTGGCCATGTTATCGGTTTCATTTCCTGAATAAGATGCAATTGAATCATCCTCTGGTCCAAATCCATTCATCAACCAGGTGTTAAAATCAGTGGCAATTCCTTTTTGCAGAGTTAGCACACCACGTATATTGAAATGCTTTGCCAGATTATAATCAGCCTCTATTTCCAATCCCATTGTTGTGTATTTGTTGTATAGTATAGGGAGACTGTATTGCGTCTGATCTTGGTTAGTTCCGGCTTGTATATTGGCTACATTGCTTAGCACACTGTAAAAAGGAGTAACAAAAAGGCCAAGTTTGTCACCTTTAAATTTTACTCCCAGTTCAAACTGATCCACTTTTTGAGCGATAGGATCTAAGGTTTCAACTAAGAAATCAGTGGTAGCGTTGAAGTATAAATCCAGATCAGGCGCCTTATTTCCTTCTGAGAAACGGCCATAGATTGCAAACTTTTCGCTAAATGTATAATTGGCGCCCGCTGAGAACGAGAACGTGGAAACCTTTTTATCATAATGGAATGTGTTTGGAGTAAGACCATATACGTTGTCAAATAGTGTATTTGGATCCTTATCCAAACCGCCATCTGTAGAAGTGGCAGTTGTAGTAGGTGAGTTATTCCCTGTAGGATGCATATTTTCCCAACGTACTCCCCAGTCGAAGTTGAGGGCTTTGCTTATCTGCCAGTTGTGGCCAAAGAAAAGAGCTAACTGGCTTTGAATTGCGTCATTAGGGGCAACCGCTCCTGTAATTGCCATAACACCACTACCATTGGTAGCATGTTTTATTGCTCCGCTGGGATCTGTAATTGTTATTCCAACTATTTCAGGCTTGTCCTGGATAGTACCTACCATTGCTCCGCCACCTCCGAATGCCATTTTACGATTGATTACTGAATGACCATAAAAGCCGCCAAATGTAAAGCTCATATTATTGAGTTTCTTATTCAGGGAGAACTGCTCAAGAAATTCCTTTGCATGGTTTTCACTGTAGGCGAGAGGTTCGAAAAAGAGGGAATTCGGCATCACTTCACTGCCTGGTAGAGTACTGCTATTCACATGAAAATCAAAACCGCTGAAAGAAGTAACATTCAACAATTCCTTGCCTGAAGTAAGACCACGGAATGAATAAGTGCCGGGATTGCCAAGCATTCCCAGGATTGCATAGGAAACCAGGTCGGTCATATCAAGCGGATACACCACAGCCTGGGTATTCCACCTGGCACCTTTATCAGAATAACGCATTGCATTGGTAAAAGTCCAGTCCTTGCCAAAATGCTGTGTCCAGTTAAATCCCACCGTCTTGTCTATAGAGTGGATCAAGTCCCTATTGTTGTATGTTAAAGCATCTCCGGTTTGATTAACCGGGAAAGTCTGCTGTGTTGAAGGCGCAAGAACTGAGGAATAATTCGTGAATCCTTCAACAGGTACTGGATCGGTAAAACTTGCGGTTGGCGTAAATTCGAACCAACCGTTGCGATCGTTCAGATACTTTGCGTAGAATTTTAAATTACCTGTTTTGTATTTCTTAACCACGTTGGCTTTAACCTGTGCCCCGTTGTTCATAGGATAACTACTTGTAGGGTGCTGCCCCTCATCATACCTGTAAAATCCACCGAAATCATAGTACCAGCCTTTACCTAAAGGGCCGCCTACATTGAAATCGGTACGGAAAAAATTACTATGTCCGTTTGCTTGCAAACCATATTTGGTACTGACTTCGCCTGCTACCTGATCACCTCCTTCTTTCATGATATAGTTAAAGATGCCTCCGGGAGCATTGGCGCCCAGGATGGATGCAGTACCGCCACGAACTGCCTCTAACCTGCCAACAGTAGCATCGGAACGAAGAAAATAATCGGGGCCATAATTATTGTAAGTTGCATTGGTAACCGGCAAGCCGTCTTCCTGCATGGATACATAATAATATCCGGAAGCTCCATCATTCGATCCAACGGATACGCCTCGTGAATACACCGTGTTACGGATTTCACCTAAAGATGAGTTTACATACACACCAGGAACATTTTTCAAAAGATCCGCGGCGCTGTTTGAGGCTAAGCGTTCCAGTTTCTTGGTGTTAATAGCTGTAATAGCTACTGACGATTCCATTCGGGTCCGTTTGTCGAATACTCCGGTTACCACATATTGGTCAAGCGTAACCGCGTTCTCAAGTAAAGTAATGCTCAAACCTGTTAACTGAGGTACACTTACTTTCACCTCCTGGGGATCATAACCAACAAAAGAAACCTGAAGCACATAAGAGCCATTGGCTACTTTATCGATAGTGAATTCACCGTCTATATTGGTGACCGTACCTGTTGTGGTTCCTTTAATCAATACTGTTGCACCCGGAAGTGAGGCATCATTAGCTCCGAAGATTTTACCTGAAATTGTTGCATTCTGGGCAAAAAGAGATAAACTAAAAACCGTCAGCAAGATTGCTAAACAGGTTCGAATTTGCGGTAATTTGTTTTTCATCTGTTTGATTGGGGTTAAGGTTTGTAACATTGGTTTAATATTACAAATATCACATCCAAACAACCAGATTTGTTAATCCAAAACAAATCAATACTATTCACAATCAGTACAATTTTGAATATTCTTTGAGTGAGATACACTTTTGGCTTTTAAATAGTAAGGAAACTCTGCTTTTACATTTGGATACGAAATGCAGCAAAAGTCAGTCATTCAGGGAAAATTGTGTATCCGGATCGTATTTCCTCTCTAAAATCAGGCTTATTTCGATTATTCCCGAAACGGAATTCAAAATATAGCAACTAAAACTTCTATTAGGGCCGTTTGATACAATATTCAATAAGCGGGCATGTTCAGATATGGATTTTTCTTTATATATAAATTTTTATGCCATTGTTGTCTCGTAAATTTGCAAAAACCAAATGCACAGATTTTTATCTATAAGCTGAAAGTATAAACGTATTTCAATATTATATTCTGATTATTAAATGCCGGTAAACGAGGATCCTCTATATCCCTGTATGTGTTTCTTCCTTCATTGATAACTATATAGAAATCATTTCCTTCGCGTGGATTATACCTGAATCTGAAGTTTGTCATCACCATGTTTTCTGTAGTATTATACTGAATAAATGTACTGATTGAAGTTTTGGTGGTGAACATAACCAGTGCTTTAAAACCGGCAATACCGCCGCTGAAGGATTGGTTCCTGCTACTAAACTTCAGGAAGTTTTGTTCATACTGTAAACCCAGTTGCAAACTTGATCCAATATTCAATGAAGGTTTAATTTTAAACGAAAACCGGTTGCCGTCGTAAAAAGTACCGGCAAACAAATCAACTCCCATAACAAATTTGTTCGACATGGGTGAGTTAAGGTGAGTTTCAACCTGGTTAAATGAATATTTCCCTGTTGGCACTTCACAATCTTTTGAAAAACTAAACGTATCTATAACATTTTCAAAAATATTCTTTAAAATAAATACTCCGCCAAATCCAGATTTAAAATCCAGATTATACGAAAGTTCAGTTTCAACAGATTGTGCCGAATTGCTAATGTTATCCGTATATGCCATTGAACTGAAACGGATTCCATGGTTCATAATGCCTGATTCTTCACCCGGAATCCAGCCGTAACCAAATCCGGCATAATAAAGTGTGTAGTTATTGCGTGCCTGGAATCCGACTTTCGGATCAAAATCCTTACCGCTCCTGGTCCAATTGAAATTATAATTCACTCCCTTCTGGGTGTACCTGTCCCAGCTTATATATAACTTGGACGGATCGAGGGAAACCATATTATTTTCAAAATGATTATCTATCACCTGCGAAAGTTTAACATTTAAGTAATCATTTTCAGCAACTTTAAATATCCCGTCTATTCCATACGCTGTATTGTATGAGCCATCTGTCCCGATTCTTGTTGTTACAATCCCGCCTACATAACTGCTTTCATTAATTACCTGCCGTCTCAGCCTTAACAATCCGAAATTTTCAGATGCCAGTTTCCCCACAGAAGTATCTGCCACATCAAATGACTGTGTCTGCAGATCAAGCATACCAATATCCCATTTGCCCGCCATGCCAGTTATTTTTGCTCCGGCTAAAATCGGGACTCTTTCGCCTCCGTTCAGGCCTATCTGACGGCTATAGAAAAGGCTGCTCCCGGGCTCAAAGTCAAATTTTAATGAACTGGAACGCTCCTGGAAAAAAGTTCTTTTTTCAGGGAAAAACAATGAAAACCGGGTAAGATTAATCTGTTCATCATCCGCTTCAACCTGTGCAAAATCTGTATTAATAGTCAGATCCAAAGTTAAATTATTGGTGAGCCCGTATTTCAGATCAAGTCCTGCATTCAGTTTTGGCGTATTTACTGTTTCGTAAGCGGTTCCGGTTTCGTCCTTTATGCTATTGCGTTGATATCCGCTAAATACATATGGAGCAATGTAAAATGGTTTACTGGATTTAATTCCTTCGAATATCACTTCCTGAGATTTCGAAGGCCGGAAAACACTCGACATACCCCAGTCGGGCGGAATGGCAGGAAAAACATCCACTTCGTTTTTGTGAGCGAGCATCCGGACACAAGTCAGTCCCATCACTATAAGCCCATCATTTTCCTTAAAACGCATACTCGAAACCGGGATGCGGAATTCGGCAAACCACCCCTGATCATTTCTTGTGGTTTTTACATCCCAGAAAGTATTCCAGCTTGTACTCAATGGATTTTCCCCAAAAGGGATATCCATTCCTATTGCATCCTTGGAAATGGTAAAGTCTGTTCTTAAACCTGTAGGAGTAGTTATAAATCCAAGTCCGTTTTCTTTGTCGTTAAACGAATCAAAAATCAGCATCAGGCTCTCACTCAATACGTCCATCTCATCTCTTTTTTTTGATGAAACCAGCATGTCCGAAGGATTTGAATCAAATAACCTGGCACCGACATATACGTAAGTATTATCGTAGCATATCATTACCTCGCTTTTTTCGGTAGGCTGATTTCCAAAAGTAGGGGTATGCATGATCATTTCGAGCGGCTTTAACGATTGCCAGCAGGCATCATCCACAACACCATCGAAACTAAATTCACCTTGTATTTTTGGTATAACGTAGCTGTTCTGATTATATGCAGAATAAGCGCAAAGCGTAAATATTGCAATCATTACAATCTTAAGAAGGAATGTCCTTGACGGAAACAGATTCAAAATTGATTTCTTCATTCAGTATTCATGAAAGCTATATGCGTTAGCATTGAATAAAATAGTCCACCGTTTATGAACTCAATCCGGTAATCCGAATTAACAGAAACTGAGTACAACTTAAACGAAAGTAACGGGAACCGTGGTGTTCAGCATCTTCAACTTAGCCAGGCCATTTGAACCCATATTAATGAGGATACAAATGTCTGAACCGATTGAACAGCTTTGTTAATCAAAAACAAATCAATACTGCTCTATATCAGTACAATTCCAGGAATTCTTTGGGTGTATACCCGGTCTGGCTCTTAAAAAAACGGGAAAAATTGCTAGGGCTTTGGTTTCGCAATTTAATAGCAACCTCGGCAATCTGCATATTCGAATATTTTAAAAGTGTTTTTGCCTCCAGGATAAACATTTCATTGAGTAGTTCCTGGGCAGTCATATTTATACTGCTGATTACACATTTATTTAAATAGTTTGATGAGATATTTAATAGGTGAGCATATTCGGTAATGGTTTGTTTTTCGTAGATAAATTTTACCAGTGCATTTTTGTATTGTTCCGTTATTTGAAAAGAAGCATTTTTTGCCTTTACCGGTTGTGTGGTCAGGTCCTTCTTTACTTCTTCAAAAAGCGTTAAGAGATAAGTGGCAAAAAAGTTTTTCTCTATTCCTTCGTTTTCATAAACCATAAACAACCTCTCCTGTATTGCTTCAATGTTTTTCCTTGCAGAATCGGAAATAGAAATTACAGGATTTGCCTGGAACTGAAAAAACGGGTAATTTTCACCCAGAAAGTTCTTCGGTAGGAAATGAAATAATGTTTCATCAAAATGACAAAAAAAGCCTTCTGTATCGCTGCTCATTATTTCATATTCAGTAATCTGGTAGGCAGGAAGAAAAAACATCGAAGATTCACCAAACTCATAATGTGTCAGTCCTTTACTCCTTTTATTAGATCCTTTTTTAATATACAAAAAATCAAAAAGTGGTTTGCGGTGCGGGGGCAAGGGTGATTTCAATATATAGTTTTCTAATCGGTTAATATGGAAATATTCAAGCTTGATATTGGAAGTGAATTTTTCCCAATCCAGTGATTTTGAATAAAAACTTGTGAATTCGGAAAATTTCAGGAGTGGAACTTTTTCTTTCTTTTCCATTCTTTAACAAATGTTTTTGAGTAGTACCAGTATGAAAAAATGGAATAATGTGGAATGGAATAATTCCATTCAAAAATGTAAACTTAATATGTAATAATATGAATTGACCGTTTACGAAAATGATCAGGATTTTAAAACCGTTTGTTGTTTAAAGCCAGATGTTATTCACAAAACTACAAAATGTTTTAGTGTTCCTGTGAAAATTTTAAAACTAACCTGAATCGTTCAATGTCAATACATCTCAAGGTATTCTTTGGGAGTAATACCTGTCTGGCTTTTGAAAAAGCGGCAAAAATTACTTGGAGATTGGTTGCGTAATTTAACTGCCACCTCTGCAATTTGCATATCTGTATATTTTAAAAGTGTTTTTGCCTCAAGGATAAGCATTTCATTAAGTAGATCCTGGGCAGTTTTATTAATGCTGCTGATTACACATTTATTCAGATAGTTTGATGAAATATTCAATAAGTGGGCATATTCAGCAATGGTTTGTTTTTCATAAATATGTTTTACCAGGGCATTTTTATAAGACTCTGTTATCTGAAAAGAAGCAGTTTTTGCCTTTTTGGGTTGAGTTGGCAATTCATTCCTCACCTCTTCAAAAAGCGCTAAAAGATAAGACGCAATAAGTTTTTTCTGCATTTCTTCACCTTCTTCGTAAATTGACAACAGTCTCTCAAAGATGGCCTCCACATTCTCGGAAGCAAAATTGGTAAGATGAATTACAGGATTTGATTCAAATTTGAAAAATGCATAATTATCACCCAGGTAGTTCTTAGGCAGAAACTCAAATAGCTTTTCATCAAAATGGCAAAAAAATCCAATAGTATCGCTACTCATCATTTCATGCTGGGAAATCTGGAAAGCCGGTAAAAAAAACATGGAGGATTTCCCAAACTCATACATGGTAAGCCCTTTAATCCTCTTTGAATACCCGGTCTTTATATATATGATATCAAAGAGAGGCTTGCGATGCGGTGGTAATGGGAAGCTCATTTTTCCTACAACCGTTTCTAAACGGTTAATATGAAACAGAGGATGTTTGTTAACGGAAATAATAGTTTGCAAATCAAACGTACTTGAATGGAATCCTAACATTTCTGAAGGTTGCAGGACTGGTATTTTTTCTTGCTTTTCCATTCGTTAACAAATACTGTTAGTGATGTTGTAATAGGAATACTTTTATTTTTCTGGTCACCTGGGCTCACATCTTAATTAAGAGTAAGCATCCGTAAATTGAAATGCGGGAAAAGCGGATAAAATTAAAATCGGATTTAGACCGGAATGTCGAATTTTATCATGACCAATACACAAAACTACAAAATGTTTCTGTACTTTCAAGGTACTTTGAATTTTTTATGTCTTCAAAGAATATAAGGCGGGAAACTGGCGTGATGGTTATAGAGATTTTGAGATTGCCTTACTCAAAATATTTTCGAACCTTTTTAAGGTAACATGTTTACAATAACATTGAAAAGTCCTGTATTTCAGTATCTTTGCAGTGATTTCTGCAATGAAATAAATAGAAAAAACAATTTATTTTCAAGAGACTTTTACAAGTTTTCTCAACAGATTTATATTCCTGAATGTGTACAGGTTTACAAGTAAAGACTGTTAATAAAGTGTTTGTTAAAACACTATTTCCACTCATATTTATTTCGTTTAATGGAAGACAGTAGACATATGAACAGTAAAAAAATCACCTATGAAAACCAAAGCAGTAAGAATATATGGGAAAGACGACCTCCGTTTAGAGGAATTTGAACTTCCTGAAATGAAAGAAGATGAGATTCTGGCAGAAGTGATTTCGGACAGCATCTGTATGTCGTCTTACAAGGCAACCAAGCAAGGTTCCGACCACAAGCGTATTCCAAATGACATACATATTAATCCTACCATTATCGGGCACGAATTTAGTGGAATTGTAAAATCAGTTGGTAGTAAATGGCAGCATCAGTTTAAAGCCGGCGACAAATTTTCAATTCAGCCTGCCATGAATTACAAAGGAACCCTTGATGCCCCCGGCTATTCATTCCGCTGGATAGGTGGTGACGCAACCCATGTTCTTATTCCTGGTTCGGTTATGGAAATGGAATGCCTTTTACCATTCAACGGGAAAGAGTTTTTCCTGGCTTCGCTAGCCGAGCCAATGTCATGTGTAATAGGTGCTTTTCACGCTAATTACCACACCCGTTCAGGATCGTACGTTCACGAAATGGGGATTAAAGAAGGCGGTAACCTGGCCATTCTTGCAGGTGTAGGCCCGATGGGACTTGCGGCTATTGATTATGCACTTCATTGTGACCGTAAACCGGGGCTGATGGTTGTTACTGATATTGATCAGACCCGCCTCGACAGGGCAGCCAAGCTTCATAGTCCTGAGGAGGCAGCCCGTGAAGGAATTAAATTGATTTATTTGAATACATTCAACTCTGCAATAGCAGTTCAGGAACTGAAAGCACTCACGGACGATGCCGGGTACGATGATGTATTTGTTTTTGCGCCTGTTAAACCGGTTGTTGAACAGGCCGATCAGATACTGGGATTTGATGGTTGCCTGAACTTTTTCGCCGGTCCATCCAATCCTGAATTTAAAGCTGAATTTAATTTCTATAATGTTCATTATGCGTTCACTCACCTGGTAGGTACCAGCGGCGGCAATACGGACGATATGCGCGAAGCGCTCCAACTCATGGCTGATGGAAGGATTAACCCTTCCGGCATGATTACTCATATCGGCGGATTGGATGCAGTAATTGAAACTACCCGTCACTTGCCCGAAATCCCCGGGGGCAAAAAATTAATATATACGCACAAGAAATTCCCCCTCGTGGCACTGGATCAACTTTCTGCAAATAGCAACGATTTCCCTTTTATGGCTGAACTGGATAAAATGGTGATGGCAAATGAAGGATTATGGTCGCTCGAAGCTGAAAAGTACCTGATGGAAAACGCGCCGGAGATATAACACTGGCATTTTAAACAGAACCTTTTATTTGAATATTTGTTCTGGAAACTGACGCTTTTCAATCACCATTAGCGTTAGAAATGATAAAAATAATAGAAAAGTACTGATCCAAAGGGTATTATTTTAACCTTTGGATTCATTCAGATCGAAATGATGATAATCATTTGCATGGCTCAAGAGGTAATTATCTAACTATCATTTTACCTCACGAAAGGATGACTTTGTAGTACTAACTTTTCCTGCGGTTGGAGGGTATTATTTAGAGAGCTGGTTGTATTCAATATCGGAAACAGGTTGGAGCCAAACCACACTTCCTTTATCTGTATTTGGGCTTATCGCAATATGAGTAAGACCATTAACGGGTGCTGCGCCGTGCCAGTGCTCTGTATCAGGTGGAATTTTTACAACGTCGCCTTTTTTGATCACCTGGGCTGGCTTTCCTTTTTCCTGGTAATACCCCGAGCCATCAGTAACAAGTAGAATTTGTCCGCCCGGATGTTTGTGCCATTTGGTTCTTGCGCCCGGCTCAAAAGTTACGTTGCCTATTGAAGTAGTATAGATGCTGTCATTGTTTACAAGCATCTGAAGCCATGCTGTGCCGGTGAAATTATTATTGGCGATTTTTTCACCTTTTGGGAAAATGGTTTCTGTTTTCTGTTCTTTTGTGGTGTTGGGCTGATGGTTGGTGCAGGCAACCATAAAAACCATTATTGAAACTGCGATAGCAATTGAAATTCTGTTCATAAAGTTTAATTTTTGCATGTTGTTTTTTTGTAGGTTATTTTGACCTGGAATTTGCTTTTAGATTGATATAGAAAATGGAGATCGAATATTCTGCTTCAGGCTGTTTATCGGTTCATTTTTTTAAAAATCACCAACATGGTTTCTGTATCCAGACTTTCCATATCAATCAGCCTTAAAGATTTTATCATCTTCAGGGTAGAAGTTTTATAGTGCTGAAAATGGGGCGTTTTCAGATGTGATTCGTAAGCGGCGCGGCTCGCATATATCTCCAAAAGGCGAATCTGATTGGGATTTTCTTTCTGATACATGGGAAAAATTACTATTACGCCCTGCTCCACTTTTACCGATGCGGCTGCTTCTTCTTTCAGGATAAGAGTAAATTCCTCTAAAAATTCAGGGAAGATTTCAATTTCAGCGATTCGCACCATCCTGTCAGATTCAACCTCTGGAATGGTTGGTTGCGATACTAATTTACGTACTACATTAGCCTGTGTGCGGCTGATGTGGATTTCAATAAGGTTGGCAAGTTCGATCAATTGGGTTTCAGTGATACCTGTATTTTTGCCTACTTGAATATGGGATTTTAATTGTGGTTCCAACCCCGGCATTGAAGCTAAAGCTGTAATTGTTACCAGCTCACGTTGTTTGTAACTGAGGATGTCATTTTCAAAGATATCAGCGAAGAGGTGCTCCTTTAAAAACGTATCAATGCGTGGGGCAAATTCTCCATACCCTTTTGCCGGTCGAGGTTGTGGCGATTTGGTTAGTACTTCCAGTGTTTTTCTTCCCTGCTCATACTTGTCAGTATTCCCTGTCAAAGGCGATGCTTCCCGGCCCACAATATCTGTAATGCCTTTTGATTTTCTTTCGTCCAAAACGGCCATAAATGTATTAATAGCGTTCAGGCTGCGTGGAAATCCGCAATAGGCATACAAATGAACAAGAACTTCCTTTATTTCGTTCACCGTAAGGCCGGCATCGAGACCAGCATTAAGTTGTATGGTCACATTTGATAAATCACCCTTTGCCGTTAAGGCTGAAATTGCAATAATGCTTTGTTCGCCAGGGCTTAAAGTGCTGATTTCATTCATGTTGTTTTGAGCTTTCAGGGTGAAGGAAAAGCAAGTAATTGCCATGATTACCGTAATGTGTATTTTGATTTCTTTCATAGCGTACAAAATCTGTTGGTGAATAAATTCCGATTCAAATTCTTCCTGAGCAAATCTATAACTTTAATTCTCAAATTATCATGATCAAATGTAATCGACAAATGTGCTGCATCCCTTCTTCACTTAGACGGTTAGATGCCTTTAGGTTGTAGTTTATCCCCAATTTTCACAGCCTTTTCAATCACATCCAGTCTCGCTTTCCTTGGATCAGGTTTACCGACTGGTTTACCATCGGGTTGTATATCAAGGATCTCATTTGTTTTTGGGCTGTAAATGGGCCATTCCGGAAGATTTTTACCATTAGGATTGCCTGTTCTGGCGAAGTTTGCCCAATAGGCATTCAACATCCTGGCCAACTCTTTGTCTTCGGGCGTTGGAGGGGGTGGAGGCGGCCCGAAGCCACCGATCCCGAGGTTATCGAACACAAATGAAATATCGGTTCCGTGTCCGGGGCCATACTTCATCCACTGTTTCATGGCAACAGGTACATATGAGAACAGAAAAATGTAGGCCGGTTCGCCAACAGCTGCAAAAGAACTTGCTGTGAACCGTGAAGGCTCTGCCCATATTTTATCCGTGTTAAATTTTGTTTGTATCTCAGCGAATTCTTTGTCTCCATCCGGATCATAGGCAGCTTTAGCCTCATCTTTGAGTTCCCCGAATAGTGAAAACAGTTCTTCTTTCGAATTACTGGCGTTTACAAATCCTCCACCTATTTCTGCGCTGTTATTCCCGATCATGAGTGGAACATGCGCCTGCCTGCCTGCCTTGTACGCACTTTCGGAAGTTTCAACGACCAGTTTCCCGTCGAGTATCGGGCCCGAATAGATTCGCGCACCTCCCTGTCCATCATTTTCCTGTCCACCGTCCACAATATCTTCAACTTTAAGGGCTCGAAGTTTGGCCAGCGCGGCCGCGTCTGTACCCTCAATCCCATGTTTACGGGCAAAGTTTACTCCAACCGTTTCTGCTGAAACAGGGTAATAAGTGCTTGCATTTTCTTTACTGATCGGTCTGCCGGTCAAAACGCCATCCCGTCCACCGCCGGAATGACTGATCGCTTTATGAAACAATCCCTTTGCAGCCGGAATCGTCAGAAGTGAATGTACTGAAACGCCACCGGCAGAGAAACCGAAAATGGTCACATTTTTTGGATCACCACCAAACGCGGCGATGTTCTGTTGTACCCAGTGGAGAGCAGCGATCTGGTCCATAAATGCGTAGCTACCCTTTGGTTCTTCCGGATGCTCGGCACTCAAAGCAGGGAATGCGAAATGTCCGAGTCGCCCCAAGCGGTAATTTAAGGTAACAAGAATAACGCCTTTTTTGGGAAACTGACCTTCGACACCAGGCCCGGAGCCACTACCCCCTACGAATGCACCACCGTGGATCCAAACCATAACAGGTAACTTTGCTTTGGGTTTGGTTTCGGCAGGTAGCCATAAATTAAGATACAGGCAATCTTCGGATGAACCTTCAGATATTGTACCGGGAGCAGCACCCCATCCAGCCTGGGCACAATTTGGGCCAAACTTGCTTGCGTCTCGTTCTCCCTGCCATGCGGCAACGGGTTGTGGAGGACGCCAGCGAAACTCACCTACAGGCGGAGCAGCATAAGGGATTCCCTTGAAGCTTTCAACACCGCCTTCAGAAACACCACGTACAACTCCTGAGGCGGTTCGAACTTCCGGAGAAGTATTGACATTTGTTTGCTGCCCATGCAAACTGAGACTGATAAGGAGGGCT
Organism: uncultured Bacteroidales bacterium; assembly: GCA_903879715.1. GTDB lineage: Bacteria > Bacteroidota > Bacteroidia > Bacteroidales > UBA4417 > UBA4417. The sequence goes on from CAIRMR010000189.1 coordinate 65,293, forward strand.
AAACCTGTTACTATTTTTTTCATCTGGCTGGTTTGTTTTTGCTTTTATTGTTTGGGAGGTGCTTCAACACCTGAGAAATCAAGGATCATTTTTGGCAGACGCTCTCCTTTAACCTGGATCTTAACTAACTCTGAATTAAAACCATTTAATTCATCAGCAGTAAACCGTACTGCATCAGAGCCAGTGTTTTCAAACATATGTGCCATTTGTGTTGTACCCGGAATGGGTACAATCCAGGGTTTTTGTGCAAGTAACCAGGCCAGGGAAATTTGAGCGGGAGTTGCTTCTTTTTGGGAAGCCCACTTTTTTAACAAATCTAACATTGCCAGGTTGTCGGGTAAATTCTCCGGCGAAAAGCGTGTCTCCATGCCTCGGATATCGCCTTGGGCAAAACGTGTATATGCGTCAATGGCGCCCGTAAGGAAACCAACTCCAATGGGACTCCAGGGAACGAATCCAATACCGAGTTCTTCGCAAAGAGGAATAATGTCTTTATCTGAGCCATGATACAATAAGGAATGTTCATTTTGAATGGCTGTAACCGGATGCACCTTATGCGCCCGACGAACCGTTTGCGGACCTGGTTCTGAAAGTCCATAGTGCAAAACTTTTCCTTCCTTAATGAGGTCTTTAATAGTTCCCACTACATCTTCAATTGGCACCTGGGGATCAACACGATGTTGGTACAACAAATCAATACGGTCGGTACGAAGACGTTTCAACATGTTTTCCACTACAATCCTGATATGTTCCGGTTTGCTGTTTAATCCCGGTAAGCGTTGGCCGGTTTCCTGGTCAAGATTCCAGCCAAACTTTGTGGCTACAACCACTTTATCCCGAAAAGGCTCAATGCCTTCACCTAATATTTTTTCTACCTCAAAAGGACCGTATGCCTCAGCCGAATCAAAAAACGTTACACCATTATCAAAAGCCGTGCGTATAATTTTGTGCATTTCGGAACGCAAAGGGATAGTCGTTTGGTAGGTTCGGCTCATATTCTGAACTCCAAGCCCAATGCTTGAAACTTCAAGCTTACCGAGTTTCCGGCGTCCGGGGGAAGTAGCTGGCGAATCATTTGTGGCGTTTTGTTCAGGTGAAATAGCATTACCATCTTGTGCCATAAGTAATTGTGCTCCTGTAGCCGTAGCAACTAACGCTCCTCCGGCAACTGTAAATCCTACTTTCAAAAAATTACGCCGGTTAAAGCCTGTATCCACTTTCTTATTTATCGAATCTTTCATTTTGACTGTTTTAAATATTTATTAGTGACCACCAGGAGTAAGCAGTTTTGAAAAAGACAATGATCCCAGTTTCCATTCACCGTTTTGCTTTACATACACTTCGGTAACCATAAAAGGATTAGTAACTTCGTTTCCGCCAACCACGGCCAGCAAATCAATTCTGTTTAAAAGAATTGCCGTATTATCAATAATGTTTACTGTTACATCATGGATATCAGCTTTCTTGTACCAGATTCCTCCACTTTTAATGATGTTGATTTCCTGTTCTTTTCCCCATGATCCGCCCATATGGACAAACATGGATTTTTCATGGAAGAGATTATTCAAGACATCTATATTTTTGTCCGACATCCATTGCCATTTATCTTTTGAAAGAGTAATGATTTCCTGCTCGGCAGCGGTGAAGGTTTTGTTAGTCGGATTTAAACCAGCTTGTCCAAAGGACAATTGAGCACTAGCGATTATTAAAAATAAACCGAGAATTATTGCCTTCATAGTTTTAAGTATTAATTGGTTTTACAATTGAGATATTTTTTGTTGATTCAGGCAATTATACCCCGCGCCTTATTTCACCTAACCATTTAACCATGGCCGGATCGCGATGATCGAAGAAACTACTGGTTTTTGTATCCAGTGCTATTATGGCTTCCATATCTTCAGCGCTTAGCATGAAATCGAAAATGTTGAAGTTTTCTGCCATCCGTTCTTTGCGGACTGATTTTGGAATGGCCACAACGCCTCGTTGAGTAAGCCAGCGAAGAATAACCTGCGCAACGGTTTTATTGTACTTTCTACCAATAGAAGTCAACAGATCATTTTGGAAGATGCCGTTTTTACCTTCGGCAAAAGGTCCCCATGACTCAATCTGTACATTATTTTCAAGCAGGAAACGATGAGATTCAATTTGTTGATGAAACGGATGCGTTTCAATCTGATTAACAGCCGGAACAATTTCGTTGTGAACAATTAAATCTATAAACCTGTCAGGATGAAAGTTGCTCACGCCAATTGCTCTGATCTTTCCTTCTTTGTACAAATCCTGCATGGCTCGCCATGTGCCATACACATCGCCTAAGGGTTGATGCATCAGAAACAAATCCAGGTAATCCAATTGCAATTTTATTAATGAATTTTCAAAGGATCGCTTTGTGCCTTCGTACCCGTTTGTTTGAATCCATACTTTCGTTGTGATAAATAGATCATCCCGTGCCACACCACTTTCTTTGATGGCTATACCAACGGCCTCTTCGTTTCCGTAGGCCTCAGCTGTGTCAATTAACCGATAACCTGTTTCAATGGCATTGATAACACTGTCTTCACATTCTTTTTGGTCTGTTACCTGAAACACCCCAAATCCTAGGATGGGCATTTCAATTCCATTATTGAGTTTTACTGTCTGCATACTGATGTTACAAAAATTTACTAAAAAATTCGTTGAGTTTACTTATCGCCTTATCCACATACTCAGGAACATAATAGGTTTGAATGTGAGTGGCTCCGGGAATAAGGAATAATTCTTTATCCTTTGTGCCTGTAGCAAGATTAAATGCGCTGTCGGTCATGTAATAAGAGTCGGCTTTGCTTCCGGCCATCATCAACAGGGGCTGATTGATCAGATCCATGTTGGAGGCTGCGTCAAATTCCATCAGGTCGAGAAGGCTGCTCATGGTGTACCTGAAGGTGGAATTGGGGTGTGCGTGGGTTCGGTTGTAATAGTAATGGCCTTCACGGTACAGGTCAAAAGGCATTTTGTCTGCCATTTCATCGGTGATTTTTGTATCGCCGGCGTAACGCACTTCCCCGCCTGCCGCTTCCAGGGCACGGGCTTCAGTTGCCTGTTTTAACCGATCCTGAATGGTGGAAAGCCCGGAATTCATATATCCGTTGCGCCTTACTACGCCGGAATTAAACATGCTCAGGGTAGCCACAACTTTAAAGCGTTTATCAGTCTGAGCTGCTTTTAATGAATAGCCTCCGCCACCACAGATTCCCAGTAAGCCCAATCGTTTTGCATCCACTCCTTCATATTGGGTGATGTAATCTGCCATTCCGCGGATATCCTCAATACGAAAAGCAGGCTTATCCACATTACGAGGGTGTCCTCCGCTGGCACCCTGGTACGACGCATCGGCAGCAATGGTGATGTAGCCCGATTCGGCTAAACGCTGCGCGTATAATCCGGCAACCTGCTCCTTAACACCGCCGTTGGGGTGAGCCACTACCACAGCCGGGTATTTCCTGGATGGGTCGTAGTTGGCGGGTGTGTAAACATTGGCAGCGATCTCAATACCATTTAGTTTATAGGTTACCGGATGAATATTAACCTTTCCCGGTGCATTTTCTGTAATAGCATTTTCGTAGACCAGGTCAAATTGATTGGCAGTTTTGGTTTGCGCCATAGAAAATACACTAGTTGTTATAAACATCGCTATCAAAAATTGGATTCTTATTTTGTTTTTCATTTTAAACTGTTTGACTATTATTTATCTAAACCTTTTTCCTTTAACCATTTGGACATTAAATCAGCAATCTCATGGTTGTTTAAATCCGAAAATGGGAAGTGCGTATTCCCTTTTATTCCTATTTCTGGCAGATGTACCACTGTAACATCACCGCCATGTTTGTTCACAGCGTCCCTCCACAACTTTGCCATTTCCATACGTGCCCGCCATCCATCCTGACCCGGATTAGCATTTGGCTTATCGGGGATATTATCGCCATAATAAATAATGATCGGGATTTTGGTAAGCTTCATAAAATCTGATGATGGCACTCCAATAGCTGTGAGTGTGCCCCCTGCCATAGGGATAGGTGCGGGCACTTCTCCTTCGGGAAACACGAAACCGCTACCAGGCTCATACGAAACTATGGCTTTAACATTTTGATTTTTAATGGCAGTTGCCCAGCCCATTCCTCCTGAATGTGAGTGTGTAACAAGAATGGCCGCACCGATTTTAGTGAACAAAGCCGAAACTGCATCTGAATTCACATTCATATCAATAGGCCCGATATTGGGCACCATCTGGCGAAAATACTGGTTCAACGTATTGGTGTCGCGGGCAAACTGTACTCCATCAAAATAGTTTGGCCAGATGCCAACACGAAACGTATCAAACCATCCCTGTTCGTCCGGCGTTGGAGTAATGGTTCCGGCAACTGTGCTGCGTCCGGCATTTCCTCTCCTGGGTTGGTCGATCAAATAAACAGGAAAATGCCTGCGTAAAAAAATGTTCTGATATCCTTCACGCCCGTCGGGTGTGGTTTCCCAGGTTTTGGAAAACTGCCCGATCCCATGCCACATCACCAAAGGATATTTGCGGGCTTTTACCGGAATCTGGTAAAAAACATAGGCGTGATCGCCATGAAAGGTTTGTCCTTCCGGAGTTGGTTTGTACGGATCAAATGTGCCTGAATTGGTGATTACCGTTCCGCCAACAGCAAAGCTGCCTTGTTCATGAATCATCAATGGCTGCTCTTTGGTTGTGGCACAGGATGACAGGATGATGACGGATAAGAAAAGGAAGGCATTAAATATTTTTGAAAGTTTCGACCTGTTTATAGTTTTCATTTTCACCTTGTTTTTTTATACCACAAAGGTAGATGCAAACTATAAAGACATTGGTAGACAGATTACTGTATCTTCTACCATTTTTACTGATTTGACTTTTTGCGTGCAGGCAACTGTATTAGAATGCTTAATTTTGTATCAGAAAAACAAAAGCAGAAATGGAACGGACATTCAGATTTGATACGGTTACTGAATACAATGCCTTGAATAATCAAGAAACGTTGCACCCTTTGGTGAGTGTAATTGATTTTTCGAAGGCAAATCCAAGGTCGTGGGGTGGCGAAAAGAAAGTCCGGATAAATTATGGTATGTATTGCATTTTTTTGAAAGACGTTAAGTGTGGCGATTTAAAATATGGACGTAATTATTATGACTACCAGGAAGGCACTTTGGTTTTTGTTGCTCCTGGACAAGTGATGGAAATAGAAAATGACGGACAAGTATATCAGCCAAAGGGATATGCCCTGGTGTTTCATCCCGATCTGGTATATGGAACTTCATTGGCCAGAAGCATAAATGAGTATACTTTTTTCAGCTACGACGCACGCGAAGCACTTCACCTTTCGGAACGCGAAAGGCAGGTGGTTTTGGAAAGTTTTTCAAAAATAGATTTTGAATTGCATCAGAACATTGATAAACACAGCAAGAAACTTATTGCCTCTACTATTGAATTATTCCTGAATTACTGCGAACGGTTTTACGACCGTCAATTTATCACAAGAGAAAACGTAAATAAGGGAATTTTAGAAAAGTTTGAAGAACAGTTGAACGGCTATTTCTCATCTGATAAGCCTCAAATATTCGGATTACCCTCTGTTGCATATTTTGCTGAAACACTTCATCTGTCAGCGAACTATTTTGGCGATCTAATTAAGAAGGAAACCGGAAAATCCGCAAAGGAATACATACAGGACAAAATTATTGATGTCGCAAAAAACAAGACTTTCGGTGCTGCGAAAACTGTAAATGAAATTGCCTATGAATTAGGTTTTAAATATCCACAGCACTTTACTCGGCTCTTTAAACAGCGTGTTGGATGTACACCGAATGAGTATAAAAGTTTGAACTAACTATAATTCTTTTTGTTTTATCATGTGGTAAAGCAGTTCAAATTGAAAAATAATTACAGTGTATTATCACCAACATTTTATAACACATATAACAAGCAGCAGCCGTCATCATGTGTTAACTAGAAACAGATGATAAATGTTAAAATTCAAAGATTTTGCATCGTACAACAAATACCTCGGCTTACCAAAGCCATTAAACAACGATATTGATGTTGGGTATTACGACCCGCCTAATATGCTTCTAAAGTCTGAACCAGTAATGGTGGACTTTTACAGAATTTCCTTCAAAATTAATTTTAAAAGCAGAACTACACCAGATACAAAACCGGTAACAGCTGTGTTTTTTAATAGCCCCGAACTTGTAATGAAGGAGGGATGGGACGTAGAACCAACTTATACAGGCATGTATTTACAACTTTCCAAAAAAATAATTGAAGAAAACCGTTTCCTTTTCAGAACATATCTGGACTATGGACAACACGAAGCCTTATATTTAACAGAAGAAGAGGTACAAGAAATTAGTTCTGTCTTTCGATTAATGTTTAAATATTATGAAAGTGGGAAAGAACATTTTAGTGTTTTACTTTCCTATGTAAATGTATTGATATCGCTGGTCGAAGCTTTCTACAAGAGGCAATTTTCAACTGACCCAAAACAATACAACAGCATCGTCACAGAATTTCAACAAAGTTTAATTGATTACTACAACCAACCTGCAAACCAACTGCCATCGGTACAATATTTTGCTAATAAATTGGGGTTAACTGCAAACTACCTGGGCGACATCGTTAAGCATTTTACCCAAAAATCTGCTCTTGAAAATATCCATGAAATTGTCATCAATAAAGCAAGTGAACTTTTGGGAAATAACCCACAAATGAACACAACTGAAATCGCTTATGAATTAGGATTTGAATATCCCAACTATTTTTCCAAATTCTTTAAAAAGCAAGTGGGATTAAGTCCCAGGGAATACCGCTTACAACACAAGGCAAAACTCCAGAAGCAATAGTTCAAACGTCCTCATTTGAGGACGTTTTTTGTTATAAGTAATTTGTTTCTTTTATTTTGGTAGTATGTTTCCTTCGGCTACTTCGCCTGATTTTACCTTTGCACCATAATTTAAAATTGTTGCAAAATGAAAGACGAAGATAATACCAGACGAAATTTTATACAGAATACAGCTATTGCAGGAATGGGTCTTCTACTTGCTCCTAACTTGTTATCAGGAACTAACAATCAAAATAAGACAAGATATGATCACGGAAATAAAAGAAACAAGATGAATACAAGAAAACTTGGAACAATGGAAGTATCGGCATTAGGTGCCGGTTGTATGAGCATTAGCGCTAATTATGGTGCAGCTGCAAATATTCAGGATGGTATCAAAACCATACGTAATGCTTACGAAAAAGGCATTACATTTTTCGATACCGCCGAAGTTTATGGCCCACATACAAATGAAGAATTGGTAGGTGAAGCTCTTAAACCATTTCGGGATAAGGTTGCCATCGCTAGTAAGTTTGGGTTTGATATAGAAAAAGGTGGGTTGAACAGTCGACCTGAACACATTAAAAAGGTTGTTGAGGATTCTTTAAAACGATTAAAAACAGATCGTATTGACCTTTATTACCAACATCGCGTTGACCCTAATGTATCTATTGAAGATGTTGCAGGTGCTGTAAAAGATTTGATTAAAGCAGGTAAAGTTTTGTATTTTGGTCTTTCGGAAGCAAGTGCCTCAACTATTCGCAAAGCCCATGCAATACAGCCTATAACAGCTATACAAACCGAATATTCGTTTATGGAAAGAAGTGTTGAGAAAAATGGCGTTTTGGCAATCTGTGAAGAATTAGGAATAGGCTTTGTTCCTTGGGGACCGGTAGGAATGGGTTATTTGACAGGTAAAATAAATGCACAAACTACATTTGAACCAAAATTAGATTTGCGTGCTACTTTTGATCGATTCAATCCGGAAAATTTAGCAGCAAATATGCCAATTGTAAATTTGCTGAACCGTTTTGCATCAAGCAGAAATGCAACAGCTTCACAAATTGCATTGGCTTGGTTAATGGCACAAAAACCATTTATCGTATCTATTCCAGGTACACGAAATATTCCGCATTTAAATGAAAACATAGGAGCAATGGACATTCAGCTATCAAAAACAGATTTACAGGAATTAGATGCTGAATTTTCAAAATTGAAAGTATACGGTGGCAGAATGAATGCAATGCAAATGGAATTTTGCGAGTAAATAATTTGATCAAACATTGAATATCATAGAAATGAAAAAAGTATTGCTAATCAACACACATTTAACCTATCCAAATTGGACAGAAGGAACACTAAATAATTCATTTATTGAAAAAGCAAAATCATTTTTTGAAACAATAGGTTTTGAAGTGTTAGAAACAAAAGTAGAGAGCGGTTACAATCCTGATGAAGAAGCAGAAAAACATCTGGAAGCGGATATTGTTATTCTCCAAACACCAGTAAATTGGTTTGGTGCACCCTGGATCTATAAAAAATATGTGGATGAAGTTTTTAATAGTGGATTGTTTAGTAAAAAATTCTTGACAGGCGATGGACGAACCAGACAAGATGATTCCAAACAATATGGAACAGGCGGACTCTTACAGGGCAAGAAATTTATGATTTGTGCTACCTGGAATGCACCGGCCGAAGCTTTTGACAATCCTTCTCAAATACTCATGCAAGGAAAAAGCACTACAGATCTTTTCCTGAACATTACGAGTAACTACAAGTTTTGTGGTTTTGATATATTGACGGGCTTCAATTGCTTTGACATTTACAAAAATGAAAACAAAGCGAAAGACCTGGAAAATTATCCGGCACACTTGAAAAGTGTATTTATAGATAAATGAAGAATAAAAAAGCTTATGAATAAGGGTTTAAATATCCACAGCACTTTACGCGGTTATTTAAGAGCAAAACAGGATTCACGCCTAATGAATACCGGCTACAGAATTAAATTTTAAAAATGCATAAAGTAAATTGCAAACGATTGTAATAAGGTTGTAATTCTATTGAATAATTTATCGTGAATACCTGTTTGCTACTGAAAACTTAATCAATGTCGAGGTAAACCCAATTAACATAAATAGTTCAACTTTGTTTCCTGGTATATAATTTGGGCTTAACTGGTTGCCAGAAGAATTGATATTTTGCGCAACCTCAAAGCGAAAAGTATCATCCATGCCATTAACATCAGACCTCCCGGAGCTGCAAATAAGGTAGCCATGCTTTTAACTTCAGGGACAAATGTTACCAGAATAAGGTAGACTGAAATCATTATGCTGCCTATCAGGCCAAGCCAGGCATTGGTCTTACTAAAAATCCCGGTTTTCAGCATTAGCCATGAAATGAGTATTCCACCCAAATTGGGCAGGATAAAGCTAATAAACATTCCATAACTTCCGTGGATGCCTTTTAATAGCATTGCTTCACCTGCCGCTGCAAACAGTATTTTTTGAGATTCGGAAGAGGCTGCATAATATTTTGAACTTAATTCAACCATAGGCAATGCTGCATTTCCGGTAACCATTGCAATTGTGCCAACCAGAAAAACAATAAATGCAAGTAGGGAAAAGCCAGGTTGTATTTTGCTAAGAACAACATACAACGCCAGGTAAGCCGGAATCATTATCAATTGAACAATTATATTTAACAGATCCAGATTGTACAAACCCAACAGCGGATTGCTTTGCATCTGCGTAAAGCGCTCTACTGCTGTTTGAGGAAGTTCGGCTAAATTTCCTCCGGAGATTGTTCCAAAAACAATATCGATGATTGTTCCAGCAAAAGCAATGAAGGTGCATATTGAACCAAGCCAGATGACACTTTTCCACTTTGTGTCGACAATTCCAGTAACTGATATTATTTTACTCATGCTGAAAATGTTTAGTTGATTGGAAAATAACTCTTTAACATTGTAACTGTGGGTTATTAGCTTTGCGAAGATGTCGTTTTTACCACTAAACTGCATACGAAGCACAGCACCTCAAATTTAGGAAAAACTATTATAAAAAGCACTAAATCTTACTTTTTCCAGGCTGCTTTTTAGGTTGCGCTATTTCCGTCACTATTTCACCAGGGCCGAGACTGTATGAGCTATAATTTTGCTGTCAGTGATAAAAAATGTATCTGTGCCAAACGGAATTTCTGCCACATCCGATTTGCTTGACCAGATGATGTGTGCTACGTTATCACTAATAGTTAATTGCTTCATCTCAAAAAATGAACCGGTTGGAATTGCGGTAAACATTTCCATGAAAAAGGAACGGATTAACTGTAATCCTTTAAGTTTTCCTTTGTCAATTAATAGAACTGAATGTTCAGTATAGTCCAGCATTATTTCATCAAGGTTATTGTTGCCAAATGCTGTCAGATGGTGCATTAAAACTTCATAGGTAGCTGTTTCGATTGTATTCATGTTTAAGAGTATTTAAAACAAACAAAGTAGTCCAGAGAGGTGGACTACTTTGTTTTGTCAATGTTAATAAAAGTTATTTAGGTTGGTTATACATGTACCGTGCAATTTTCCAAACGCCACCTTCTTTGTGTATTACAAAGGTTTCACGGTATTCAGTTACAACTGTTTCGTTTTTTGCTTTAATTACAAACGAACCTGCTGAAGTAGAACTTACGATTGCATAGTTGCCTTGAATAATAACTTCGCCAATGCTTACTTTAAGTGAGTAACTGAAATTTTCAAATACGTATTGGAATGTTCCAATTACCTGTTCGCTTCCGGTAGCTGTTGGTGCACCCTGTGCAAGCAATACCCCGGTTTTTGTAAAAAAGGAAGTTACCTTGGCCGCATCTCCTGAATTTAATGCGTCGAAATAATTATGCACCAAAGTTTCTACTGCTGATTTGTCCTTTGACTGCGCGTTTGCTGTGTTTCCCATTAATAATAATGACAATAGTTAATAAACCTATGATTGACTTTTTCATTTTTCTTGATTTTTAGTTGATTAATTAAATTTTTGCTTTTGCTTCTGATGCAGTTACCGTTTTACCTAATGCTCCAAACTCGTGCAAGTCGCCAAAAACTTCTAGACGAATAGACTGATTTAAGCCTCCAACACGAACAGCTGCAAACCCATTATCAGCAATTAACTCTTCAATCTGAGAGTCGATTGTTTTGTCGTCAGTTGCGTAAAACAATGTAGCCTCCTCTGGTTTCTGATAAGCAGCTGTTGCCAATGAACCGGCTCCTAATGTTCCCAATGCTTTTGCAAGTTTTGCATTTTTAGGAAGAAATGTGGCATTGATTTGTCCTGCAGATTTTTCTGCATCAATGATTTTTTTGAACCCACCCTTTTCGTCTGGTGCAATTGGATTTGATGGGTCAACAATAATTTTACCTTCCAGGGCAGTCGCATTTTGTTGTAAAAAATCGCCAATTGCTCCAAATGGAATTGACAAAATTAAAATATCGGCTTCTTTCACGGCTGTTGCAATATCGCCAGGCTGTGCAGAAGCTCCCCATTTTGCAGCAAGTTCTTTTGCTTTTGCTACATTTCTGTCAGCTGCAATAAATGTCCTGTTTGATTTTGCAAGGTTGGCGGCTACTGCTTGTCCAATTTTTCCTAAGCCAATTATGGCTACTTTTGATTTAGTTTTCATACTATTTTCGTTTAATTGTTGTTACTGATTTAACGATGCAAAGGTCCGTTGGAAGGCGGTGTCGCTCCAATGATCTTTGACAAGAAATAGTATTGATGTAGATTAAGACTTTCGTTTAACCTGCTTGTTGCGTAAACGGCTTAAAAACTCAGGAGTCATGCCTAAGAATGAAGCAACCTGAGTTTGAGGCAGGCGATTTGTGAGGTGAGAATATGTTTTAAGAAATGACAAATAATTTTCTTCCGCGTTGGAACTGATGTTTTGGAGGAGTCTTTTTTGAAGTGATACATAACTGTTTTCGACCAGTACTCTGAATATACGGTCAAATTTTGGTGCCTGGGTGTATAGTGTAAGCAAATTTTCGTAACTGATCTGCAATACCATAGTATCCTCGATAGTATCAATATTAAGTGCTGATGGAGTTCGGTCATGAAAGCTGCCGATGTCCATTAACCACCAATTTTCTGAGGCAAACTGTATAATATGAATGTTGCCGCCAGTATCCACTTTATACATTCGCAAGCAACCACGAACTACAAAATTGCACTGATTGCAAATGTCGCCTTCCTGCAAAACATACTGACGCTTTCTGTAAAGCCGGGGTTTAAATAACTCAATAACCAAATGCTGTTCCTTTTTATTCAGAGGCATTATTTCCTGAAAATAATTCAGAAGCGGCTCAATTTGTGTCTGTAATATGTCGTCTTTGTTCATGGTTTCGTTCGGTCTGTTTTTTTAAAAGTCGGGTAGTTGTAAGTATTACCCACAACGTATGTTGGCAGGGCGAGGATGGCGTTTACACACTAAATTAAATGAAAGGCACAACATCTCAATTTTACCTTAAACTGAATACCACCACTGTACTTGATACAAAGCACAAAATTACTTTTAATCACTGAACCGACAACATCTTGCAGCTTATGGTATTCTATCGATTGCATCTCCGACCTGAAGGTCAGGGCAAATGATTGAATCAATTATTTGTATTTAAGTATTCTGTTTTTGTTGTTGTGTAACTTGCGGACTGTAATGATATAGATAGAAATTCCGATAAGCAGAATACCGATTTCGCCAAACCAGGCAACCATACTGTTTGACCATAGACCGAGTCCATACGTTGCGGTATAGTCAGAGAACCAGGGTAAGCCTGTATCGGCTGGATAAAATGCAGATTTTGGTGAGGCAATAAAATCCAGAACCAAATGGCTTAGAACAAGCAGACCTAAAAGAAGGCTTATTTTTAATTTACGGTTTACCAGAAAGAAGATAAATGCAGCAAGCCCGGACCAAACCAATCCCATGAGAATACTATGTGAATATGGTGAATAAGGAGGTGCCGCAGCATCGGGTGGATGCTCAATACCTATCGCCCAGAGGGTCATGAAAATGATTTCAATTAATTCGGCTGCAACAATCAATAATACAACATTTACCGTGGGAACAATTTTTTTTGCTGCAAATCCTAATCCGATGTGTGCAAGGGCGGGCATAGTTAAATTCCAATAAATAGAATATCAAAGGTAGAAATATGAAATGATTGCCAGAGTATTACAAACTAAATTTTTGAAAAATGTTTTATTGGGTTTTATGTTGCTTGAACTCTTGAATGCAATAACATTGAGAAAAAAGAATTGGTTTTGCAAATTTAAAGCTCGCTTAAAATATGAGCCTGCGGGGTTATTTTGAGGCACACTAAGTTGTATTTGATTTTTCCTACAAATGTTGTGACATCACTTCTTCTTCACTCTGTGTCAGTAAGGTATCCCTACTTTATTGCTTTCTCATTATAATTTATCCGAACGCCATACAGATCAATCAGCAGGTTCAGTCCCAGCATCCCATTCGGATTTTCAGTTCCTTTAAGTTTACCGGAAAGAGCATCTTTGCTAATTGTAGCCTCATCATCCACGCGTTGCTTCGTTTCTACATTCGTGCCAAAATAATGTCCCGGATAAAGGGTTTTTATTCCGGATTTCTGCATAATTGCGCTCATTTTATGGCACGTAGCTAGGAGAGTTGAGAAGTCTTCGGCCAATAAAAGATTCCCTGAGCCGAATGAATCTCCACTGAATCCGTATCCTGCGGCTTTGTCGATATATGTGGTGGAACCCGGAGTGTGAGCCGGTGTAAAGACCACTTCAATCGTTCGACTACCCAGGTCGAACAGTTGCCCGTCTTCCAGATATTTTACTTTCCCTTTGTAGTCCGGCATAAATTGAGGAATATTCACTGTATCGGCCGCAGCAATAAAAATTTCCGGAAAAACATCAATCGATGCCCCGGTGTGATCCGGATGAACATGAGTAGCTACAAGAGTTACCGGCTTTTTTGTAATAGTTGCCACAATCTTGTCCAGGTCCTTAATATTGGTTCCGGCATCGATCAATAAGGCTTCTTTGCTTCCTTCAACCAGGTAAATGCTTTCATTAAACATCACATGACCTGTGCCTACCCAGGTATGATCATCAATCTGGTGAAAGACTACATCGTCATTTTTAAAAACTTCTTTCCCCGCGATTTCCGTTGCTGGCATCTGGGCAAAGGTGGATGAACAGAAAATGATTAAAATTACTGTTGCCAAAAATAGCTTGTTCATGTGTTTGTTTTTTAATTTTTATAGGTCAAATGGAATTGCTCACAACTTTCTTGATTTTAATTGGTGGCCATAAGCTCAAGGTTAGCCAGATTGATCAAAATATCATCTTCGTATGGTATTTTATTCCAATCATGGCTATCTCAATTAAAATTTCAGGTTGATCATTCATTTGCTGAAGTTAAAGTTTAGCAGCAATAAATTTCTCGAGTTTAACCAGGTCTTCGGCAAACTTGCGGATTCCTTCCGAAAGTTTTTCCACTGCCATAGCTTCTTCATTATGCATCCAGCGGAAATCTTTTTCATCGAGGTGAATTTGCTGAATATCAGTATTTTTAGATTTTTCAGGATCGAGTTTTCGCAGGAGTTCACCTTCGTTGTTTTCCAGTTCGGCGAGCAAATTCGGCGATATTGTCAAGAGGTCGCAGCCTGCCAGCTCAATTATTTCCCCAATATTCCGGAAACTGGCACCCATTACCTCGGTTTTGTAACCAAACTTCTTGTAATAGTTGAAGATGTAATTCACGGATAATACGCCCGGATCTTCGTTGGAAGGAATGGAATCAACTCCGCGGTCTTTTTTATACCAATCGTAAATTCTACCGACAAATGGTGAAATAAGCTGAACCTTTGCCTCGGCACATGCAATGGCCTGGGCTTTGCTGAAAAGCAGTGTAAGATTGTTATGAATTCCTTCCTTTTCAAGCTCTTCTGCTGCTTTGATACCTTCCCAGGTACTTGCCAGCTTAATTAATATTTTTTCGCGGGAGATTCCGTTGCTCTCATAAAGGTTAATTATTTTGTGCGCTTTGTCAAGACTACCCTGGATATCGAACGAAAGTCGCGCATCTACTTCAGTTGAAACCCGTCTCGGAACTATTTTTAAGATCTCCAATCCAAAGTTAACTGCAAGCATATCCATGCTTTCCGCCAGTTTTGACTCAAAAGTACTGCCCTGTTTCCTGCCATATTCCACGGCTGCGTCTACAAGGTGTGCGTATTCCTTTTTCTGGGATGCAGCGTAAATTAGTGATGGATTTGTGGTGCCATCAATGGGTTTGAATTGTACATAGCTTTCAAAATCGCCGCTATCGGCTACTACCTGCGTAACTAGTTTGAGTTGTTCTAAAAGGTTCATTTTCCCGGATTTTATTTTACAGATTTGAATTATATTTCTATTTGTGGATGCTTATTTTCAAGTAATAACCGTTAACAGAATGCATCGGTGAGTATTGATAAGATTCTATTATCGGGCATTAAAAGGGATTATAGTTTGGCCGCTATAAATTCTTCAAGTTTTATTATGTCAAAAGTAAAGCTGCGTATTCCTTCCGAAAATTTTTCAACCGCCATTGCGTCTTCATTCTGCATCCAGCGGAAGTTCTTGGCATCAAGATGTATTTTCTGAACGTCAGTCGCTTTTGATTTCTCCGGATCAAGTTTTCGGACCAGCACATCCTGGTTATTCTCCAGTTCCGAAAGGAGATTTGGCGGTATAGTTAACAAATCGCAACCTGCAAGTTCAATGATCTGGCCTATATTCCGGAAACTGGCACCCATTACTTCGGTACGGTAACCAAATTTCTTGTAATAATTATATATATAATTCACAAATTGTATTCCCGGATCTTCGTCCGGCGGAATGAAATCGACCCCGCGATCTTTTTTATGCCAATCGTAGATTCTACCAACAAAGGGCGAAATAATCTGAACCTTAGCTTCTGCACCGGCAATGGCCTGGGCTATGCTGAAAAGCAGAGTCAGGTTACAGTGAATGCCTTCCTTTTCCAGTTGTTCCGCAGCTTTGATGCCTTCCCAGCTACTGGTCAGCTTAATTAATATTTTGCAACGCGGGATTCCTTTATCCTCAAATAGCTTTATTATTTTCCGTGCCTTCGTCAGGCTACCATGCATATCGTACGAAAGCCTTGCATCCACTGCGATGGCAACTCTTCGTGGAACGATTTTCAATATTTCAATCCCAAAATTAACCGCAAGCATATCCATACTCTCAGCCAGCCTTGATTCAAAATTATCTCCTTTTTTTCTTCCATATTCTAAAGCGGCATCCACCAGGCCAGCATACTTCTTTTTCTGCGCTGCAGCAAATATCAGGGTAGGATTGGTTGTGCCATCAACTGGTTTGAATTGAGTTATGATATCAAAATCAACGCTATCAGCATCCACCTGAGTATATTGCTTAAGTTGTTCCAGAAGGTTCATAAAACCGGGATTAATTTCAAGAAGGTTTGAATTAGGTTGTTTCTGTTTTTAGAATTCGATATCGTATAATCCTTCGGCATCAATCTCAAACTGTTTCACACCTATATCGGTCATAGGATGGGTGATAAGCTGGTGAAGCAATTCGGTGCTGATAGTTGCTGCGTGTGAACCTGCCATACTTACGCGGTATATCTGGTCGACAGTTTTAAAACTGGCCGCCAGCACTCTGCCTTTCAGTCCATAGGTTTCAATATTCTCAACAATATCGCCTACTACTTCAATTCCGTGCGAAGAAATATTATCCAGACGATTTACGTAAGGGGCCACAAAATCAGCACCAGCCTTCATGGCTACCAATGCCTGTTGCTGTGTAAAAATTACGGTCGCAGTAACATTAATTCCCGCATCCTTCAGGATGCGCATTGCTTTATAGCCATTTGCAGTAACCGGAATTTTAGCATAAAAATTATCGCCGAAATCGAAATAGCTGCGGTATTTTTTAGCTTCACGCACCATGTCATCCGTTTCGGCAGAAATCATTTGAACGTGTACCATCCCGGTGCCTACTAATTCCTGTATGCCTTGGATGGACTCAGAAAGTTTGTGCACGGAATGACTAAGAATTGTCGGATTGGTGGTAACACCCTCCAGTGGGAAAAAGGAATACAGCTCCCGAAGTTCATCCAGGTTGGCTGTGTCGGCCATGTATATCATAGTTTTTAAATTTATTAGTCAATGAGTTAAAAAAAATCAAATTTGAGATTCAATCGTTGAGCTTTAGCTCAGCATATTTTGTCCACCTGTCACCGGAACTGCCTGGCCGGTTTCGTATTCCTGTTCGATAATGTAGTAAACTGCCCGCATCACATCCAGTGGCGTGCAACCACGACCAGCCGGAACCTGGGCTTCATAAAAATGCTTTACATCATTTATTGTTTTAGCGCCGGGCACTTTACCGGTACGAAGATACTGGACAAAAAGCCCGTTTTCAGGATCTGCCCACAGCGGTCCATCATAAAAGTTACCAGGGCAAACCGAATTGACCTTGATTCCGAAAGACATGAGTTCAAGGGCAAAAGATTGTGTGAGTCCAATTCCGCCGAATTTTCCACCAGCATAGGCGAAATTCCTGTTACTACCTTTTAACCCGGATTTTGAATTAATCTGGATGATATCGGTAAAGTGACCTGGTTTGTATTTGTATTGAATTTTCATGACCGCTGAAGCATATTTGGCGCAAAGGAAATACCCGGTGTAGTTCACTTTGGTCATCAGTTCGAAGGTTTCGGGTGTCATTTCGTCCAAACCGCCGGCACGTAATATTCCGGCATTGCTGATAAGAACATCAAGTCCACCAAATTCGCAAACGGTTTGAAAAACTAAGTTTTCAACCGAAGTGGCATTTGATACATCAGCTTTCACATAAAAAGCTTTGTTCTTGCCTTTGCCACCGTTCAGCGATTCAACAAATTCTTTTCCTTTTTCTTCGTTCAGGTCTGCAATAACCACGTTGGCACCATTCTCCATCAGGTTTTCGACAATTCCAGCGCCAAATCCCTGGGCTCCTCCGGTAACAATTGCGATTTTCCGATCTGCACGACCGGCAGTTGCTCCCATGGCAAGCGCCAGTCTGTATTGCTCCACTTCCCAGGTATCAATAAACTGTATTTGTTCGGGAGTCATCGGACTTTGTCCTCCAAATTTCTCAGTATACAAGCTGATCAAACAAGTGTCGTTCATTACATCTTCGATGGTTGTAACTCCTAGGGCATTGTCACTTGCCAGGATGCAGCCAATCCCTTTGATACAAATTATTTTCGGAGATTTGGGCTGATTTTTAATATATGTTTCAATTTTTATTGAGAGATCGTTTAGCAAGGTATCAGTATCACCGGTATATTCGGCAAAAACGAATGAAGAATTGCAATAAACGATACCATCAGGAATAAAAGGAGTAGCAATTTTTTGATACTCCTTTTCTGACGAAAAGAATTTTTCGTAATAAGAATTGTTTACAACTTTAAGTGTTTTCAACCCATTGCCTGACAACATCATACGGATAGCTGGGATGATTTTTGCTGCAGACGGATCAACCGGCAATTTTATTTGTTGAGGTACCTTGCCGATAGCAGCATCCAGTCTGTCAATTACCTTATAATAAAGTTTGTGAATTTCGTCAATACTATCTGCAGCGACAAAAATGCCGTGGTTCTGCAATAAGATTATCTGCGGTTCAACATTAGTCCTCTCGCGATATGCATTGATCCTGCTCTGAATTTCTTTAAATAAAATATATCCTGGATCGACATAAGGCACAAAAACAACATTGTCGCCAAACAGAATTGAGGTCCGTTTTTCAGCATCCTGGCTGCACATTAGCCCGTTAACTTTGGTGCTGTGCGTATGAACCACAAAACGGAATGCCATGAGATCGTGTAAGGATGTCTCTACCGATGGGCGCTGACCTTTTTCAGGATGTACACGCGAATTCAGTAAATCAAATTTAATCTGGTTTTCGCGTTCCATCTCATCGTTGGAATACGTTTTTTCAGAAATCAAATGAAGCATTTTTCGGTCAAGTTGAGCAAAGCCTGATTCGTCGATGGTGGCCAGGCTGGAACCGCTGGCTTTGATGTAGATATGATTTTCATCCTTAAACGAAGTATTGCCTCCGCCGGCTATAACAAAGTCTTTCTTCTGTCCGTAAAATTGCGATACTTCGATTAATTCCTGTATTTCGGGTCTCATAATTTGTTGATTGATGTTCAAGGTTCAAGAATTCACAAGGACTATTTCCCAATTTTCTATTTTCTTTTTTTTAAAATTCAAGGGGTCAAAGGCATTAGCCATAGAATTCTATACCTATTTGCCCAACGAAATGCGAAATTACTGCATGGCCAAGTTCAACAAATGAATCGTATTGGGATGATTTTGCACTACCTGTGCTATTAAGATAACCTTCGTTACCATTGGCAACCAGGTATTGATGGGCTGCCAGGATGCAGGCTCCTTCGAACCCGATTTGTTCCAGATCAGTGTCCAATTCAACTCCTGCACTACATGAAACTTTAATCGGATCGAGCTGGGGTGTATTGTGTTCGGTTCCAAATGTGATCAGGAAATTCTTTGACCGAAAGTAAGTTACAAAATCTTTCAGAACAGGGAAAGTATTCCGTCCCGGAATCAGTTCAACACTGTAAATTCCTTTACTCACAAGCTCCTCATACAAAGCTACTTTATTTTTTTCATAATCTGTAAAATTCCCTTTTGCATCGTCAAGTAGAACAGGGTAACACGGAATGCCCCCGCCACTGAGAATAACTTCTTTGACCTGTTCGAGGCTTAAAAAAGCTTTAGGATCTTCAGGCACAAATGCCCGCCCACCGGTTTTTAACAGATTTCCACGAATTTCATTTTCTAGCCCGGTTACATTGTTTAATTCCGATTTCACTTCTTTACCGGAGAATAGCTGCTTATAAAAAGACTTCTTCTCTTCTTTTGAATCAAATTTTTCATCAATAGCCACCCGCAAAGCTTTGGAAATATGCCTTTCGCGAAGCATATTCTTTGCGTACCTCGCTTTCAACTCGTCAAATGTAAAACTGAATCCTGCGTTCAGTTCCTTCAGAAAAGAATTCAGTTTATCTACCATTTCGGCAGTCTGAATATTGCTTTCCGTTTGTACCTGTTGAAGTAAAGAAAGTGCATCTTCGCCAATTACCAGCGGCTGAGTCAATCCTTTCCCGCTCATGTAAGTACGACCGGGATTGGCCGGATCGTTCACACGAATACCTCTAGCCTGCAAATCTTTTTGCAACGACATAAATTCGATGTTGAACAAGGGGAAAATATTGTATTTCTGTGCCAAAGCAACAAACTCGGCATACCCATCGGTAGTATAAAAGTCATTGATACCAAGTACCTGGATTCCTTCTGCTTTAGCCATCCGGAACGCCTGTTCAATTTCGGTAAAGGCGCTGAACGAGAAAGGTGTATGAAAATGGCCGTTTACTAAAAGAACTTTTTGCTCACCTGCAGTTTTAATGTCATCAAGCAATGTCTGCCTGTCAGGAAAGCTTTTAAATATGGATTGATTGTTCATTAAATTTTGCTGTTTGGTCAATTTTGAGAATTTGGATCAAAATAATGTATTGCCTTGTTTTTATATCCATTACGGACTTGTAACTAGTTTTCTCAGATTCTTACTTGACTAGGGCAAAAGGCATAATCTTCTTCAGTCCCAGATCCAGCTTGGTTTCAATTCCTGTGAATGCTTTATTCCACAAAATCATAGCGGCTCCTAAGGCCGTAGCATTGTCAATTTCAGAAGTAAACACCGACTTCCAGGGCAGCAAAGCAGCCAGCAACCGGACAAAGATTTCATTCCGTGCAAAACCGCCTGTGACATAAATCGACCGGGTTGAATCGTTTTTAGGTACAACAAGTTGCAGCGAATCAAGTCCAAGGTAAGTCAAATCAATAATAAGCTGGTGATATGCTTCTTCGTAAGAAGTAAAAGCGGAAAGATCTACAGTTGAATCGATCGAATCAGCAGGCACACCGTTCCTGAAAAAGACCCGATTATTAAGAAGTTTTTGTACTAAAATTTCGTCAGCTTTCACACTTTTATAAAAATCAGCTTTAACACCAAAATGACTGGCGATCCGTTCTGTATTAACATCGTGCATGTGACCCATGAAAAGGCGGGCAGACTTTACCTGTTTTTGCCTTGTGCTCATATAGCAAAGGCCATCTTTACTAAGTTGCTCAGCGGTTAATGGCTCATCGTTAAACGGGTTCATAAAAATACACCAAGTTCCTGTAGATATAAGAATGAAAGTATCTGCACTGCTTAATAAATATGGAGCCAGTGATGACGAGCTATCATGGATACCGATTCCAACCTGTACTTTTTGGCCATCGATACAAACTTCGGCTGACTCATCATTGGAAACGGGAGCGGGCAATTGTATTTGCTCATCTTCCAGCCATTGATGGTAGCTATGTTTATCGAAATCCCACAAAGATGTATGGCAACCGATAGAAGTTAATTCGGAACTGATTTTTTTTGAAAAAATATAACTCAGGTACTGGGGGAAATGTAAAATATGCTTAACCTTTTTAAATAATTCCGGCTTTTGCTTCTTTAGCCAAAGGATCTGCAAGCCTGAATTCAGCATTCCTGACGCGGGCGATGCGGTTTTACGCGAAAACTCTTCCACTCCTCGATACTTTTCATAAAATCCAGCCAATACATGATCCGGCATAGGTTTCAAGTAATTGTAGATGGGTGTTACTCGTTGCCCGGCGGAATCGAGGTAAGCCATTGATGCACCGTAAGTGGCAAAATTTATAGCTTTGATGTTATAATCTGATGATGCCTGAAATGTAGTGATAGATTTTACCATCCAGGTTTCAATTTTTGCAATATCATCGCACGAAAACCCTTCATCATCGGTTACTTCTGCAAATTTTTCCTCAGTCTGGAAGACAAGTTTTAGCCCTCTATCGAAAAGAAGAATCTTTTTATGGGTTTTACCTATGTCGAAAATGGCAATAACATCTTTCTTCATTTTTTCTTGGCTTATAAAATATGGTGGCTTGTGAATTTTTACGGGAGACAAAAAGGCAACTTATCTGATAACAAAAGTAGTTTTGACATGTACATGCATCAATAGGTAAAATGTTTATATATTTGCACAAAATGACACAAAACAGGTGATAAACAAATTTAAATATATTACTGCATCAGAGGAAGATAAAGAATGGGGGCTACATCTAAATGTTGTAGGAATAGCCGGCATTGAAAAAAGTTCCGACTACCCGCCTGCCGGCCACCCGTCAGGATATACATTCGACTGGAGGGCAGGCAGGACACTTCATGAATATCAGATAAATTACATCACCGAAGGATTTGGAATATTTGAAAACAAACATGGCTCATTCCGGATAACACCCGGAACTATAATTATTCTTTTCCCTGGCGAATGGCATAGGTACCGACCCTTAAAAAAAACAGGATGGAAAGAACATTTCATTGGTTTTGATGGGTCGTTGGCTTCTACACTTCTAAAGGCTGATTTTTTCAGGAAAGAAAGTCCGATAATTAAAATTAATTTTCGGAAGGAACTACATGATCTGTTTTTAATGATCTTTGAAAATGCCTTTTCTGAAAAAGCAGGCTACCAGCAAATTTGTACAGGATTAATCATAACATACATCGGACAAATTATTTCAATAATTAAGAACAAGGAATTCGAGGGCAAGGATATTGAAAAGCGAATTCAACAGGCATGTCTGATTCTACGCGACAACCTGGAATCGAATATTGATGCAAGGGAGCTGGCTGGAGGATTAAATACAGGGTATTCCTATTTCAGGAATATGTTCAAAAAATATACCGGGATGTCGCCTGTGCAATATCATTTGCAACTCAGGATTAAAAAAGCCGAAGATTTGCTGCTTATGACAAAGAAGCCTGTTAAAGAGATTGCATATGAACTGGGATTTCAATCCATATATTATTTTTCGCGTTTATTTAAAAATAAAACAGGAAAAAATCCGAGTGATTTCAGGATGTTGCTGTAGGACCAACAGTTGCCTACTCAAAATCAATTATAGCCTTCATCACGCCATCCCGGTAATCAGCTACCAGTTCAAAGGCTTTTTGTGTTTCATCAAAACTAAACCGGTGAGTTAGCATCAAACTAACATCAACTGTTCTGTTCAACATCATTCCCAAAGCAGATTCCACACAGCCGACTTGTCGCCTGACATTGGTTATGGTTATTTCTTTCCTCCTCAAAGAGTCAACATCGAATGACCATCTGCTGAATTCAGGGATTCCAATAATCATCAGTTTCCCACCTGGTTTGAGAATTTCAATGGCCTGGTCAATTGCTTCCTGCTTACCGCAACATTCAAAGACCGCATCAAGAAGAAGAGGCTCTTTTTCTTTAATGAAACCAACAATATCGTCATTTTCAGGATTCCCAATCCAGCTTGCGCCGCATTTTCCCGCAATTTCAAGACGTTTATTGATTTTATCGGTTACATATACTTTTGCGGCTCCCTGTGCCAGCGACGGTAGGAGAACGCTCATGCCGATGGGACCAAATCCAAGGATTCCAATTTTTGCGTCTTTCATCGGAATGCTTTGCTTCACGGCATAAACTCCTATTGCTAACGGTTCCGAAATGGCAGCCTGGTCATAACTAAGTTTATCTGAAATCGGGACGCAGCTGGATTCAGGCATTACAATGTACTCACTTATGCAGCCTTCGGCTTGCCCCGGGCAACCCAGGAATTTTAATTTCCGGCAGGTATGTTCCCGACCTGTGAGGCACTGATCACATTCGCCGCAAGGCATAGCAGGTTCTATTGCAATACGTTGACCAACTTTAACGCGTATTACGGATTTCCCAACTCCAACAACCTGCCCCGCTCCTTCATGACCAAGCGCGAAAGGAAACTGAACCACCTGGCTCCCGATTTTTCCCTCTTTATAATAATGAACATCGGAACCGCAAACACCTACAGTTTTCATTTTTATCAGAACATCCGTGTCGTTTATGATCGCCGGGTCCGGGACTTCAACTATACTGATCTGCTGTATAGCAGTGAGCTGCATTGCTTTCATATCAGAAACATTTTTTAAATTACTTATCGATAATGACAGTTATCTTGTAGAAAATCTATTCCTGAATGTGACTTATGGATTAAATGTCAACCAAATAAGACTCAAGGGTTTCCCCTGATTTTTATTGTAAAGAAACAATTATACACCTTTTTTATTCCTTTGTTTAATGCTCTCATCTCCAAAGTCGGTACCTGAAATATGGCCTTTTAATGGTACGATTTTCTGGTCGATGGCATCGATTATCCATTCCGCCTGAGGGAAATAATAGTTTTCCAACTCGTAAGCAGGAACAATCCAGTTGCGTGAACCCACAACAATAGGAGCTGCATCCAGGTCATCGAAAGCAAGTTCGGAAATGGTGTGCGCCATTTCTTTCAGGAATGATCCACGGGAATTTGCATCGCTGGTTAAAACGATACGACCGGTTTTCTGCACAGATTCTATCACCAGGTCGTAGTTAAAAGGAACCAGGCTCCTTACATCAATAACTTCGGCCGACATACCATATTTCTCTTTCAGGATATCAGCGGCTTCGAGCGCACGATAAAGGGTAGCACCGATGGAAAGAATTGTAATGTCATCACCTTTGCGCTTGATATCAGGTTCTCCGAAAGGAATTTCATAGTAACCTTCGGGCACTCCGCCTTCATGAAATAATTCAGCCACGTCATAAATCCGCTGGCTTTCGAAAAATATAACCGGGTCGGTTCCCTGCAAAGCTGTATTCATAAGACCTTTGGCATCGTAAGGTGTTGCCGGGAAAGCAATTTTTAATCCTGGAATATGAGCAACCAGTGATGTCCAGTCCTGCGAATGCTGCGCACCGTATTTCGATCCTACCGAAACCCTGATTACCACAGGCATTTTGATAATATTCCCGCTCATTGCCTGCCATTTTGGAAGCTGGTTAAAGACTTCATCGCCGCAACGTCCCAGGAAATCGCAGTACATAATTTCGGCAATTACTCTTCCTCCGGCCATTCCGTAACCAATTGCGGTTCCAACAATTGCGCCTTCAGCGATAGGCGAATTAAATAGCCTGTGGTATGGCAAAGCTTCGGTTAATCCGCGATAAACTGCAAATGCTCCGCCCCAGTCACGGTTTTCCTCGCCATAGGCTACTAGTGTGGGATCTTTGTAAAACCTGTCGATAATGGCTTCGAAAAGAGCATCTTTCAACTGGTAGGTTTTTAATTTCGAATGAGGTTTTCCTTCTTTGTCAAGCCCGAATCTCTCTTTTTTCTTTAATTGCTGTACCCTTGGATTTTCTTCCATTGTCATAAGAGTGTCAGGGGTACGGTCTTCCATTTTATCGACAGAACTATCAGAGAATATCATATTTCCGATTGTTTCAGGATAAGCTAGGAGGTCCATACGTGGAGAAACGCTATCGTCGATTGCCTTTTTCAACGCTTTTACGATGCTTTCCACAACCACTAATTTTATGGCTTCTATTTCCTCTTTAGTCGCAATGCCCGAACGGATCAAATCTGCCGGGTAAGCAAGCAGGGAATCCTGTTTTTCCCATGCGTCTATTTCTTCCCTGCTGCGGTACGATGATGCATCGGAAGGGGAGTGGCCTGTAAAACGATACGTGAGTGTATCGAGTAAAATCGGACCTTTTTTCTCTTCAATAATTTTCTTTTTGCGGCGGAACGCGTCAATAACAGCCAGTGGATTGTATCCGTCAACCCGTTCGGCATGCATCATTTCAGGATTTACACCGGCACCAACGCGGGCAAGCATATCATAACCCATAGTTTCACCACGGGTTTGGCCACCCATGCCATACTGGTTGTTCATAAAGTTGAAAATAATCGGCAATCCGCCTCTGTATGGTTCTTCCCATAAGGTGCGGAACTGATCCATAGTCGCGAAGCTGATACCTTCCCAAACGGGACCGCAAGCCATAGATGCATCGCCAATATTCGCTACGATAATCCCCGGCTTGGCATTCACTTTTTTGAATAATGCCGCGCCAACCGAAATATCGCCTGAACCGCCTACTATTGCATTATTCGGATATACTCCGAAAGGTGTAAAAAACGCGTGCATCGAGCCACCTAAGCCTTTGTTGAATCCAGTTTTCCTCGCAAAAATCTCTGCCAGGGTTCCGTATAAAAGGAAGTCGGTTGCAAGCTCTTTTGTGTCGCCTTTAAATCCTTTTTCGACTACCCGCAAGGTTTCGCCATCGAAATGAACCTCCATGATATCCATCAATGCTTTTTCACCAAGTTGATGAATCGCGGATAAGCCTTTTGCGAGTATCTCGCCATGCGAGCGGTGCGATCCAAAAATATAATCATCCACGCTGAGCGTATATGCCATTCCTACTGCAGCTGCTTCCTGTCCCATCGAAAGGTGAGCAGGACCAGGATGGTTATATGGAATCCCCTGGTATTCACCTGCTGTTTTAATCAGGTTCAGCATGGTTTCGAACTCCCGGATCAAAAACATATCGCGGAATATCCTGAGAAAATCTTCTTTTGAATAGATTTTCTTTTCCTCTTTTAATGTCTTGCTGTATTGGTTTACCGGAATTGAACCAAAGTGAATTTCACCTTTTTTCCTGGCATCTGTCGGATCTATAAATTGTGATTTAGGCATGATATGACGTTTTTAAGTAATGTTTTTAATGGGATAGAAACTATCCTCTGATAGCTTCCATCTTCGCTTTATTTTATATTTTCTAAACAAGATCGTTGCTTAAGTTTTCAACCTGATTCCTTATTTCTTTAAGAAATGCGGAAGCCGGGGCGCCGTCGAGTGCACGGTGATCGTATGTCAGCGACAGACCGATAACCGGAATAAAAGCTATGATTCCGTTTCCGATATCAGCAGGACGATACGTGATGGTATTCACTCCAAGAATACCCGACTGTGGCAGGTTGATAACAGGAGTAAATAATTCAACACCATATGAACCTAAGTTCGATATTGTAAAACTGGCGTTTTCACTACGTAAGAGTTCAGGATCAACATTTCCTTTACGGCAATTTTCGGCCATTGCTTTCATTTGGGTAGCCAAAGCTTTTAGTTTCAGTTCATCAGCATTACGGATAACAGGAACCATCAGACCACGATCTGTATCAACAGCAATTCCAAGGTGAACTTTTTTAAATGTTTTGGTCCTGTCGCCAAGAAAATGTGAGTTTATGGCATGCATTTTTTCCAGTGCGCGAACGGTTGCGTAACAAACCAGGTCATTCAACGTAATATTAGGTATTTCGCCTTTTTCGGCCCTTACCTTATATATTGCACGAAGTTCGAGCAGTTTACGTGCATCGGCACTGGTATGGTGGGTAAGTTGAGCTGAATTTTGAAGGGAAGCATGGATACCTTTTGCAATCAGTTTACGCATATTGCTCAGAGGGCTTTCAACGTAATCATCATTTGAAGTAATCGGTATAAAAGCCGGAATACTTGCAACTTGCACAGGTTTTACGGTGTTAACAGCGACAGGTTCAGCTTTCGGAACAATTACGGCAGCAGATTCAACATCCCTGACGATTATCCTTCCATTTGGACCGCTGCCTTGTAATCCCTGTAAAGAAATGCCATTTGCCTGGGCCATACACCTGGCGCGTGGCGAAATCCTGATTTTTGAATCAGATGGCGTATCAACAGTCACAACATTTTGGCCTGGTGCAGGAAGATTCCCGGAATTTGTAGTTTCATCAGAAGGCGAAAGTTCTGCAACAGCAGGAGTTGAAGCAGAGGAACGAAAAGTTTCAACAGATTCACCTGCCTTGCCGATTACTGCAACATTAGCCAGAACAGGCACTTCATCGCCTTCCTCGTAAAAGATTTCCAGCAAAATGCCTGATACTTTGGCAATTTCATCGAAAGAAGCTTTATCTGTTTCATAGCAAAATAAAACATCCCCTTCTTCGACGATTTCACCCTTTTTCTTTTCCCACCTTGTAATGATGCAGGATTCGACCGATTGCCCGAGCCGGGGCATAAATACAGCTTCAGCCATGTTTTTAGAGATTAATTTGGATTACTAAAATGCTTCTAACTTGTAAACATAAGATAAATCCGAATCAGATAATAAGTTTGGAAGTACCGGAATACCATTACGTTAAAAATATCTGTAAAATTATACATTAAACTTGTATATACAAGTAATTATGATTAATTTTGTAAGATTATTTTAAAAACCATTATTAATCCCTTAAACTATGACTCTGCCAGCTCCGAAATTGCCGCATTACAGGAGACTTTATGAAATGCTCCGCAAGCAGATTATTGATGGTGTATTTACCGAAGATGATCTGCTTCCATCGGAAAATGAACTTTGTGCTATCCATGGGCTAACCCGACCGACAGTGAGGCATGCACTCGATGCGCTGGTTAATGAAGGTTTTATAGGAAAGCACCAGGGAAAGGGAAGTATTGTGCAAAAGCTGCCTAAAGGAATTGGAATTCTCTCCATTGCGGGTACCACATCAGCTCTCGGAGGGAAAAACCTGCGATCGGAGTTATTGGTTAAACCTTATGTGAAAGCATGGGATGATCCGTTCATGTTCAAACTTTCTGAAACCGAACTCAATTCAGGATGCATTCATATGGAGCGGATCCGGTATTATAATGATAAGCCGATATTTTATGATATCAATTTTATTCCCAATATTAATGTACCCCGTTTCACCTCCCGCTCATTTGAAAATAATTCGCTTTTCGATGTTCTTCGAAACGCGTACCAGGTTGAAATAAAAGGAGGAGAGCAGAAGATAAGAGCCATCGAGGCAAGTGCTACAATCTCGCAGCATCTGGCTGTAAAATCTGGTCATCCGGTGTTGCACCTCGAACGTAAATTCGATACCAACAAGCCCGGTTTTTTTATTTACTCATCCATTTATTGTAATACAGAAGAACAGGCGGTTTACGGAATTTTTTAATCTTAATTAACGTAAAAACTTTTATCAGCCTTGAATCGCTAAGATCAATGATCAAAAACTAGTTTTTTGCATTAACACAAACAAACATACTAATCAATTTAACATCAATGGCAAACGACACAATTTCAAAAGCGGCTGACAATATCCGGATTCTTTCGGCAGCAATGGTTGAAAAAGCAAAATCAGGGCATCCGGGCGGAGCCATGGGTGGTGCTGATTTCATAAATATCCTTTATACAGAGTTTCTCAGGTACGATCCTTCAAACATGAACTGGCATATGCGTGATCGCTTTTTCCTTGATCCCGGCCATATGTCGCCCATGCTGTATTCTGTTTTAGCACTTTCAGGAAACTATAGTCTTGACGATCTTAAGAATTTCCGCCAATGGGGAAGTTGTACTCCGGGGCATCCCGAAGTTGATCCTGAGCGTGGAGTTGAAAATACTTCCGGCCCTCTTGGACAAGGTCATACCATGGCAGTTGGTGCTGCAATTGCCGAGCGTTTCCTTTGTGCACGTTTTGGCGAATGGATGGCACATAAAACCTTTGCCTATATTTCGGATGGCGGCGTTCAGGAAGAAATTTCACAGGCTGCAGGACGTATTGCCGGTTTCCTTGGATTGAATAACCTGGTGATGTTCTACGACTCCAATGATATCCAACTTTCCACTGAAACAAATGCCGTTTCGTGCGAAAATACCGCAATGAAATATGAAGCCTGGGGTTGGAACGTAATGACAATTGATGGAAATGAAGCGGATCAAATTCGTACTTCGCTTCAAAAAGCCATTGTTGAAAAAGACAAACCCACCCTTATCATTGGCAAAACCGTGATGGGCAAAGGCGCGCAGAAAGCGGATGGTTCAAGCTTTGAACGGAATTGCGCCACACATGGAATGCCATTGGGTGAATCAGGAGCCAGTTTCGAGAAAAGTATTAAAAACCTGGGTGGAAATCCGGCTGATCCATTCGTTATATTCCCCGAAGTTGCATACTTGTATAATAAATCCAAAGCAGAAAAAGTAAAAGAGGCTGCAGCACGCAAATCGGCTCAGCAGGAATGGGAGAAATCCAATCCCGAACTTGCCGCTAAACTTCAGTTGTTTCTTTCGGGTAAACTTCCGGTTCTGGATTTTGAATCTGTAATTCAGAAAGAAGGTATTGCAACCCGCGCTGCATCTGCTGCTATTCTTGGATACCTGGCACAGAATGTTGAAAATATGATTGTTTCCTCAGCCGACTTGTCGAACAGTGATAAAACCGATGGCTTCCTGAAATATACAAAAGCATTTACCAAAGGTGATTTCAGCGGGGCTTTCCTGCAAGCTGGTGTAAGTGAATTAACAATGGCTGCCATCTGTAATGGGATTGTGCTTCATGGAGGAGTTTGGGCTGCCTGCGCTACCTTCTTTGTTTTCAGCGATTATATGAAACCTGCAGTTCGCCTTTCAGCTTTAATGGGACTTCCTGTTAAATATATCTGGACTCATGATGCTTTCCGCGTAGGTGAAGATGGCCCAACTCATCAACCCATTGAACAGGAAGCGCAGATTCGTTTGCTTGAACAATTAAAAAATCACCATGGCCAGATGAGTTTGCTAGCTCTCCGTCCGGCTGATGCATACGAAACTTCAGTTGCGTATAAGATGGCAATGGAAAACACTTCAACTCCTACCGCTATTATTCTGTCACGTCAAAATATCAAAGATTTACCTTCGCAACATGGTTTGTCGCAGTATAAAACGGCGTTACAAGCTGAAAAAGGCGCTTACATTGTACAGGACTCCGATGCAAAACCGGAAGTTGTCCTGGTTGCAAGTGGCTCAGAAGTTTCAACACTGTTGGATGGTGCAGTTTTGCTTAAATCTGAAAAAAATCTAAATGTAAGAGTAGTCTCTGTCATTTCAGAAGGATTATTCCGTCAGCAGGATAGAATCTACCAACATGATATTCTCCCGGATAATCTTCCTGTATTTGGACTTACAGCTGGTTTACCTGTTACGCTTGCCGGAATGGTGGGCAAAAAAGGAAAGGTATGGGGACTTGATCATTTTGGATATTCAGCACCTGCAAAAGTGCTGGATGAGAAATTCGGGTTCACGGCACAAAATGTTGTTAAACAGGTTAATAAACTATTGGCAGAATATAAATAAGCTTTTATAGAAAAGGCAATCATGTTTTTATAGTTATTCTATCGGCTATAGATAAACATGATTGCCTTTTTATTTTTGTTTTCAAGGATCTTTGAATCCCCTATACTTAATAATTATTTTTTGTAAGTTTGCGATAGCTTTTGAAAAGTGTAACAATTCTCTTGTTTAACAATAATCAGATTAAGATTATGAGATTAATTATTGAACCCGATTATAATACCGCATCACGCTGGACCGCTTACTATATTGCAAGGAAGATCAATCGTCACACTTCACCAAAACCCTTCGTTTTAGGACTACCGACAGGATCATCGCCCCTGGGAATTTACAAAGAGCTTATTGCCCTGAATAAAAGCGGTAAAGTATCGTTTAAGAATATTGTAACCTTCAATATGGATGAATACATTGGCCTTCCAAAGGAACATCCCCAGAGTTACCATTCATTCATGTGGAATAATTTTTTCAGCCATATCGATATCAATCCCGCGAATGTTAATATTCTTAACGGGAATGCACCTGATTTAGAGCAAGAGTGTATCCAATATGAAGAAAGGATAGCTAATTATGGGGGAATAGATTTGTTCGTTGGGGGCATCGGCCCTGATGGACATATAGCGTTCAATGAACCAAGTTCATCTCTCCAGTCGAGAACACGAATAAAATCGCTAACCCGCGACACAATTATCGCCAACTCACGTTTCTTTGATAACGATACTTCCAAAGTACCGCCCATGGCCTTGACAGTTGGTGTAGGTACAGTTATGGATGCCAGAGAAGTATTGATTATTGTAAATGGTTTTAATAAAGCCCGGGCTTTGCAACATGCCATTGAAGGCAGTGTAAACCATATGTGGACCATTAGTGCACTACAGATGCATCCAAAAGGAATTATCGTGTGCGACGAACTGGCTACCTATGAGCTTAAGGTTGGAACATACAGGTACTTTATAGATATTGAAAAGGATAATCTGGATCCGGATAACTTATTATAAGAATATTTTTTTACTTTTTTGAATTATTACATCCAGTTTTCCTAAACCTTCGCTTATAAAGGTTATTTATTCATCCAATTCTCACCAGGTCAAATGAAGACCGTTGATAAGCTTACGCTATTGCTTATTTTAGTGAATCTTACTGAAACTCTTTACTCAATATTTTCCTGCTCATCCAGTAGAGTTGAATGGTCTTTTGAATATTATTTCGAGTTATTTCAAGGTTTCAAGATTATGAGAACCTAAATAATAAAATAAAACAATAGCTATAAATCACATTTACAGCACTTTGGCTTTTTTTATAATTCTTGCGTTCTTACCTTTATGGCATGGAACAGGAAATAAATAAAATTCTAAAATGTATAGATGAAATTTCTGAGAAAGGCTTGAAATCCAAATTCTCAGAAGAGTTTCAGAAATCTGTAGTTAAACAAGCTAAAGTTGTAGCTGAATATCTGGGTACAACATCGGAACGACAATCACTCTGGTTCGCCATCCTATTTTCGATGTCCTTGCAACGTTCTGCAATAGACCTTGAAGACATCAGTCGTTACCTCAACACGACGGTGTTAAAGATTCTTCAATATCACACAGATCTAGATGAACTGGTTCGAAGAAAAATACTTCGCAAGGAAAAACCAGACAGGAGAAGGAGAAGTAATCCTGATCGGTTGACTTCACTTTGTATTTATGTTCCCAGTGATATAATTATTTCACTGACGAATGGAATTACGAAATTGCCACCAAGGACTAAACAGAATCTGAATTTATATGAGTTATTTGATGTTGTTATAAGTATTATCCAGGAGAAAGAAGCTGATTTACTTGACTATACTGAGTTTTGTGAAGAAATAGAAATGCTGTTAAGCGAGAACTCTGACTGTCCATTTGTTCAAGAAATCAGTAAATATAGATTACCAATTCTTGAAAAGATTATACTGTTGTGTGTCTGTATTCAGTATACAGAATCGGTAATTTCGGTTGACCTTTTGCAGGTACTAAAGACAATTTTTAATGAAAGTTCCAATCAAATGAAGACTCGTAAAGATTTTCTTCAAAGCAAAACGAAACTTCAGAAACTTGAACTTGTTGATTTGGAAATGGAAGCTTTCCGAAGTGATAAATACATTCAACTATTACCAAATGGGAAATCATTGTTTGGTGAAGATCAGAACCTTTTTAATAGAAATGAAACCAATGAGAAGAAAGACCTAATCCTGGCATCGGGCATTATTGAACAGAAATTGTTTTTCAATGAAAAGGAGAGAAAGAGTATCACTTTTCTGACTAATTTGTTAAAACCGGATAACTATAATTCAGTTATTAGTAGAATGAAAGAAACCGGGATGAAACAGGGTTTTACTGTCCTTCTTCATGGTCATCCAGGCACCGGTAAAACTGAATCAGTTTATCAATGTTTTTCAAGGTTATCGGGGCGTGATATTAAAAGAATTGAAATTTCCCAGACAAAGTCAAAGTGGTACGGCGAGAGCGAAAAGTTGATTAAAAATGTATTTGATTCATACAGGAAACTGGCTGAAACATCTGAGTTAACACCAATTTTGTTATTTAACGAAGTTGACGGCATTTTTGGATCACGTAAAACAACCGGAACTTCAACATCTATTAGCCAGACTGAAAATGCGATTCAAAATATTATACTGCAGGAAATGGAAGACTTTCAAGGTATATTGATGGCTACGACGAATTTAACTTGCAATCTCGACGCGGCATTTGAAAGACGATTTCTTTATAAAATTTTCTTCGATAAACCTGAAAAGGAAACCCGATTCATGATCTGGAAAGACAAATTACCAATTCTCTCAGATGAAGAGATTAGAGCTCTTTCGAATACATTTAAATTTAGTGGTGGCCAGATCCAGAATGTGACAAAGAAAATCAAATTAGCCCAAATATTAACCGGAGTTACTCCAGACTTTCAAGAGATAGAGGAGTTTTGTGAAAGTGAGTTTCTGGAACAGCGAACGGGAGAGAGAAGAATAGGGTATAAGGTGTGATGGTTTAGCCTACAGGATGTTTGTTTGAAAATATGCCTGATAATTATTTGAAAATTTTATATTATTATTTTATTGGCTTTGAATTCATGCCGCATTATCGGATTTTTGTTGAAGATAAAAGTTAGATATTTAAAACTTTTGTTTGAAATTTTGATAAATGTGAATATCTGACTTTGGTTAGATGAAATCCCATCTGGGACAAAAAGGTATCCATTTCAAAAATGCAAGAAAATGAACAAAAAGATTTTTACTATCAAATCTACAAAGCAACAAAATTTACAACCGATGAATTAAGAGAGTATAAAGTGTGTAAAAATAACACCGAAGAAGAATTAGAAAGATTATCTGATCTACTGTTTGACCTTGGCCTCTTAGCCCAAAAAATAATGATTGAGAATAATGACTAACCTAAAAGATTTTCAAAAGTTTGCTAAGAAAAAGGAAGTAATTCAAGAAGGGACTAAGGAAGTTTGGTGCTATACGCGTGTTAGTAGTAAAGAGCAAGAGAGTAATTACAGTCTGAGAACACAGAAAGAAGCTGCTTTTCGATTTGCCGCAGCAAAGGGGTATCAATTAGTTAATACTTTCGGTGATACATATGAGTCGGGTAAGGCAGACTTTACTCGAAAAGAATTTATGAGATTATTGAATGAAGTAAAGAAAACGAAAAATAAGCCATATGCCATTCTTGTATATAATATGACTCGTTTTTCCCGATCAGGGGGTCAAAGTATTGCAATACTCAATGAATTAATTATTAAATACAAAGTTCATCTAATTGAGGTTATATCTGAATTAACGACCGATTCAGCTAAAGGTTTAAACACGTTGAATACTCGTCTGCTAGAGGCTGAGGGGGATAATATCAGAAAGTTGGAAGTTTCAATACCAGGGATGAAGGCTTTCATTCGGGCTGGTAACTGGTTAGGGAAAGCACCTCTTGGATATCATCATATTGGTCCCAGAACTACTGATCATGAGAGATACAATAGAGAACAAAGAATTACAATAAATGACACTGGATTAAAATTAAAACAAGCTTGGCAATGGAAACTCGAAGGAGTACCAGACTATATAATACTCAAAAGGCTGAAAGAACTGGGAGTCCCGATTACCTTGCAGAAATTAAGTTCAATGTGGCGAAATGTATTTTATTGTGGATTGGTTACAAACCGTCTTTTGGATAATGAACTAATTGAAGGACATCAAGAACCAATTGTGAGCCGAGAGGTTTTTTTAAAAATCAATCAGATTAATACAAAAAGACCTCAGGGATATAACATTGAAAAATATTGTGAATACAGGCCATTAACAGGTGACATTTTATGTTATCAATGTGGAAGGAAAATGTCAGGTTATTTGGTAAAAAGTAAAGGACTGCACTATTATAAGTGTCAGAAATGTAAAGGGGTTACAATTAGTGCTGATACAAACAATAGAAATAGGATGGGTGCTCATGATTTATTCATTGAACTTCTGTCATCATATGAGCTTAACCAAGAATACAGTCAAATATTAAAAGATCAGATTATCAGGATAATGAACATGTCAAATAGTTCTTCAAAAAAGGAAGAATCGCTTTTCAAAAAACGATTTACAGAACTGCACGCTAAGAAAGAAAATCTTGAAGAGCGGTTTGCATTTGGTGATATTGATGACTCGATTTACAGGAAGTATAAGTCAAAAATAGACGCAGAAATCTATGAATTGAAGGAAAAATATGATGTACCTGAAATTGACATATCTAACTTTAAAAACAATCTAAATAATGTTGTTGATTTCACCCAAAACATCAGTAAATACTGGGTATCTGGGAATACTGACATTAAGAAGAAAATACAAAAATTGATGTTTCCCGGTGGCTTTTACATCAATCCCGTAAATAGACAATATCTAACTTCTGAAACCAATCAGCTTTTCCGTCTAACTTCAATAATATCAATGACTTCTGGTTGTCAGAAAAACAAAATCCCCACCAAAAATGATGAGGATTATCGAGTAGTAGCGGGGACAGGATTCGAACCTATGACCTTTGGGTTATGAGCCCAACGAGCTACCTCTGCTCCACCCCGCAATATATTTTTATAAACAATGAACGTTTCTGATTGGGAGTGCAAAAGTATATTTTGTTTCTTTGTAATCCTAATTTTTACGTAATTTT
Organism: uncultured Bacteroidales bacterium; assembly: GCA_903879715.1. Classification (GTDB taxonomy): domain Bacteria; phylum Bacteroidota; class Bacteroidia; order Bacteroidales; family UBA4417; genus UBA4417. The sequence goes on from CAIRMR010000189.1 coordinate 101,510, forward strand.
ATTTTCTATGACTCATAAAGCCGGTTTTGTCAATATAATAGGGCATCCCAACGTAGGGAAGTCCACTTTGATGAATATGTTGATGGGAGAAAAACTCTCCATTATTACTCCAAAAGCTCAGACTACACGCCATCGCATCCTCGGAATCGTGAACGGCGACGATTATCAGATCGTTTATTCCGATACGCCGGGTATCGTCAGGCCTCATTATAAATTGCATGAGTCCATGATGAAATTTGTAAATACCGCCCTTCAGGATGCTGATGTTTTTATTTATATGACCGAGGCGAATGAAACCAGTTTTGATGAAGAAGTAATCGGTAAAATAAAAGCATCGGGGAAACCGCTCCTGTTTCTGATCAATAAAGTGGATACCATCACACCTGCAGAAATGGAGGCTAAAATAAAATTCTGGCAGAAGAAATTTACGGACGCCAAGGTAATTCCTATTTCAGCGAAACTGAATTTTAATACCGATAAAATCACCAACGAGGTACTTCGCTTACTTCCCGAAAATGAGCCCTACTTCCCCAAAGATGACGAACTGAGCGACAGGCCGCTGCGCTTTTTTATTTCGGAAATGATACGGGAAAAGATTTTCCTGCTTTACCAGCAGGAAATACCTTATTCCGCAGAAGTTGTGGTAGATTCATACAAGGAAAAACCCGAAATTGTGGTGATCAGCGCTACCATTTTCGTGGAGCGTGATACTCAAAAAGCAATCATTCTCGGGCATAAAGGCGATTCGATTAAAAAACTTGGGACATTGGCCCGCAAGGATATTGAAGCTTTTATCGACAAGAAAGTTTACCTTGAACTCAGCCTAAAGGTTAGCTGCGACTGGCGAGAGGATGCAAACCAGCTGAAACGATTTGGATATGAGTTTTAATAAGATTCAGTGTCTGTACACCCGAAGGGTGTCTGACACTGAATCTGTGTTGGAGATCAAAAAAAACCCTGCCGAGGAAAGCAGGGTTTTGTAAAAAAAAGATAATATGTAAAACTTGGAATTTAGAATGGGCAACATTCCATTTCTCTTGCGCCACTACCGCGGTATCCTGTGTTAAACCCACCTGTTTTCCCGCCAAAAAGACTAAAGTTGTCAAATTCGAAAACAAGTGAAATCTCGTGCGATGCACGACCAGCAGTACGAAGATCGGTGATAAGGTAATCGTAAGTATACATAATTTTGCAGCGTGAATCTTTACTCCATGGCGCATTAAATCCAACCTGGAATATCGCGTCCCTGGCTTCGAAAAAGTTAAAATCCTGGTTGCGGAACCATACTCCGAAATAAATGGAAGATTTGAGGATGTTCAGCCCTAAGGTATAAGTCGAGAAATCATCTTGTTTCTCGTATTGAAACCCGGGATTGAATTTAAAGCTGCTTCCTCCACTGCCGCGTTTCGACCGATAGGAAGAAGACCGGCCTTGTTCGATTTCGAGCACCAGATCACCGGTGATTACAAGTTTGCGTGGCAAAGGGGAATTGAGGCCCTGGAATGATTCATTCGGCGTAAAAACATGATGAACAGCCGCCCCTAAAGTACCCTGGATATTTGACCAACGCGACCCTGTTTCGACAAACCGATATACTCCGCCAACAGAGAAGTCAGGATAGGAAACACGATTTGAAGAAGGATTTTCGAAAGCAGTCTGATAAATATTCCCGTAGCGGGCATTAAGCTGATCACTGAAAACCAGTTCATCCCAATTTACTGTTTTTTGCGCATACGAAACCATAAATCCCATCTGGGCAACCATATTGGTGTATATGGGAATGCGTGCTGCAGTACCAATGCCAATATTAGTTGACTTAATAGTCCCTGTTCCAGCCCTGTCAGACGAAACCAAAAGTCCGAGACCTCCTGATCCGGGAATAGAGCGTTCAGCAACATCCATCGAGAAATTATAGGTTTTGAAATCAGTAGGTAATCCAGTCCATTGATCACGGTAATTAAAGCGAGCTCGCATACCGGCATTCAGTCCGATATATCCCGGGTTATAATAAATAGGGTTATTATAGAACTGCGAAAAAAGGGCATCCTGTGCTTTGAGCTGGCTAAAAGTAGCTATAAAAACAAAGACTATTATTGTCCTTAAGTACCGTATCTCGAATGTGCTTCTTTTTTTCATCTCATTGTTCTTTATTTGTTACCAGCTACATTTGAACACGCTGGCCTGGTAATTGTTACAAATAAGTGCTTAAAAATACAAAATATTTTGTTCTGTCAATTTTTTATCGGATTAAGGTAATTGTTCCTGATGTCATTTGTGGCATATTATCATTATTTCCGGCATTATGTCCATCCCATACTTCTCCGTCATTAAACTGAGCCTGCACCTTCCAAACGTAAACATCCTGCTGAAGTAATTTGCCATGTACTGTCCCATCCCATGCTTCGGTTGGTGATCCTTCGCTGTCAAGCTTGTCCGAGCTCCACAACAGGTTACCCCATTGATCGTAGACTCCTATATTGTACAACATCAGGTTCATTCCTTTTGGTTTAAATTCAGCTACCTTAGAATCAACGTTTCCCGGATTAAACGCATTCGGAATATAAAGCCCTTTATACATCAGATCGTATGACATTGATATTGTATCCGTACAACTTTTTTCATTTAATGCAGTAAGTTGTATAGTATAATGTCCTTCCTTGTCAAAAGTAATAACCGGATTCGTTCCAAATGATGTTTTTCCGTCGCTGACAGTCCATTCATAGCTTGCGCCATCGATAGTTCCGTTGTTTAGCATGATCTGCCCCTGAATGTTTTCGTAATTTTCAATAATATTGAAAGCAGCTACAGGGTTCGTATTGATGGTAACTTGCTTTACTATTGTGGTAGAACATCCGTTTTTATCCGTAACCATCATGTAGGCATCGTAAGTGCCTGCATGTGCAAATTTATAAGTACAGTTTTGTTGGGTTGAACCTTCCAGTACTACACTGTCACTCTTGAATCTCCAGTTCCAGTCAACAAGTGCTGAGGATGTGGCTACCGATTGATCTATAAATGAAACAGGTTTGGCTTCACAGTTGTTTTTCCAGATAAAGTCGGCTGCCGGGCTTTCAAATATATTGACTTTATTTATAATGGTATCGGTACATCCGAGAGTATTCGTTACCACAAGTTTAACATCATATGCGCCATAAACATCATACCTGTATTCTGCTTGTTTTGCGGAAGTAGTATCAGAGGTTGTGCCAGGATCACCAAAGTTCCATTGATAACTTTTAATGATTGTATTGTTATCCTTGGTCTGATTCTCAAACGTGGTACTGCTTCCCACACATACATCCTGCCACTGGTAGGCCGCACTTGCAGCTGGTTTTACCGCAACCTGGTTGCTGGCTGTATCTGTGGCTAATCCGCCAACCATTTGGGTGGCTACAACCATCTTGACTGTATAGTTGCCTGGAACTGAGTAGGTGTGTTGTACGATTTGCTGTGGCGAAGTGAACGTTGCCGAAGTATTGTCGCCAAAATACCATGTCCAGCTCGCGATAGGGGCCTGGCAGGTACTTGATTCCGTAAACTTCATGGTGCGTTTTACACATACCACAGGATCGCTCACTTTAAAAGCTGCTGCGATACAAGGCGTTCTGCGAATGGTTTTTATTATGGTATCAATACATCCGGCTTCGCTTTGGGTTATAAGAGTTACCTGGTAAACGCCCGGGTAGGTGTAATAATGAGTAACATTCGGGTTTGCCGGAAAATCCACGGTACTGCTTTTGCCATCGCCAAATTGCCAGGTCCAACGTATAATGTTAATTCCGAAAGTCAGATCCTGAAAATTTACAAGGCTATCGCATGAACCGCCACTGTATGTGAAATCTGCATGGGGTAACAGATCTACATTTACGTTTATGTACCTGGTAGTGCTGCATCCATTATTATCAGTTGCTTTAAGCGATACATAATAAGGTCCGGGTTTGCTGAAAGTATGTTCGGGATTGGCAAGTTTTGACTGATTATTATAATCAGTGGCAGGATCGCCGAAATCCCAGCTATAGGAGGTTATACTGCCTCCAACAGGCTGGATAAGCGAGGAAGAAAACCAGGTGGTTTCACCAAAACATGCCTGTGTATAATTGATGGCAAGTTGAATTTCCGGAGGAATACACACATTCTGAATTTGTGTGTTTGTACATCCATTGGAAGTTGTTACAGTTAGTTTAACTTCATAACAGGTATCGGAAGTGCCGAAAATATAGGAAGGATTCTGCGAGGTGGAGTAAACTCCCGGTGCAAATTCCCAGTACCAGCCTGTAATTATTGTCTGAGGCGTGCTAACGGATTCATCCTTGAATATAACAGCACCATTATGGCAGGGTTCTGCCAGGTAGCTGAATTGAGCTTCAGGAGCTGCCAGTATGGTTACTGGTATTACTCTGGAAGCGGAACATCCGGAAGCGCTTGTTACTGTTAAGGTAACATTGTAAATGCCTGCTGCGGAATAAGTATAAGAAGGATTACGTTCTGCCGAAATATCTGATGTAGTAGCACTTACGCCAAAATCCCAGGCCCAGGCTACAGTTTTTTCACCGCTTGTATTGTAACTTTTATCAGTGAATTTCACCAGGTTGGATGCGCAATTACCACTATAAGTGAATTGAGCTGTTGGCGATGCCTGAATCTGCACACTATGAGAAGTGCTGTTCGTACAACCTGCTGTATTTGTTATTGAAAGTGTAACAAAGTAATAGCCTGATTGTGTATAAACATGGGTAGGTTCAGCTGCATTGGAAGTGGATGTGCCATCACCGAAATCCCATACGTATGAAGCGATTTCAGCAATATTGCTAATGTTTGCGTCAACGCTGAATATAGCCGGGGAATTGCTGCAGGTTGTTGATGATGTAAAATCAACTGCGGGGCCGCTTGTGATGTTTAATATTTGAGTAATGGTATTGGTGCAACCCAGTGCATTTTCGGTTGTGAGTGTTACATTGTATATACCTGTGTTATTGAACAAATGTTGTGGGTTCTGAAGAACTGAAATATTACTCGTTCCAGAGGCCGGGTCACCAAAATTCCAATTCCATCCGATTATACTGTACCCATCTGATCCTTCTGACTGATCGGTAAAAGAGGTTGGAAGCGTGCTGCAACTGCTGGCAAAACTGAATGCTGATACCGGAGAAGGATTAATAGTAATTGCCGCTGTGTACGATGCTTCACATCCAGTTGTAGTGTGTACGGTTAAGGTAACATGATAGATGCCTGCAACAGCATATGTATGCGTCGCGTTGCCATTTGAAGGTCCATGGATAGTGACCACATCGCCATCGTCAAAATTCCAGTTCCAGGAATTAATTATTCCATTGGGTGTGGATGAGAGATCAGTGAAAAGAACAGCTGTACCTGAGCATGACAAGAGATTGGGAGTGAACATAGCAATAGGAGCAGTAGTAACCTGTACCTGACGGGTTTTAACATTGGTACAGCCATTCTCATTGGTAATTGTCAGCGAAACACTATAGGTTCCGGGAGTAGTATAAATATGGGAAGGATCAGGGTCAACCGAAGTTGAATTATCCCCAAACTGCCATACCCATGAAGAGGTGGAAGATGCATTAACAAAAGCTGAACTGCTGAAATGAACCGTGTCGGCAGCGCAACCGGTGTTGAAACTGAAATCAACTTCAGGCTTAGGCGAAATGCTGATTGTGCGGGTAACCGTATCGTGGCAGCCATTTGCGTTTTGAACTAATAGCGTTACCAGGTAATCACCGGCCTGCCCGAACAAATGAACAGGATTCTGCTGGTTTGATGAATTATTTAATAATGAACCCGGATCGTTGAAATCCCAGGCCCATGAAATCAGGTTGCCTTGCGACAGGTCATTAAACTGAACCGGAACTTCCAGGCAAGTTGCGTCAAAATCGAAATTTGCCAGCGGGCTTGGTAATATCTGTATACTCTTCGAAATGGTAGCCGAACAGCTGTCATTTGTTATAACAGTGAGTGTAGCATTATAAGTGCCATAAGTATCATAAGTATGTGAAATACTTGGGTTTTCAGGGTAATGGATAACAGCATTCGTTCCATCGCCGAAATTGTATTCCCAACGCATTATGTATCCTATTGATGCTGAAGATTGATCCGTAAAAGCAACTTGGTACTTCGAACAAGCCGGAGCGTCAATGCTGAATTTAGCATCAGGAGCTGGCAGGATTGTTATGTTCCGTGAATTGGTATTCTCACAACCTGAAGTATTAGTAATGGTAAGGGTAACAGTATATTCGCCAGGTGTACTGTACATATGTTGTGGATCAGCAAGAGCGGAGGTTAATCCATCGCCAAATGACCAGTCCCATGAAGAATTCGTTGCGTTATCAATACTTGAAGCATGTGTGAACTGAATTGTGGCAGCAGAACAGTGGTTGTCAAAACTGAAATCAACAAAAGGAGCATCGGTAATAACAACGGTCTTGATAACGGAAGTAGAACATCCGTTGGCGGTTGATATTATCAGTTGTACCTGGTATGAGCCGGTTGATGAATACAGGTGTTCCGGATTCTGAATAGTTGAAACGTTATTTCCCCCTGTAGCGCCATCGCCAAAATTCCAGTTCCATCCGGTAATAATTCCGGCTCCACTGGTTTGGGTGAGGTCGTTAAATTGTACTGGTGTTCCCTGGCAGGTATTTGTTGCCTCAAAGTTTGCTGTAGGAGCAGGGTTGATAACAATAGTTTTTGAGTATTCTGCTGTACAACTATCACTAGAAACGATACTCAGTTTCACCGTATATGTGCCTGGTGCTGAATACGAATGGTCAGTGCCGGAATTTGAGGGATATACAATCTGTACTGTGTTTCCATCACCGAAATCCCAGTTCCATTCAGCGATAAAACCTGCGTATGTAGTCGATAGGTCATCAAAATGAACAGGAGCGTTTTCGCAGGAAATCAATGCTGCGTCGAACATGGCAACAGGTAATGGATTTACCACAACCGTACGGGTTTTCGAAGCTGTACAACCTGAAAGGGAAATTACGGTAAGTTTTACCTCGTAGCTGCCAGCGGCTGCATATACATGATTTGTATACTCTTGATTATTCGTAACACCATCACCAAAATCCCAGGTCCAGCTGGTGATATCCGGAACATTCATTACGGCAGTATCAGGGCCGAAATTTGTAATACCGTCAATGCACGAGAAACTGTGAACAAAGTCAACAGGAACAGGAGCCAGTATGATAACTGGTTTTACTATAGTATCCGTGCAATTGTTAAAATTACGGACAACATGCATTACCTGGTAAGTTCCGGGAGCGCTGAATGTATGGGTAGCATCTTCAAGATCTGAATAATTGTTTGAGCCTGTTGACGGATCGCCAAAATTCCACTGGTATTCTATGGTGTTGCCAGGTCCGTTAGCATAGGAGGCATCTCTGAAAGCAGTTTCAAGACCCGGGCAATCTTCGTTATACTGGAAGTTGGCAACCGGTGCCTCTATAACGTCAACCGGAATCGTTACCGATGATACGCAACCATATGAATTGGTAACTGTAAGTGTAACATTAAATGTACCGGCTATATTGAAAAGATGCGAAACATTGGGCTCATCAGGGAAATGGATAGTATCATTGGCTGATCCGTCGCCGTAATTCCAAATCCACTCAGCGATATAACCGTAAAGTGTATGTGCAAGGTCGGTGAAATGCATCAGTTCATTCGAGCAGTCAGGTACGCTGTTTTTGAAAAATGCAACCGGGTATTGCGAAACGGTTATATTATGTGAAATTAATCTTACTTTACCAAGCGTATCGGTAGCTGTGAGCGTAACAGTGTATCCGCCTACAGCCGGGAAAAGATGTGTCGGGTTCATTTCTGTCGAAGTGTTACCATCGCCAAAATTCCACAACCAGCTTGCTACAGCATTCGCATTGGTAATTACAGTGTTTACACTAAAAGCAACTGGCTGTGCTTCGCAGGTTGCGCCCCAGGTAAATTGAACTGCCCAGTTATTGGTCAGATTAAGTGTCAGATTATCAGTAATCTCAGTACATGGAGCATTATCGATAGTAGAAAGTGAAAGAACTACCGAACCTTTTGCATAGTCAGCATTACTTGGAGTATAAGTTGAATTTAAGAAATTACTGTTGTTGAATGTGCCGCTTCCGGAGGTTGTCCACTGTACTGCAGCAGAATTTTGAACCGTAGCATCTGAAGCAACAAAAGTATCGCCGTAATTGATAGTTGCATCAGGACCGGCTTCGGCTGAAATTGCCGGGTGGAATGTTAATATTGTTACATCTTCCGTAGTATTGGAACAAGGGCTATTCCCTGTAACATGCAGGGTTAAGGACACCGAACCAGCTGAAATATCAGATGCTGAAGGGGTATATGAAGGTGTAAGTGTATTTCTTTGTGATAGTATTCCAGTGCCTGAAGTTGACCAGCTCACCATGAAGGAATTTGTTGCTGAAGCACCGATAACTGTATATGGACCGGCTATGCAAACATCCTGATTACCGCCGGCATCGGCAGTTGCAAAATGATCAAGCGTTACTTTCATCGTATCAGTTACCTGGGTAGTTGCACAACTGCCTATTCCGGTGGTTGTAAGCATCAGGTACACGCTTCCTGCTTCCAGGTCGCTGTTACCGGGAGTATAAATAGCCGACAATGTATTCGTTGTGCTAAAGGTTCCGTCACCGCTGGTTGACCATTTCGTAGTTCCGCCATTGCTGACAGTGCCACTAACGAATACGGGCTGTATGGAACAAATGGTTACATCTGAACCTGAATTTACTACAGCAGGTTTGCTGATCTGTATTGTACCCGGAATGAATAAGTAACAGTTGGAAATAACATTAATGGCTTTTATCGTATAGTTGCCATAAGTCTGTGTTCCAAAGCTTATTGCGTTTCCTGTTCCTGAAATAGTAACGCCTGTAGTGATACCATTTTTGAAGAGCGTATAATTTATACCATTTTCTGAACCATCAAGCCCGACAATAGCTGTACCACAGTTAAGTCCTGAAGGCGTAATATTGAAAACCGTTGGCAGGGCCATAATCAGTGTTGATCCGTTCATTAAGGTCTGGCAAGCAGTTGCTCCAATGATTGCTTTTACAGTGTATGAGCCGGTTACTGATTGTGGACCAAAATCCAGTACACTTCCTGTACCCGAAATAGTATCAATATTGAAAATGTTGTCCTGAACAAGCACATAATCAATGCCAATTTGTGAGCCATTCAGAATAACTGAAGTACCCGCGCATTGTGTTCCCGGTTCGGTGATTGAATATGCCAATGGCATGGGTTGCAGAACTGCTTTTCCATCCATGATGGTAGCACAACCATTTACATTATTTATTGCTATGATGGAATAAGATCCGGCTATATTAACCGCTCCGAAATCAATAGCAGATCCGGTTCCTGCAACAGCAGTGCCAACATTGGTTGTTCCATCGCGACGAAGCAGATAGCTTACACCTGGTTCAGAATCATCCAGCCCGATCGAAGTTCCTGAACAGATAATTCCTGCAGGAGTCACATTGAAAGCTGTTGGGCCAACTAAAATAGAGGTAACTCCATTCATTAATGCCGGGCATGATGCGGCTGACGAGAATGCCACCACCATGTATGTTCCTGCTATCATTTGCGCCCCAAAACTGATAGGCGATCCTGTTCCGGCAAGTGTATCCATATGGAATATGCCATCGCGCAATAATACGTAGTTCATCCCGGTTTCTGATCCATTGAGTGTGATTGACGTTCCCGGGCATTGATTCCCTGCTGGAAGTTCAGTGAAAACCAAAGGATTCGGATTTATTACAACACTTGCATTCATCATGGATGTACATCCGTTGTTGCCTGCTGCTTCTACAGTGTAAGTGCCTGGCAAAGTCTGGATGCCAAAATCTATAGCTGAACCTGTTCCGGCTACCGGGGGCCCTATGTTGATTGTGCCGTTACGGCGCAGCTGATACAAAACACTTGTTTCGGAATTATCAATTCCAATACTTATGCCTGTACAGAAAATTCCGGAAGGTGTAAGATTGAACGCAATAGGAGCAGGGTTGAGGATTGTATTCCCATTCATCATTGTCTGGCAAAGTGTTGTTGCGTTGTAAGCAATCACTGCGTAGGTTCCTGATGTTGTCTGAATGCCAAAAGAAAGAGGTGAGCCATTTCCGGCCAATGTGTCAATATTTATTGCCCCATCAAGAACAAGGATGTAGTTTACTCCTGTTTCTGAACCATCGGTACCAATTGCAGTTCCAGGGCAGCGGACACCGGATGGTGTAATAGTATAGGCTATTGGATTCGGATTAACTTCAACATTTCCAGTCATCATTGAGTTACATCCATTGCTGTTGGTTGCTATTGCTGTGTAAATGCCTGATACCGTCTGAACTCCGAAACTGATAGCTGATCCGGTACCCGCTATCGGGGTTCCCATATTAATGGTTCCATTAAGACGAAGCTGGTAGAAAGCCCCTATTTCGGAATTGTCAACCCCAATTGTGGCGCCGGCACAGATTATACCTGCCGGAGTCATAGTATAAATTGTTGGAGCAATATTCGAAATTACTGAAGCTCCGTTCATTACCGACTGGCAGCTGGTTGCTGTATAGTAAGCAATAACAGAGTAATTACCAGAGGTCAATTGTGGCCCAAAGGAAATAATATTTCCTGTTCCTGCTATGGTATCAACTAAAACGTTACCATTCCGGACAAGTATGTAATTAACACTTACTTCTGATCCATCCATTCCCAGTGATGTTCCCTGGCATTGTACTCCTGAAGGAAAAAGGTTAAATGCAACGGGTAAAGGATTAATTACTACAGTGCTGCTCATAGTTGTAATACATCCGTTGCCATTAGTAGCTATTACTGAATATGTTCCTGTTAGATTGTGGCTGCCAAAACTGATAGCTGATCCTGTTCCTGATACGGGAGTGCCAACATTTATACTTCCGTTCCAACGTAATTGATAGGTAATGCCTGCTTCTGAATCTTCAATCCCAAGAAGAGCGCCTATACATGCATTACCGGCAGGAGTCATATTAAACGCAACCGGGGAAGCCTCTATTACGGACTTGTTATTCATAGGAGAAGAACAGAATGAAACAGTATTGTAAGCAATTACTGAATAACTCCCTGCTGTTAGCTGTGGGCCAAAATCAATAGCATTTCCGGTTCCGGGAATGGTGTCGAGGTTGATTGCTCCATCAAGTACAAGAATGTAGTTAAAGTTTATTTCTGATCCGTCAAGTCCAACTATTGTTCCCGCGCAATAATTGCCTTCCGGGATGGTGGTAAATACAACGGGTAAGGGTTCAAGTACAGTGCTGTCGGCCATTATTGAGTTACAGCCTGTGGCATCATTTACGGCCCTTATAGTGTAGGTGCCGGTTAGGCTTTGTGGCCCAAAATCAAGGGCGTTGCCTGTTCCTGCAACCGGCGAACCCATATTATAAATGCCATCGAGCATTAACTGATAGGTAACTCCTGGTTGGGAGTTAGAAAGAACTACTGAATTTCCGATGCATTGTATACCTGCAGGCAGGAGATCGTATTTTACAGGACTGTCGTTCATTACAGTAGTTCCGTTCATATTGAAAATACAATATGAAAACTGGTTTATGGCCATGATCGTATACTTTCCTTCTGTAGATTGAGGACCAAAGTTGATTGGATTTCCATCTCCATGAATAGTATCTACGTGTATAGCATTATCGAGTAGCAGAACATAGTCAACACCCAACTCTGAGCCATTTTGCCTGATCGTTTCACCTTCACATGCAGTTCCGTCCGGAACAATCGTGAATGCGATTGGATCCGGATAAAGTGTAGAGCTGTCATTCATATACGAAACACAGTTTGTTATAGCGTCAATTGCTACAACCGAATAAATGCCCGGAAGTCCTGCGGTTCCCATCGAAAGGCTTAATCCGGTTCCGGCTACAGGAGCACCAAGGTCAAAAGTTCCATTCCACCGCAATTGATAATTAACGCCGGTTTGTGATCCAAAAAGTGTAATTTCCTGGCCAGGGCAAAGGATTCCGGCAGGTATTACATTGAATATCTGGGGAGGAATATTAATAAATGTACTGCCATTCATCATTGCTTCACAGCCTGTTGTTGGATTTACAGCTTTAATGGTATAGGTTCCTGTCATGTAACGAGGACCGAATTCAAGGAATTCAACTATTCCCGTGCCAGCCTGTATATCGACTTCAACACCGTTAAGGAGAAGTGAATAATTCACATCTGAATCTGATCCGTTAAGCCTGATAATGGTTCCCGGACATTGTGATCCCGTTGGATCAATTGAAAATATCGTTGGTAAAGGATTTACAATAACAACGACATCATGAAGCATCATCTGACTTGTGCCGTAAATTGGATGCACAGCACGCACTTCGTAAATTCCGGCAGTAGTAAAAGGTCCCCAGAAAAGTTGACTGTTTGTTCCTGCTTTTAACGCGCCCATCGGGAAACCGTCAAAAATGAGTTGATAATCCATGCCGACCTCTGATCCTGAAAGCATCACCATTAATCCGGGTTCACCTTCACAAATAGTTCCGCCACCGCTTACATCATAAAGTGTTGGAGATGCAAGTATGGTTATTTTTACGCTTCCTGTCATATCCGCAGTACACCCTGTAAGCATATCTGTAGCAACTACTGTATAAATTCCAGGCTGGGTTTGTAAGCCAAAATCAAGTGCTATCTCAGTTCCTTCAACCGGTAATCCTACAGCGGTATTTTCGCAATACAATTGGTACCTTATACCTGCATCGGCATGAATAAGGCCAATAGTTCTTCCTGGCCCTCCTATTGGATACGAGCCACCACCTGTTACCAGGTACGAGGCAGGAGGATCAATGATATCAACGGTTGCGCTTCCATTCATCTGGTTTTTGCACCCTGTAGTGTTGTTAGTTGCTACAACAGTATAAGAGAATTCTGCAGTGCGGTTTCCAAAAGTGATCTCTCCCCCGTTACCAGTAATAGCTGGCCCATCTGCGACTATGCCTCTATATAATTGATAGTTGGTATTAATTTGAGATCCGCTGAGTTTAATCTCCACACCCGATCCTGCAAAACAATACGAACCGCTGCCAGTTACACCAAATTGCAATGGTAAAGGATTTACTTTTACAGTAGCTGAAGCAGTAGCGCTATTGTAACCATCCCATATAGCTACGGTATATGTTGTATTAATATCAGGAGATACAAGGGGATTCTGCTCTGTTGAACTAAAGCCGGCTGGGATACTCGACCATGAATATGTAAACACACCCGTTCCGCCTGTAGCTAAAGCACTTAATTGTGCCTGAGATGCGTCAGCGCAAATCTGAGTAGGAACAGAAGCTATGGTCACATTTACCGCATTCCCGTCCAGTGAAACCACTACCTGGTCGGTATCCTTACAGCCATTACTATCCGTAACTTCAAGTGTAAAGGTCGTATTTGAATAAAGTTGAGTTGTAAAAGGGGTAGCTGTTGTGCCATCGGAGGCAATAAATGCTGAAGGTTCCCACGAATAACTTACCGGAGGAACACCATTAGAAACAGAGCCGGATAGAGATGTGCTGATTCCATAAGGGATTTCATCGTCAATGCCTGCATTTGCCACCGGCAAATCATAAATTGTAACTGAATTGCTGCCCATACCCTGCTTACATCCTGCCGGACTTGTTGCCATTACGGTATAGCCTCCCGCTAAGGTCTGGTTGCCAAAACTGAATGGAGCGCCGTCTCCAGTTATGGGGATGCCAATGGCACTGCCGTTGTTATATAACTGATAGCTCACTCCGGTTTGTGACCCGGCAAGCCCTAAAACCACACCAGGGCCCCCTGCACAGTAGCTTCCGCCCCCGGTAAGGTCGTATTGAAGAGGTAAAGGATTAACCGTAGTTGTTACAGAAACCGGTAAACTATAGTTATATCCATCGTATACAGTTACATAATATTTGGTATCAATTAATGGCGATACAGTTATTGTTGCATTTAATGAAGTAAAGCCAACTGGCAACGATGTCCAGGAATACGTGTATCCACCATTACCGCCCGTAGCATTGGCATTTATTGTGGCACTTTCTCCCACACAGATTTCTGTCGGGGAGGAGATAGGAACAGCTGCTATGGGAGTCCCATCTATAATAACAATCATTTCATCCTGAGCAGCACATCCGGTTGCATCTTCAACATACAGCGTATAGGTTTGGTTGTTGATCAGTTTTACCGTCTGGGGCGTAAGCGTATTAGCGCCAGATTCAATGTATGAATTTGGTGACCAGCTGTAGGTTAATGCACTGGTGCCGCTGGCAGTGCCATTCAGGTTAGTATAAATTCCGTAATTAATATGGGAATCAATTCCAGCATCTACTTGTGGCAGAGCGCGTACTTTTACAGTCAGAGTTACAGGGGTGCCATTGCAAAAAGTAGGTGTCAGGCCTTTAGGGGTAAGAGTATACTGCACATCAATATCGTTGGCTGTCAGATTAATCAGGGTTTCGGTGAAACTTGCCGATGTGCCCGAAGCCGCAGCATTGTTTATGCCAGGAACAGCTGCTCTCGACCAGGTGAATGTGCCAGCCGGATTAGCGGTAATGGTATAGTTAAAAGGCTGGCCGCTGCATACTGCCTCAATCAGGCTGCTGGTAACTACCGGTAATGGATTAACGGTAATCACATAGTTGGCATCCGCACCGGGGCAGGCAGGGCTATAGGTTGAGGAGGGTGTAATTTTATAGGTTACAGTACCCGGTACGACTGAATTATTGTAAATGGTTTGTGCAGGTATTGTCGTCGAGGATCCTGATATGGTAAATCCGTTAATATCAATTGAGGATCCGGTTGCGGACCATGTATAACTGGTTTTAGGATCAGTATTTGACAATAAATTAACAAGTGCAGAAGTTGATCCGGAACAAATAGCTTGTGCCAATGCATTTGTAATCGTGGGGCGTGGATTAATGGTCACTATATGGGTTGCTTTTGGCCCAATACACCCTTCGAATGTTGGAGTTACCTGGTAAGTTACTGTGCCCTGGCTTGATAAAGTACTGTTAATTGTTTGCGGAAGTATTGAAGTTGCAGGATCGGCTGATGCAGTATAGCCTGTAATGTTTGGACCCGAAGGTGTTGCTGTCCATTTATATGTCGTTGTACCTGTTAAAACAGTTGAAGTGAAATCAACTTGTGTAGTAGCTGTTCCGCTGCAGATGGATTGGTTGGCAGGGCTAAGAGTTACTGATGGAATTGGATTTACTGTTACAACATAATCGGAAGAAATTCCGACACATCCGTTGGCGGTTGGTGTTATAGTATAAGTAACTATTGCCGGGGAACTTGTGGTATTAACTATTGTTTCATTGATAGTGCCTCCGCTACCGCTTGTATTAATTGTAATTCCCGGTGTAGTGTTAGCCACCCAGGTATACGTTGGAGTTGGAACCGTTACATTTGATGTGAGTGCCAGGTTAAATGCTGTGCCTGAGCATAGCGTGGTATTTAGAGGACTATTCGTGATTTTTGGCGTAGGATATACGGTAACATTAAAATTTGTTGTGCCGGATTTACATGTATTAAGTGTCATTACTACAGCATAAACAACGGTTTGCGCTACATTATCATTATTTGTAAGTGTTTGCGAAATGGGAGATCCTGTGCCTGTAAGGTCAAATCCTGTTACATTACCTGTTGTGGATGCTGTCCATTCAAAAGTAATATTGGGATCATTGCCCTCAAGGGTTATAACCACAGGGACACCGGAGCAAGTCTCAGGTGATGAAGGTATAACCGTTAGTACCTGCTCCGGGGTAACGGTTACAACAACGGTTACAGGGTTTCCAACACAACCGTTACTCGTAGGAGTTATAATATATGTTATATTATGATTTGCATTGGAAGTATTGCTTAATGTTTGTGAAATGGCAGCTGTGGATATGGGTACTAATTGATCGCTTCCGCCTGTAATTACGCCGCCTGAGTTTGCAGTCCAGGAATATTGGGTTCCGGCAACATTCGACAACAGAGGTATATTGATTGTACCTCCCGAACAGAGCGTATAAGTTAATTGTGGCACTGTTAATACCGGCTCTGGGTTTACTTTTACAACATAATCATTTGGAATTCCGGCGCAACCGTTAGCACCGGTATTTGGTACTATATGATATGTAACTGTCCCTTGAGCGTTATCAGTATTAGTTATAGTCTGAATAGGGATTGTATTCGTGCCATTGGTATTAAATCCTGTAACAGTTGTAGCTGAAGCAGTTGCTGCCCAGATAAAAGTTGTTGCGGGTATGTTTGATATTAAAGTTACAAGACTTGTTTTATCTCCCGTGCAGATGGTTTGTTGCATAGGATTATTTGTAACGCTGGGTGCAGGGTTTACATAGATGGTATAAACAACTGATGGACCGGTAGGGCAGGTGCCACTTGGCATATGGGGAGTGATGGTATACTCTACTGTTCCAATGGTTGATAGTAAACCGGAAATTATCATGGCTGGTATATTCCCGGTTCCGGAAGCCAGGTAACCGCTCAATCCTGCTGTGCCTATTGCAGTCCATGAAAATGTTGCAGTTGGAATATTCGATAGTAACAATACTGGTGTTGAGGTTGTTCCTGAGCAAATATCCTGCGAAAGTAAAGGATTGGTTACAAGTGCAATTGGATATACGGTAACTACTAAGTTGAAAGGAGGCGTACCCGCGCAAAATGATGTTCCAGGGCCTGTAGGGGTAATAACGTATGTAACTTTGCCCTGGAGAGCTGATCCTAATGGCATTATGTCCAGAACATCGTGTATAGGGCCGCTTCCGGAAGCTGTAAAACCGGAAACATTGCCGGATGTAACCGAGGCAGTCCATGTATATGTTGCGTTGGCAACATTGCTTGTAGGATGATAGTTTACATTGTTACCGGTACAGATTGCTTTTGTTGATGAACTTGTTACAACCGGGATATCATCAACCTGAACAACAACAGCATTTGAGTTCCTGGGGTCGCAGGGAGGTGATGATACAACCAGGCGGTACCATGTTGTAACAAAAGTTGCCGGGGGCTGATAAGTGGATGAATTGGCATTCAGTATATCGGTAAAGCCAGCTGTAGCGCTGGTAGTACTCATTTGCCATTGATAGGTATATAACCCGCTGGCACCGGTTGATGGGGTTGAAGTAATTAATGGGGGAGTCCCGCCGGGACAAACCTGTGAATTTGAGTGTAGCGTTCCCGGAACTAGAGGGGGTATTACATTTACTGTAACTGCAACCGTATTAGCACATTGTGTTATCTGGTTGGCACCTACCAACTGAAACGTTGTAGGTGCAGTTAAAGTTACAGTAAGTGGATTTGTACTTGTCCATGCATTTGATATTGGCGCAATCCATGCCCATACTACGTTTGGACCCTGACTTACATTCAATGTAACCTGCTGGCCGCTACAAAGATATGTTGAACTTGCGGCTATTGATAAAATTGGAAGGGGCTTGATCGAAACACTTACAGGTATTGATGGAGTGGCGCATAAATCAGTTGTCACAGTATAATTACCGGCTTCCCGGGCATAACAGGTTCGTTTAGTTGAATCTGCCATTATTACTCCATCTTTATACCATTGAAAAGTACTGGCAGCCAGATCAGTACATTCCATTAATACTGAGTCGCCTGCACAAATATTCGCCAATGCTGGTGTCGCTGTCACACTTGCAGGACATTCAGCTTTAGTGTTCAAGCTTGCTAGTGTTAACAAGAAAAAAGGAAGAATATGTCTTATTGACATAACCACCCTAAGTAGGTTGAGTAGAGCCCGTTTCATAATTCCTCTTTGAAAGTAAATAAATGATAATCAGATGAGTGCAGTAATAGCTATGTCGTACAAGTAATGGAGAGTATTAGTTAATAGCTGTGTGTCCAATTTGTAATAGGAAATTTCAAATAAATTTTCATTTAATTTTTACTGATTAAAAAATAATCTGTTTTTTGTATATGATATCCGGTTTATTTTCCATTCATAGTGGTTTTATTAGTGATAGACAATATCTTAAAATAGTTTATTTAGTTCAGGTACGCTTTTCTGAAAACTGTTTATACGAATGCTTTATTGAATAATAGTAAAATATTTTTCCTGCTTAATTCTTGTTACATGTTTTTGTTTACAACAGCATTTTGTCAACCTGTGTTTCCGGAAATGGGTGGTGAAGATCTTTGAATTCTGCATTTCTGCGAAAATAGCTATATAGCTGTTTGTTGTAGAATATTAAACGGACACAGACAAGGCGGTAATTTATGCTTAGTGCATACTGCAACTCAACTTATATCGTTAATAATGTAATTCTGTGTTCAATTTGCTTAACAGCTTTTTATTAAGAGGCTAATGGTGGTTGCTAATAAAAAGCACCTTTATTCAGCTCAGGTTACAATCATAATAGTGAAAACTTATACGCTATCTTCATTAAACTGGAATAGAATAATTCTTGTTTAAATTTGCCTGGAACTTAAAATAATAAAGTTGAAACTGTAATCCTATTTGAATAATCTTGTTAATTTTGATAACTGAAGTTCCGTTTTTGTTATTATAATTAATGATAAGTGTAAATTTGTGATAAACTAATACATCAATACTATGAAATACAAGAATATATCTTACTTATTTATCCTGATAACTTTGGCTTCATTCAGCTTGTTTTTTATAGGCTGCGAAGCGGTTGATAATACAATTGGAGACGATGTGCGTGATCCCTATTTAGGGGAATGGATGTTTCTGGAAAGTTTTAAAAGCACCGAAAGTCAGAGTTATATGGTCACCATATCCAAAGATCCCAATAACAGCAGTCAGGTTATTCTGGAAAATTTTGCTAATGCAGGACAGGGTATTACCGTAACAGGTATAGCTACTTCAACACAAATAGTTGTTTCGTCGCAGATTATAAGTAACGGGTGGACTGTTAATGGATCAGGAAAAACAGACAACTCGGATAAAACTATTATGTCCTGGACACTGTCTGTTGAAGCAGGTGGCACTAAGGATTATTATACAGCAACAGCAACTCTGCAATAAACTTGTGGATGGAAATTACTTCAGCTAATACTGTGACATATTGATAAATTGCTTGTCAAAATCTGCTAAAACAATAATTTAGCGATACATAAATAGAAGTCAGACGCCATACAAGAAAGCCCTGGATTTTTTCCGGGGCTTTCTTGTTATATACTGTTTTGTTTTAATACTTCCGGGGAGATAATCTTTGATTATCTGGTTTAGAAGGATATATCAACGGACTGAAATATTCAACACCTTCCGGCTTGTCAGTCATATTCATCGACCTGAACCATATATTTCGCATAAGCTTTCTATTCTGATCAGGAATTAGCCGGATTGAATTTTGTACAGGTTTCGGCTGCAGGGTAGCTTCAAGTTCTGTTAGCCGGTTTATTACCTCTACGTATATTTTGTTCAACTCTTCAATGTGCCCGAGGTAATAGGTAAGGCTGGTATTAAAGTCATCAGGATCAATATTGTTTTTAGTGAAAATCCGGGCAAACCGGATTCGGAGTTGGGTGGTATCATTTAACCGGGCTATTGAATCGTTTAATACGCTCAGGCTTGCCTCACTCAAATGAATGTCCACGAGAATATCGGTCATTTGTTTCTCACTCAGGGTACCTGAAAGGCTGGAATTTAAAATACTGTTACACGATGCTGCCAGCAAAGCAATAAAAAGCATGAAAGCCCATTTCTTCATAATAAATAATCCGCGGTGAAAATATTAAGCGATCCGCCTTGTGTTAAGAACAATGTTTAATACGGTATTCCTATTTCCCGCTGTGTTTTTCCTGGTAGGCTATGTTAAGTTCTTTTATAACATCTTTAGTTACATCAAGGGTGTCGTTGGCAAATAAAATATTGCCCCCTTTTGTAAAACCGAGTATATAATCGAACTTATACTTATCGTTATACCGTTTAAGGAAATTCATAACTGAATCAATCAGCGCAATGTTCATATCCATTTCACTTTGCTGTAGTTCAGCCGCATAACGGTCGCGGAGCTGAGCGATACCTTGTTGGTTTTGCTGCAGCTGTCCATAGATTTCCTGGGCGCTCTGGTCGCTGATGGCTTTCTTTTTTACCTGTTCCTGGAAATAGGCAGCATCTTTTTCAAAAGCCTGCTGTTTTGCGGCTACTTCTCCTTCAAGTCTTTTCCCTTTAGCTTCCAGGTCGGCACGCATTTTTTTAACCAGATCATAATTGCTTAAAATGCTGTCGTTATTCACAAATGCAACTGAAATTGCTCCTTTGTTTGCTTTTGCGAAAGCTCCGGATGCACTTCCTTTATTACCGGACCCGGTAAAATGCAGTATAAACAATAGGATTATACCAACCAGCATTACAAGGTTTAAGGCCAGCAATACAGGATTGATTTTGTTACCAGCCGGTACAGCCTGTTCAGCCGCAGTGGCAATTTTTTCGGTTTGTGTCGTAATAGCCTCAGTTGTAGAGGTGTTCTCAGCATTGTTGTTAAGTTCTTCTGTCATTTCTTTTAAATATCGGGTTTATGATAAAAACAACCTGACCCATAGAGTATGAATCAGGTTGCGAAGTTAAGCAAAACACTTATTTGTCAGCCAATTAATTGCCAACTTCCGAGATGTATTTAATACGCACCAGCCTGATCTCTTCTTCTGTAAATTCATTCTCACCTAAATCCCTTAAAGCACTATCAACCGAATCGGTTTCAGCTTCCATGAAATATTCAATAATCTCTTCCTGATGGTAAGGATCAATGGTTTCTTTCAGGTAGTATGTCAGGTCGATTTTTGTGCCCGAATCAACTATGCTTTCAATTTCGGTGAGCAATTCATCGGCAGTCAGGTTTTTAGCAACTGCAATATCTTCAAGCGAAATTTTACGGTCAATATTTGTTATTATATAAACCTTTAACCCCGACTTGTTAACCACTGATTTCACGACCATATCCATAGGCCGGATAATCTCATTTTCTTCTACATAGGATGAAATCAGCTCGAGGAAGGGTTTTCCGTATTTCTGTGCTTTGCCCGCACCCACGCCGGTTATGCGCTGAAGTTCGTCCATGTTTATAGGATACTGTATCGCCATGTCTTCGAGCGATGGATCCTGAAATATGACGAACGGAGGCAGACTTTCTTTACGCGCAATTTCTTTCCGGAGATCTTTGAGAAGTGAAAACAATGTTTTGTCGGTTGTACTGGTGCGCGCACCTCCACCTGACATCATTTCTTCATCATCTCCTTCTTCAGGGTCAGTATCTTTGGCAACCATAATGGCATAAGGTTTTTTGAGGAACTTTTGCCCTTCAGGGGTTATTTTTAATATGCCATAATTTTCAATGTCTTTAACTACAAGTCGCTCAATAAGCATCTGCCGCAACACTCCGTCCCAGAAACGCTCGCTTTCTTCCATCCCTTTGCCGAAAATATCAAGTTCATTGTGTTTGTATGATTTGATATTGGACGACATCTTACCAATCATTATATTAACGATATGCTTGGCTTTACACAACTGTTTGGTTGCTAAAACGGCTTCCAGTGCCAGGTCAACATATTCGCGTCCGTCAATCAGAGTTTTTGGATGCAGGCAGTTATCGCAGTTGCCACAATTATCCTCAGGATAAATTTCCCCGAAATAATGTAATAGTTGCTTCCGCCTGCACATAGCTGATTCAGCGAAAGATACCACTTCCATTAAAAGCTGGTTGGCAATTTCCTGTTCGGCAACACCTTTGTTCTTACTGAATTTTTCGAGTTTTTCGATATCCTCGTAAGCATAAAATGCCAGACAAATACCTTCCCCGTCATCGCGGCCTGAACGCCCTGTTTCCTGGTAATAGCCTTCCAGGCTCTTAGGCATGTCGTAGTGAATCACGAAACGCACATCCGGTTTATCGATTCCCATTCCGAATGCTATGGTAGCAACTATAACATCTGATTCTTCCATCAGGAATTTATCCTGGTTTTCGACACGTACGGCCGAATCAAGTCCAGCATGGTAAGGTAAAGCTTTAATTCCGTTAACAACCAGTGTTTCCGAAAGTTCCTCAACTTGCCGACGGCTAAGGCAATAAATGATTCCTGATTTGCCTGCATGCATTTTGATAAACCTGATCACATCTTTGTTCACATCGTCATTTTTCTGCTTTACTTCATAGTAAAGATTTGACCGGTTAAACGATGATTTATAAAGCGCAGCTTCCTGCATGCCTAAACTCTTCAGAATATCCTGCTGCACCTTGGGAGTGGCAGTGGCAGTTAATGCCAGCACAGGAACATCCTGCCCGATGGAGTCAATTATCGGGCGTAGTCTCCGGTATTCAGGCCTGAAATCGTGTCCCCATTCCGAAATACAATGGGCTTCATCAATGGCATAAAACGAAATCTGTATATCCCTGAAAAAAGCAATGTTTTCTTCCTTGGTCAGCGATTCAGGAGCTACATACAAAAGCTTTGTTATGCCGTTGGTTAAATCGCTCTTAACCTGTGTGATCTCGTTTTTCGAAAGTGATGAGTTCAGAACATGCGCTATGCCAATATCCGCGCCAAATTGGCGCATAGCATCAACCTGGTTCTTCATCAGCGAAATAAGGGGAGATATAACAATGGCTGTACCGGGCAGAATCATCGCCGGCAATTGGTAACACATTGATTTGCCACCGCCGGTTGGCATAATTACAAACGTATCATTTCCGGCAAGTAAATTACGTATTATAGGTTCCTGATTTCCTTTGAAATTCTCAAAACCGAATATTTTCTTAAGTACGGTTTGTAAAGGATAATCTTTGAATTCTTCATTCTTTTTCATTCCACGAGCATTATTCATGTATTTGCATCTGTAGCTGATGCTTGTTATCTTGGTGTCTGGTCATTGAGCAAAGTAGTCATAATACAATTTAGAGGTTGCACTAGTAAAACTATAACATCTGGTACTTTGTTTTAGGCTTTTCGCAATTCTTATGATAGGTATTACACATATCATGGTTTAAATTTACTGACAGCGTGTCAGTTAATTGCATCATGCCCTTGTGTTAAGTAAAGTTAATACAACTTTGCCGTTTATCTTTAAAAAAAAATCAAATGTGCTTATTTTTTTTAACACAATTGTCGTAACATTTTCTAATTCAGCTGTTTGAGACTTTACCAAGGGAAAAATATTTAGTAAAGAAAATACAAATCAACTTATTTTTTTACTTTCTTACTGATTTTAGATGTGTAAATCAGTATTTAATTGGCAGTTAACAGTATTTCGTACAGCGGGCTCAAAAAGCGTGCAAAAGTATAATTTAATTTATAACAAACAGTAATTTGAATTTTTCAAATTTTATTTTTTAAAACTTCTTCTGAAATTTTATTTTTTAATTTTTTTAAAGTCTGTTTTCTGATTACTTATCTCTTCGCCTATGTATACTGTAAACTATACCTTGTAACGTTCAAAAGTAATACGTATTTGAATAAAAGTCAACATTAGAAGGAAATGCAAATTCCTGCTTAAGTAAAAGTATGAATAAAAAAATCTCACTTTTTAAAAGACAAAGTAATTTTGCGCAGGAAAGAAACAGAACAGATTAATTATCTTGATATTCAATAAATTGTGGTATCCGGAAATGTTTTATTACTTTTATCGGGTAATAGTTGATAAAAAAATTAAATTTGCTGTCACAATATTTTATTCATTCCGAAAAATTCGTTAATTGCCATCAGAATACCTTGAAATTCAATTACAATCTGACAAAGCTTGAATAAATAATAGCTGATTTTTAATCAGATCGCCTGAAAGCAATTGCTGAAATTATAAATACTAAACAGATCATATTATGGAAAATGATGAAATGAAAGCCCTTGGAATGATAGAAACCAAAGGTTTCGCTGCCATGGTTGAGGCCGCCGATGCCATGGTAAAAGCTGCAAAAGTCGAGCTCGTCGGCTTCGAAAAGATTGGTGGCGGTTATGTTACTGCAATCGTTCGCGGCGATGTGGCTGCAGTAAAAGCAGCTGTTGATGCTGGTGTTCAGGCAGCTCAAAAAGTGGGTGAAATCGTATCAACACATATTATTCCCAGACCCCACGCTAATGTTGACAGCGCGCTTCCGCTGGGTAAAAATCAAACTAAAAAAGGGAAATAACCATGATAGACCTTAGAACATATATTTTTATTGATTCGCTGCAATTGCAGATGGCTTCTTATTTATCGACCGTATCAAAAGGATACCTTCCGGTTAGTGGCCAGGCTTGTTGTATTATCGAAATAGCCCCGGGGATAGAGATCAATACACTCACTGATATTGCGCTGAAAGCAACTAATGTAACCCCTGGAATGCAGATTGTTGAAAGGGCTTACGGAATGCTGGAAGTGCATTCGGATAGCCAGGGCGATACCCGTGTTGCCGGTGAAACAGTGCTCCGTACAATTGAGCAAACCGAAAATGACAGGATAAAACCCAGAATTCTGACCAGTCAGCTGATAAAAAATGTAGAAGACCATCATGCCCAGCTTATTAACAGGACACGGCATGGGAATATGATTCTGAAAGGCGACACCTTGTTCGTATTAGAAGTCGAACCTGCCGGGTACGCGTATTACGCTGCCAATGAGGCTGAAAAAACCGCGCATATCAATATTATTGAAGTTATCGGATTTGGTAAATTCGGCAGGGTATATATTGCCGGAGATGAAGCCGAAGTGCTGGAAGCTAAAAATGTTGTTGAAAAACGTCTGTCCGAAATTACAGGTAGAGAAGAATATTAGAAAAGGATGGTTTATTATAATGAGGAGCTGGAGTTATCAGAATGAAAGTGCACAGTGCTGAGTACACAGTGCTTAGTCCTGAGTATTCTTAATAATGTTCTCTCAAACAAATAAAATGAACCATCTCAATTCTGAAACCTAAGCAATGACTACTATGCACTAAGCACTAATCAGAACAAAATTGTAAAAAAAATAACAAACCTAAAAGACATAAATTATGAATGACAATACTTCAGACGCATTGGGAATGATTGAAACAAAGGGCTTTGCCGCAATGGTTGAAGCTTCGGACGCCATGGTTAAAGCTGCAAAAGTGGAACTGATCGGCTTCGAAAGAATAGGTGGCGGATATGTAACCGCAATTGTACGTGGCGATGTAGCTTCGGTTAAAGCCGCAGTGGATGCCGGTGTTCAGGCAGCACAAAAAGTAGGTGAAATAGTATCATCCCATATTATTCCAAGGCCACACGTAAATGTGGATAGCGCTTTGCCGTTAGGCCGGGGTGCTTCGAAGAAATAATCTGCCACACTTGCAACAAATGCCGCTTGATGTATGGGATACTCCGCACCAGGTAGGGTTAAACATTAAACTGAAACGTTATGATATTGGCAAGGGTAGTCGGAACTGTAGTTTCGAGTCATAAAGCCCCAAAAATAGAAGGCATCAGATTTCTTTTGCTTGAAAAAATCGATCCGGTAACTCTGAAAGGGAAGAATGACTTCGTTGTTTCAATGGATAGTGTGGGTGCCGGAACCGGTGAAATTGTATTTTATGTTTCAGGCAGCAGTGCGCGGTTTACCGATGTCACTGAAGGAAAGCCCACTGATTCAGCTATCATTGCAATTGTTGATAATATCGAAAAAGATGGCAGCTTTACTTACCAGAAAAGCCAATAAGCTATGATCCTGGGAAAAGTAGTCGGAACTATAGTAAGCAGTACCATTAATGATGGAATTAAAGGATCGCGCTACCTGCTGGTCGAAAAAACAGATCAATATGGGAAGAAGTTGGGTGATTACCTTGTTGCGCTCGATATTATCGGAGTCGCAAACGATGAACTTGTTATGGTTACCGAAGGCAGCCCGTCAAGAGAAACCCCTGAAACTGTCAGCAAGCCGGTTGATGCCTTGATTGTTGGAATTGTTGATTTGATTGATGAGAATGAAACGGTTGTTTACAGCAAATAAGGAGGTGTAAGTGGAAATAGTCGCCTTAGGAGCGTTGGAATTCAGTAGTATAGCCATTGGAATACTGGCGTTGGATGAGATGGTGAAAATTGCGCCGATCCGGATCATCGAAGCCAGGACCATGTGCCCGGGAAAATACCTGATCGTTTTCAGCGGCGATGTGGCTGCTGTTGAATATTCCTTCAACAAGGGTTTTGAAACCGGCAAGGACCTTATAGTTGATAGTCTTTTCCTCCCGAGGATAGCCCCTGACGCGTTGATGGCAATAGGAAAAATAAATGTCACACAGGAATGGGATGCCATCGGAATCATCGAAACACTCTCAGTAGTTTCATCTATCGAAGCGGCTGACCTGGCGGCAAAAGTTGGAGGTGTGAAAATCATTGAAGTAAGGCTGGCAATCGGATTCGGTGGCAAATCCTATGTGAAATTGCTCGGAAGCCTTGATGCTGTTGAGGCAGCCATGGAAGCCGGAACAGCAAAAGCCAGGTCGAAAGGCTTGTTGTGTATGTCCACACTTATTCCTCAGCCACATCATGAAACAAAACCGTATTTCATGCAATAGCCATTTACTAGGAACGATTTAGTCACAAATAAATAACTTGAGTGAGAATTGAAAAGCTTAAGAAAAAGGTTAAGCAGCTAAAACCTTAACCTCAACCTCAACCTTAACCTCAACCTCAACCTAAGTTACCTAAGAGGTGAAAATTATGGATAATCTGGAACAAAGCGTAAGGCAAATCATTGAAGAAGTAATAAACAGCATGGACCTGAATCTACCCAAAGATGACGGTGCAAGAAATATAGGTGTGTTTTCCGATATTAACTCTGCCATTGATGCCGCCGAACTCGCATTCAGGGAGTTTGGAAAAATTACATTGGAAACCCGTAAAAATTGTATTGCCAATATCCGGAAGTTATGCCTGGCGAATATGGAGACCATGTCAAAAATGGCTCAGGAAGAAACCGGTATGGGCAGGTGGCAGGATAAAGTTATTAAAAATGAGCTTGGGATCAGAAAAACTCCCGGTGTCGAAGATATTGTCCCGGAATCCTTTTCGGATGATTTTGGCCTTACGTTGGTCGAAAGAGCACCGTATGGGGTAATCGGAGCCATAACGCCAAGCACAAACCCTACAGTTTCTATCATCAGTAACGCTATTGGAATGATTGCCAGTGGTAATTCTGTTGTTTTTAATCCCCATCCGGCTGCAAAAAAAGTCTCAGCATTTGTTGTCAGTCTTCTTAATAAAGCAATTATTGAAGAGGGCGGCCCGGCAAACCTGGTTTGCTGCATTGCCGAGCCTACCATAGAGTCGGCTAAAATTTTGATGAGTCATCCTAAAATAGCCATACTGGCTGTTACAGGCGGACCGGCTGTTGTAAAAGTTGCCATGAACAGTGGAAAAAAAACAATTGCGGCAGGCCCCGGAAACCCTCCATGCGTAGTGGATGAAACCGCTGACCTGGCAAAAGCAGGAAAAGATATTGTAGCTGGCGGAGGTTTCGATAACAATGTAATCTGTATTTGCGAAAAGGAGATCATTGTCGTAGCTTCGGTAGCCGACAGGCTGAAAGAAGAAATGAAAAAAAACGGTGCTTACGAGCTGAATGAGGACCAGATTAAAAAAATTACTGAACTCGTGATTGCTGATCCTGGCGGACCGGGCAAGGAAGGCGCTGCCAATAAAAATTATGTGGGCAAAAACGCCGATTTTATCGCAAAACAAATTGGTCTAACCGTCCCGCCTGAGACCCGCATGCTTTTATGCGAGGTAGGTCGTGAACATCCTTTGCTATGGACTGAACAACTCATGCCTGTAATGCCTTTGGTGCGGGTGAAAGATGTGGATATTGCCATCGACCTGGCTGTTGAAGTCGAACATGGTTTCCGCCATACGGCAATTATGCATTCGCTCAATATTGCCAAGTTAAGTAAAATGGCAAAAGCCATGAACTGCTCCATATTTATTAAAAACGGACCCAGCTATGCCGGCTTAGGCCATGGTGGTGCCGGGTTTGCTTCATTTACCATTGCCAGTCCTACCGGGGAAGGCGTAACCCGTGCAAGGACTTTTACGAGGGAAAGAAGATGTACGTTGGTGGATTATTTTAGGATTATATAAACAATTCATTGTTAATGGTTAAATGTTATAATTTGATTGTTTACAAAACTTTGTAAAAAGAAAGATTAATAAAGAATAATTATGGCTAAGACGACATTTTGGGACATTATTGAAAAAACAATTGAAAAAGTGGGTACACCGCTTTCAGCGAAAGAAATTTGGGATAAAGCAATTGAACTTAAGACAATTGGTGATTATATAACAACTGGTAAAACTCCCTGGGCAACTATAGCAGCTTATTGCTATACTGATATAAATCGTAGTGGTGATAATTCGATGATTATTCAGACCAGCGAAAGACCAGCGCAATTTTTCTTAAGAAAACTTGGCGAAAAAATTGACATTCAAAAGGTTCAAAAACTGAAAGACTCTGAAGTCGCAAAAATGGAGAAAATTGAGTTTAAAAAGTTTATTGAAAGGGACTTACATTCAGTTTTAGTGGCTTATGCTTATGGTGACACACATTTCAAAGCTAACCTAAAAACAATTTATCACGAGAACTCATCGAAAGCAACAAAAGGGCAAAATGAATGGTTACATCCTGATCTTGTTGGAGTTTATTTTCCATTCCGAGATTATAAAACTGAAACTTTAGAAATCCAGAGCCATCTTTCAATTACATCAATCAAATTGTTCTCATTTGAGTTAAAAATATCCCTTAATTTCGGCAACCTGAGACAATCGTACTTTCAAGCAGTTTCAAATTCGAGTTGGGCTAATGAAGGATACTTAGTGGCTCTAAATATTGATGATGACCCAACATTTAAAGATGAAGTCAGAAGACTAAATAATGCATTTGGAATTGGAATTATTAAACTCAATCCAGAGAATGTTTACGAAAGTGAAATTATTTTCCCATCAAAAATAAACCAAGAAATTGACTGGGACACAGTAAATCGACTTGCAAATGAAAATTCAGACTTCAGCGACTTCTTGAAACTTATCACTGAGGACTGTAAACTAGGTAAAGTTAAAAGCCAATATGATAAAGTATTAAAAATAGAAGAACTAACGAAATACATAAAGGAAAAAGGAATAAATAAAATTGCCTAATTGAATATTAAATTTGATTTCCAAAATTTCGAAGTTAAGTAACTTCGACCAAACCATAAAATTAGACAGAAAAAGCTAATCAATCAATAACTAATATCCATTCCACTCAAATGAAACTAGGAAAAGTAACAGGCCGAGTCGTCAGCACCATAAAAGTTCCTTCGTTCGAAGGGATTAAACTGATGCTGGTGCAACCTCTTGATGAAAGATTGGTTCCTTATGGAGTCACTATTGTTGCTTTTGATACCATTCAGGCCGGAGTTGGCGACCTGATTTATTATGAAACGAGTAAAGAAGCCGGCAGGGTGCTGGAAACAACGATGAATCCCTGCGATGCAGCTATCGTCGGGATTGTTGATGCTATGGAAGTGGAGGGCGCGAAATGATTCTTTGTAAAATAATCGGCAATGTTGTTTCCACGGTAACGGAAGCAGGATATGGATCAAGAAAAATCATGATCGTGCAACCTGTTGATCCTTCAGGCCAGTCCAAAGGACAATCTTTCCTTGCCATAGATACGGTTCAGGCCGGTATGGGCGATACGGTTCTGATCCTTGAAGAAGGCGGTTCAGCGAGGATGATACTTGGCGAACCTGAAACTTTTACAATAAAAGCGATCATCGCCGGTATTGTGGATCATATAACAGTGTAATTTTGCAGGCTGAAATGAGAAACCGGATTTACAGGTATTGTTTGCGGAATTCAAAAAAAAATTATGTAATGAATACTGACGACCAGGTAAGAAGAGTAGCAATAGGCGCTGATCATGGTTCTTTCGATTCGAAGGAGCTGTTGAAAAAATATCTTGAGGCAGTGGGTTACAAAGTGGTGGATGTAGGAACCTTCAACAGTACCGAGAAAGTTGATTATCCTGATTTTGCAGTTGCCGTTTCCAAAAAGGTGGTAAGTGGTGAATGCGAACGCGGAATAATGCTCGATGCTGCAGGTATAGGATCTTCCATGGTTTGTAACAAGGTTCATGGTATTCGTGCGGCGCTGTGCTGGAGCCCGCAGACGATTACCAACAGCCGCGAACATAACAACGCAAATGTGCTGACCATGGGCACAGCGCAGCATAAACCGGAAGAAATCTGTACCATGGCCGCGTTATGGCTCAAAACCAGGTTTGAAGGTGGCCGTCATTGGCCGCGAATTAATAAAATGATGTCATTAGAAAGAGATTGAACATACTATGGATCAGAAAGAATTGATTGACAAAATAGCAAAAGAAGTAATGCAGCGGCTTACTGAGAAATCGCTGAACAAAAGCGTGGCGGATCAGGATAGCACCAAATTAAACGCTGCTGCTGCACGTATTTCACCAGCCGAACTGGCCGGATACATTGATCATACCTTGTTGAAGCCTGAAGCTGTTGAATCACAGTTTGAGCTACTTTGCGCAGAGGCTGTAAAATATAAATTCAAATCTGTCTGCGTGAATTCTTCATGGGTGCCTTTTGTCGCAAAAAGACTGAGAGGTACCGGAATAATTGTTTGCTCGGTGATTGGTTTTCCTTTGGGGGGAATGGATACACGCAGCAAAGCATTCGAAGCCAGGAGCGCCATTGCAAGTGGTGCCACTGAACTGGACATGGTGATCAATGTCGGCGCGTTGAAATCAGGCAACCTCAGGTTGGTTGAAGAGGACATCAGGGCGATAAAAAGAGCTTGCCGTAGCACAACCGTATTAAAGGTAATCCTGGAAACAGGTTTATTGACAGATGCGGAAAAAATTCTTGCCTGTGAGATTTCTAAAAAAGCAGATGCCGACTTTGTGAAAACCAGCACTGGTTTTGCCGGTAGCGGTGCAACCGTTGAGGATATAGCTCTGATGCGGCGCATTGTTGGCCCTAAAATGGGTGTAAAAGCCAGTGGTGGAATAAAAACTTTTGATCAGGCCTTAGCCTTGATAAATGCAGGCGCCAGCAGGCTGGGCTGTGGGGCAAGTGTCGCGGTTATTACGGGTGCTGAAGCCAAGGGAAGTTACTAACACTTTCCATCAGGTCATTCCCTTTGCACGGATAGTATTGGATAAAGTAGTCAATATTTCAAATCTACCTGAATTATAAAACTCTTATTTCCCAGCGATTGTTATGTTTTTTTTGCTGATATTTTTCTTCAGTTTAACCCAGATTACGCATTAGGTAATTGAAAAGGGAAGGAATATTCTTTTGATGAGTTCCACAAACCGGAGAACCACGCTCGTCGTTTTTTATTAAGTGCGATTTTAAGAACAAGTCTGCC
>CAIRMR010000190.1 GCA_903879715.1 uncultured Bacteroidales bacterium
AAGAAAAGAGCCGCAAACTTCGCGAAGTTTTTTACCTAGAAACAGTAAAATCAAATAAGCCAGTCCTTATTGAGAAAACGCCAATAAATAACTTCAGATTACATCTGATTAATGCTATCTTTCCAAATGCGCGATTTATTTATATATACCGAAATGGGCTTGAGGTTGCGAGTTCTATAGAAAGGAGATGCTATTCGTCTCCATGGTTTGGTTCAAATCAGTATAAATGGAAACAACTTACTCAAATTGCTATGAGCAGCGTTGACACGGAAAAACTACCTGCACTTTGCACCGATTTCTATGATATGGGACTACTGGAATGGAGATTAAGTACTGAAGCTGCATTGAACTTTTTAAAAAGATTACCAAAGGAAAGATTTTTTGAACTTACTTATAATGATCTGGTTGACAACCCAATTGCAACTATTACGAAAATAGTATCATTCATAGGGATACCTCCCGATCCTGATGTATTAGCTTTCGCTTCGGAGAATATCAGGCGCAAAACAAATGAAATCATATATAACTCTATTACTGAAAAAGAAAAGATTATTGGCGGGGAATTTCTCAATTACACTAAAAATGACTGCACAACCTATTAAAATTTCAACTTACTATTTACCTGTAAAGACAATTACAAGCTGAACTAATGCCTGCAAGGTTTTCTTGATATGAATAGAATACAAATGCACTCGACCCAACCTAAGATTGTAATGCCGGATCAGAAGTAGGTATAAACTCTGGAATTTCTCTTTTTGATATTGAAATAGGGAAGAAGAAATTAACTCATCCTGCTTGATTTGATCAAACTGAATTCAGATTACTAAAAAAGCCTTACCAATAATAGGAATTTAAAACAGAATTATTAAAAATTAAATAGTATTCATAAGCTAAAGAATAGTAAGATTTCTCAATGGAAAAATTTATAGTAATTACGACGATCAACCCATTAACTCCTGAGATTAAGGCTTTTCTGAAAACAGAGTTCTGGAAAGTTATTATTATTGGGGATGAAAAAAGTACCATGATCCAAAATGCAAGTAACTTAGATTTCTATTCTCTTGAAAAACAGGATTCAACAAGTTTCAAACTATTGACAAAACTTCCTATTAACCATTACTCCCGTAAAAATATTGGCTACCTTATTGCAATGAAAGGCAAGGCATCCATGATTTATGAAACGGATGATGATAATCGCCCCCTCGAAAATTGGGTTTGGCCTAATTTTTACTGCGCAGAAAGAATTGATGCTGGAAACAGGTTTGTAAACATTTTTACTTACTTTTCTAAAGATCATTCCTGGCCTCGGGGATTTCCGCTTGAGTATATCAAGGATCAACAGACTAATTGCCGGGTCAAGCATTCAGATGGAAACGAAATCGGTGTTTGGCAGGGGCAGGTTGCAGGAGATCCTGATGTAGATGCTATATTCCGGCTTACAAGTGCAAAGATTCCTGCTTTCAACAATAACCCTCCTGTGTATATTAAGAAAGGTCATTATTGTCCCTTCAATAGCCAAAATACGTTGTGGAATCCCCGTGCATTTCCGTTAATGTATCTACCAGTATTTGTCACTTCAAGATTTACTGACATTTTAAGAGGTTATATTGCTCAGCGAATGATGCGGGATTTTGACCTCCACTTGGGATTTGTCTCGCCAAATGTGTTCCAGAAAAGAAACCATCACAACCTTATGCAGGATTTTCAGGATGAGAGGGATGTATATCTCAATATAACCCGAATTGTTGACATATTAGATTCGACTGATACAGGAAATAATATGCTGCAAGGTTTAAGGAGTTTGTATAAAGCATTATGCGAAAATGGTATACTACCCAAAGGTGAACTGGAAATAGTTGATT
>CAIRMR010000191.1 GCA_903879715.1 uncultured Bacteroidales bacterium
CCCCTTCGGGGATTAAAGGGGTTTACTTTACAAACTGATTTATTGCATTTATATAAGCTTCCACCGAAGCAGCAACAATATCCGTATTCGCTCCAAAACCGTAATAAACAAGTCCTGCATGTTCTACCTGCATATGAACTTTACCAACATCATCGCTCCCTTTACTTATGGCCTGAATGGTAAATTCCTGTAATGTCATGGTTCGATTGATTATTTTCTTCAATGCTTTTATAGCAGCATCTACCGGACCATTTCCCGAAGCCGCCGCTTCAAATTTTTCACCCGCAATAACTAAACCAATGCTTGCAACTGCCTGAACGCCAACGCCTGAAGTGACTTGTAAAAAATTAAGTTGTATGCGTTGTTTCTCAGAACGTTCCTTACCTGCTAACAACAGAACGTCATCATCGTTTATATCTTTCTTTTTATCGGCTAAGATAAGAAATTCTTCATATATTTTATCTAAATGTTCACCTTCGACAGATATCCCTAAAATACTCAACCTGTGTTTCAATGCTGCACGTCCACTGCGGGCTGTCAGAACTATTGAATTTTTGTCTATACCCACATCGGTTGGATCCATTATTTCGTAACTCTCACGATTTTTAAGCACACCATCCTGATGAATTCCTGATGAATGAGCAAATGCATTTCGACCAACTACTGCTTTGTTCGGTTGAACAGGCATATTCATCAGACTTGAAACCATGCGGCTTATCGGATAAATTTTCTGAGTATTTATATGTGTTTCAATTTCCAGATTCTTATGACATTTAAGTATCATGGCAACTTCTTCGAGCGAAGTGTTTCCTGCACGTTCGCCAATACCATTTATAGTAACCTCCACCTGTCGGGCGCCGTTCTGAACACCGGCAATAGTGTTAGCTGTAGCCATTCCGAGGTCGTTGTGGCAGTGTGTGGAAAGGATTGCATTGTGCACACCTTTTACATTTTCCATCAGGAACTTAATTTTTTCACCATATTGCCAGGGAAGACAATATCCTGTAGTATCAGGGATATTTACTACTGTAGCACCGGCTTTTATAACCGCTTCTACCACTCGTGCCAGGTATACATTATCGGTACGACCGGCATCTTCGCAATAAAACTCCACATCTTCCACGTATTTTTTAGCATGTTTTACGGCAGCAACAGCACGTTCCAAAATTTCGTACTGTGTGGAATTGAATTTATATTTAATATGAAATTCCGAAGTTCCTATTCCTGTATGAATACGTTTGTTTTTGGCATATTGTAAAGCCTGGGCAGCTACATCGATGTCTTTTTGTACTCCGCGGGTCAAAGCACAGATTGTTGGCCAGGTAACGGCTTTCGATATTTCTACCACCGATTTAAAATCGCCGGGGCTTGAAATGGGAAAACCCGCTTCAATAACATCAACTCCTAAGCCTTCGAGGGCTTTAGCCACCTGAATCTTTTCAATGGTGTTCAACTGACAACCGGGAACCTGTTCACCGTCGCGTAATGTGGTGTCGAAAATAAAAAGTCTGTCCATATTCTTAAATTTACAATTTTATCATTTACAATTTTCTATTTTTATTCCCCCATCCAGAGGGTTAAGGGGCTTGTTATTCATAAAAAAAACCTTCTACACCGTAGTGAGAAGGCTTTATATTATACATTGTATTAA
>CAIRMR010000192.1 GCA_903879715.1 uncultured Bacteroidales bacterium
AATAAGGATCTGTCTTTTGCACTATCTAACTATAGACTATCTATGCAACAGCATTAAACCACAAGCAAACAAGGTAAAAAAACGAACCCAGTTGAGATTGTTTAACGAAGATAATTCTCAACTAAAACTCAATCTATCTACGTAAACAAAGGCTTTCAGAAGGGTTTTCACTTAAATTTGAAAACTTCCGGACGGCTGTGACACAAAACATAAAATTTAAAAGTATCGTGAACGCCCTTACTTTATTGTTTTTGATTTAATGTTATGTGTTTTTCATTACTTTATGGCTTCGGCGTAAACTCAGTCGAATATACATACGAATGGTTCTGGCTTGTCCAGGTTAAGGCTTTAGAGCTGAGTTAAAATCCAATTGTGTATTTTTGCATATCAAAAAACTGATTTACACCTATGACTTCGTTTCTGCTTCTTTTTACAGCCATAGTAATTGTGGTATCAATCATCTTTTCGATATACACTTCCGTAAATTCAGGTGCTTCGAAATTTGAGCGATGGTTTGAAAAGATATTTGACAATAAAAAAGACTAAGCTCCCTTTCGGAGAGCTTGTCACTCCAACATCTGTATTATTTCAATTCGCCAGCAGTTTATCTTTGATCTTGTCCTCAAATGCGGTTAGTGCAGCCTTTGATCCTTCGCCCATAGCAATAATGATCTGCTTATAAGGAACATTGGTAACATCACCTGCAGCATAAACGCCGGGAACATTGGTACGGCAATGCGCATCAATCAGGATTTCGCCGTATTTGTTTAACTCAACCATGTTTTTAAAAATCTGGCTGTTTGGCACTAACCCGATCTGAACAAAAACGCCATCCAGTTCCACTTTCTTTATGAGCCCGGAATTGCGATCTTTTAATTGTATCGATGTCACTTTAGATCCATCTCCATCAATGCTCATTGTTTCAGCACCAGTGATTACGCTCACATTTGACAATGATTTTATCTTGTCCTGTAAAACCTGGTCACCTTTCAGTTCATGCATAAATTCAAGAACGGTAATTTCGGTTGCCAGGCCCGACAAATCAATCGCGGCTTCCAGACCGGAATTTCCACCGCCAACCACAGCAACACGTTTGTTTTTATAAAACGGTCCATCGCAATGGGCGCAAAACGCAACTCCCGAACCGATATAATCACTTTCACCGGGAACATTCAATCTTCTCCAGCTTGCACCAGATGCAATGATCAGGGCAGGAGCCATTAATAGTTCTCCCATCGAAGTGCGAACCTGTTTCAATCCTTCAACCAGCTCAACCTGTTCTATCTTCCTGTTTTCAAGGATCTCCATGGGATATTCCTTTAAATGCAACCGCAGATCAGCTACAAGCCGGGTTCCTGTAGTTTTAGGTATGGAAATCATATTTTCGATACCCAGGGTTTCATTTAACTGGCCACCGATGTGATCGGAAACTACAACCACTTTGAGGCCTTTCCTGGCGGAATATATCGCGGCGGATACTCCGGCCGGACCGCCACCCACAACAATTACATCGAAGTTTTTTACTTCGGCAGATGCAGGCTCATAATCGGTTCCGAATTTCTCCTCCAGTTTTGATAAAAGTTCACCAAGATCCGACCGTCCGACATGCAACAATCCACCATTGGCATACACTGTAGGAACAGCCTGGATATTCAGCTTCTCAATATCGCTTTTGTTAATTCCTCCGTCAATTATTTCGTGCTTAATGTTGCTGTTGAGGATAGCCATTACGTTGATCGCCTGCACGATATCGGGACAATTTGTACACGTAAGCGAGATAAAACTCTGAATATGAACCGGGCCTTTTAATGCCTGTATGCGTTTGATAACCAGTTCGTCAGGGATATTTTTACCAAGTCCGTCCATGTTCAGAATCGCCAGTAGCAATGAGCTGAACTCATGCCCGGTTGGAACGGCCCTGAAAACAATGGAAGAAGCCACTCCGTCTTTCAGTATTGAGAATGACAAACTTTCTCCGTCTGAAATCTGGCAATCGATTTTATCGGAGCATGAAGCTACTTCCTGAAGAAGTTCAATTAATTCTGAACGGTTCGGATGACTTGGATTTACATCCATCTTAAAGGTAAAACTGGATTTTAATCCCTCAAAAATTGAACGGATCTGATCTTTAAACGCCTGGTCTAACATAAAATAGTGTGTTAAATAAAGGGA
The DNA here is from genome assembly GCA_903879715.1 of uncultured Bacteroidales bacterium. Lineage (GTDB taxonomy): Bacteria > Bacteroidota > Bacteroidia > Bacteroidales > UBA4417 > UBA4417. The sequence goes on from CAIRMR010000192.1 coordinate 2,173, forward strand.
GAAACGTTAACGATTTCTCCCTTTGATAATGTTTGTTGTGATTAAATTTTTCCTACCAGGTCGATGCTGGGCTTCAGAGTTTCGGAACCTTGTTCCCATTTAGCGGGGCAAACTTCGGAAGGATGGCTGGCCACAAACTGCAGTGCCTGCAAGCGACGCAGTAATTCGTCGGCATTACGGCCAATATTGCCGGCTACCACTTCGTAAGCCATAATTTTTCCTTCGGGATTTACGATAAATGTACCGCGCTCAGCTAAGCCGACCTCTTCAATCATCACATCAAATCCGCGTGCCAAAACGGCTGTTGGATCAGCAAGCATTGGGTATTTGATTTTTTTGATGGTATCCGAAGTGTCGTGCCAGGCTTTGTGCACAAAATGTGTATCGCACGATACCGAATAAATTTCAGTATTAGCTGCTTTGAAGTCGCTGTACTTGTTAGCCAGGTCTTCCAGTTCAGTAGGGCATACAAATGTGAAATCAGCAGGGTAGAAGAAAAATACTGACCATTTGCCCAGTACATCGCTTTTTGATACTTCTTTGAATCCGTTGTTGCTGAAAGCCTGAACGTTGAAGTCCACAATCTCTTTTCCAATTAGTGACATAATTTCTTTTTTTTTGAGTTAATGATTATCTGAATACGTTTCTTTTTATTTGATGAGGCAAAATTATTCTAATTGGTAATATAGATCAAACAAATATTATCTATCTTTGTATAGATAAAATCGATATTCAGATGAGGTAGGTTATCAGGAGTTTCTTGTTTCAGGTTTCTTGTTTCAGGTTCCGCTTGCCGCTGACAGAACAAGAATTATCAACTTTCAATCCTTGACCAAAGCACAATTAAAGTTAGCCTATGGAATTTAGTACCCGGCGCTTAAAAAAATCAACTAAATCAGTTAATTAGCTATGACTCTCCAACAACTTGAATACATTGTTGCCCTCGACAAAACCCGTCATTTTGTGCGTGCCGCTGAAATGTGCAAAGTAACTCAGCCAACATTAAGTGCTATGATTCAAAAACTGGAAGAAGAGTTGGGCTGTCAGGTTTTCGACCGTTCATCGCACCCGATTGTTCCAACTGAAGTTGGAACAATTATAATTGGACAGGCGCAGGTAATCCTGTTTCATGTAAAACAGCTGAATGAAAATATATTAACTCAGAAAAATTCATTGACAGGTTCCCTTTCTCTGGCATTGATACCAACCGTCGCGCCTTATCTTTTGCCTGGAATTATTTCCTTATTCCGAAAAAATCACCCGGATATTTCGCTTAAAATATCGGAGATGCGCACCGAATCCATAATCCAGAAGCTTCAAATGGCAGAAATTGATATGGCTATTTTATCGACGCCACTGGATGATCCGAAAATACTTGAAGTGCCTTTGTATTACGAAAAATTTACAGCCTACATTTCACCGGACGAACCCATTTTCGCACAAAAGGAAATATCGATTAATGAAATGCCACTGGAGCATCTTTGGGTTTTGGAAGAAGGGCACTGCCTGCGAAACCAGGTACTTAATTTCTGCGGAAATAAAACGCACACCTCCGTTTACGAAGCCGGGAGTATTGATACTTTGGTGAAAATTGTGGATATGAACGGAGGCTATACAATAATCCCTGAATTGCATATTGATTTACTGAATGAAACCCAGAAGCTAAACCTGCGCAATATAGTTCGTCCCGAAGCAACCCGCGAAATATCACTCGTAATCCGCCACGATTATGTTCGCGAAGGCATGATGAATGCGGTGGCTGAAATTGTGAAGCAACTTATTCCCGCTCATATGATAGATGCCAGGCTGAAAAAGTTTGCTATCAAGTTATAGAATCAGTTAAAGCTTTCTAAACTGAATTATTCAGAATAAATGATGTCTGATGTAAATAATATTTCGTCCCTACGGGACTTTATTCTGACTCGTGATTGCTTTCTACCAATATTTTGTCCCTACGGGACAGCCCCGTTAGGGGCTATATATTGGTAGAAAAAAGTAATCTCCCCTGATTTAAGTCCCGGAGGGACGAGATATATAAAGATTTAGAGTTTTTAAGAAATAGTTTACCCCAAAGTTGTGATTCAGAATTAATTATTCTTGTATGCTTTGTCAAGGAAAAGATAACGGGCATCGTTTTCAGCCGGAACCATTTTTGATTCCACATCGATGATCATTATAGGCGGAGTTGCATCCTGTGCGGAAACTGCATTCCATTGAGGCAGTCCGGATCCGTTTGGGTTACCTGTAAGGATGAAATTGGCAAAGTAGTTTTGCATGGTTTCTGATACTTTGTAATCGTCTTTTGTCCAGGCGTAATCCTTGATTAAATGGAGATTTCCCATACAGTATTCAATTTCGCAGGCATGGGGCGCTCCAACGGCTTCGGGTGCTTTAACAGCATTTTCATCCTTTTTTAACGTGCCGCCGGCCAAACCTGAAGATAGGTCCTTGTCAACAAGAGGAGGACGCAATTTGCTGTATAAATACCTGTAAACCGGTTGGGTGCTGTTTTTCCGGTGCAGGTCGAACCATTTCCATGTGCTGTAAGAAATAAACCGGTCGGATGCCAGGGCGGTTGCTGAAAATTCAATTTCTTTCTCCGAACCGTGGGAATAAAGCCTCAAGACTTCTTCATAATCATCCGGATAAGTAGCTTTTACCCTAGCCAGGTAATTTTCGTCGGTATAAGGCATTCCATACATAAAAGCCCCTCCGGGAATTTCAGCTGAATTCCACCCAAGCAGCAAAGGAACCTGGGACTGTTCTTTTGCATTGAAAACTTCGGGAACTGATTTTGTCATGAAATAACCATCAATAACTGCAGGAAATTCAAAGCGTTTCGACTCGGCATAAATCTCATAAATCTCACGTGTACTCATGGTCCGCAATTGTTTGAGAGTTAGATTCCCTGCATTTTTTGCAAATTCAAGACCTTGTTTTTCTGCTTCGGCAAGTGTTACCGGTGCCATAGTTGGATTAATAGCAGCCCCGCTTTCGCCTATTGCCCCGGATATCAGTCCCTTGGATAAAGGAGATGCCATGTGCGAGCAAACATCAATTGACCCGGCTGATTCGCCGGCAATAGTAACCTTCTTTGGATCGCCACCGAAAGAGGCAATATTTTTACTCACCCATTTAAGAGCAGCATACTGATCGAGCAAACCGTAATTGCCGGATGCTTTGTATGATGCTTCGGCACTCAATTCGGGATGCGAAAAGAAACCAAAAATATTGAGGCGGTAGTTAACCGTTACCACCACTATTCCTTTTTTAGCCATACTTGCGCCATCGTAGCGTGGCTCGGAAGCGTCGCCGGCAACATTGCCACCGCCATAAAAATATACAAGTACCGGCAGCCCTTTGGTATTTCGATTGGCTGGTGTCCACACATTAAGGTAAAGACAATCCTCGCTGATTCCGTTTGAGCGTGAGTTCATATCACCAAAAACAATGGCCTGAACGGCTCTTGGGCCGAATTTTTTAGTTTCTTTAACGCCGGTCCATTTATCGGGAGCTTGTGGGGCTTTCCACCTCAGATCACCAACCGGTGGTTTTGCAAACGGAATACCAAGGTAAAGCTGTAATCCGGTTTGTGTGTCATAAAGGCCTTCAATAATGCCCGGTTCAATCTTGGTTTGAATGGCAAAACTGTTGTTGTTTTGTGCTTTGGACGAAAGGAATCCCATGCTTATGATGGCCAGCAAAAAGCTGATTTTAATGAAGTTTTGGTTGAAAATGATTTTCATAAATTTATTCGGGATTGAAATTTTTCGAATTATGGATTAGCCGCAGAATGCCGAATAATATTCGGACAAACCGTGAATGCTTTTTGTATTAATTTATTTCGCTGTCTGAGCAAAGCTAAAGATTTTACCTGTACTATACTCCAGAGGGTATTAATATTCAGCCGGAATAATTATCCTCGTGAGTGCAAATTGGAATTAGCAATGGTCTTAATCTTCATCTGATCTGAAATAAAAGAAGGGGAGTCCTTTCAGGCTTCCTTTTTCTTTTTCATAGCTAATACAACTCTGGCATTGATCAAAAACCAGAAAAAGCATTTAAACGTTTTATTTTCAAATCATTTTGATGAGATTATGATTTAGCTCTTGTATATTGTAATGGCCATTTAATATCATCCCCTAAAATTTTTGCAGCATTCAACGCAAAATATGGATCACGTAATGATGCTCTTGCAATAAGGATAAGGTCAGCCTGACCTTTTTCCAAAATTTCTTCGGCTTGTTGTGCTTCTGTTATCAAACCTACAGCACCGGTTAAGATGCCTGTTTCTTTTTTGATGCGTTCCGCAAAAGCGACCTGGTAACCGGGTCCCAGGGAAATTTTTTGGTGAGGAACTAATCCCCCCGATGAACAATCAATCAGATCAACTCCGTTTTGTTTTAAAATGGAAGAGAGTTTTACCGCTTCATCCACGTTCCATCCACCTTCGGCCCAGTCAGTAGAAGATATACGCACAAACAACGGAAGGTTTTGCGGCCATACTGTTTGAATTGCTTTTACAATTTCCAGCAGTAGCCGAATCCTGTTTTCAAAACTGCCGCCATAGTTGTCGGACCGGTGATTGCTGAGTGGCGAAAGGAACTGGTGAATCAGGTAGCCATGTGCCGCATGGATTTCTATCAGTTTATAACCGGCCTGAAGAGATCTTTGGGCAGCAACTTTAAAATCATCAATTACTTTGTTGATTCCATTCAAATCCAATGCTTCAGGAGCACTATCTTCCGGATTAAAAGCCAGGGCAGATGCAGAAACTGTCTTCCAGCCGCCTTCATTTTCCTTAAGTTGTTTGCCTCCGTCCCAGGGTTTGGCACAGCCTGCTTTTCGGCCGGCATGAGCCAGTTGGATTCCGGCTACAGCTCCATGCTGATGAATAAACGAAGTAATCCGCTGTAACATTTCAATATGTTCTTCTTTATAAAGGCCTAAATCACCAGGCGAAATCCGGGCTTCAGGAGAAACGCCTGTTGCTTCCTGAATAATGAGAGCGGCGCCCCCAACAGCGCGACTGCCATAATGTGCAAGGTGCCAGTCGTTTGCAAACCCATCAACAGCGGAATACTGGCACATGGGCGAAATGACTATCCGGTTTCTGAACGTGATCGCTTTAATAGTGAGTGGTGATAAAAGCTTTGACATAATTGGAATATCTTATTCTGAGGGTTTGATGATCGGGGAAAAACTGATAATTTGGTTTATTTAGCAGGATTCAGGAATCCGTTAACAGTTTTAATGAAAAGATCAGGCTGATCCACGAAAGTCATGTGCCCGCTTTTGGGGAAGATTACAAGTTCTGAATTTTTTATTTTTGCGTGCATTTCTTCAGAAAGCGAAGGTGCGCACTCGTCGTTATCACCAACCGTGATAAGGGTAGGAACAGTAATTTTTGAAAGAAGTTCGGTATACTCAACAGATTTGAGGTTACCATCTATTACAAACTCCCCGTTTGATCCCCACATGGCTCGGTATAAATCCCAGGCCATATTCCCATTGGCAACCGGCTCGTAGTTGGCATCCGGATGGTTCTGGTAAAGATAAGGGTAATAGCCTTCGCCCCAGGCGGCTGTCATGTATTCAGCGGTATAACGGCCTTTTTCATACTCTTTTCCATGTCCGTATAATCCATCTTTTTCCATTTTCTCAATACGGGCCAGCAATTCAGGAGCCATCTTTTCTTTTATTTTTTTGAAAACTTCATTCATTTTTGACGTGCTGTGAAACGTGCTGCATAGTACCAGGTGCGATAAGTTATCAGGATATTTCAATGCGTAAGCCTGGGCAAGAACTCCGCCGAAGGAATGGCCCAGCAGACTTATTTTTCCAAGATCAAGTGCTTGCCGGACATCTTCCACATCTTCAACCATTTTTTCAACCGTGTAAGCGGAGGTATCTTCCAGTTTCTGCGATCGTCCTGATCCGCGTTCGTCGATGAAAATAAGACGGTTTGTGCGGGCTAAAGGTAATAGGTAAGGAAGAAAGTAATCGTGCGAAGCTCCGGGTCCTCCATGAACGATTAATAGTGGCTGGCCCTGCCCTAATGCCTTGTAATAAATCAGAACACCGTGTGCATCCACAAAACCTTCTTCCATTTTTAAATTGGCTTGGGTTGAGTTTTTAGGAGAGCTTTTTTCGCTGGAAATGGGATTACACCCGGCAACTGTTATTGCCAGGGCAGTAAGCAGAATGAAAATATAGTTCATAGGGCGATTATTTTTTAGAGATCACAACCGTAAAGATAGATTCCTTTTTTATGATAATTAAAGTTTAAGACAGCGTTTTATAATACATTTCAAACAGATCCTAGTTTTTCCTGATTACCCTCACATAATCTAACAAAGCATCGTTGATTTCCCCGTCCATATTGATGTTCCAGTCTTCGAACTTAATGCTAAGCTTGTTATTGCCTTTTTCGAGCGGAACTTCAATAATGTTGGAGAAACCCCAGTCGCTCCACTCATTGGTTCCCCTTTGCGGAAATACCCACACGCCTGCATGCTTTCCATCGAGATAAACACTGCGGATTCCACAATTGTTGTCGGTATTCCATGGACCTGTTCCGTTTGCATAACGGCAATCGATAAGGAAAGTACCGCTTACAGAAGTAACTATGTTTATGTCGATTTCACGGTTTTTACTACTGCTTATCTCCACAAATCCGTCGCCAGAGTAATTGGAATAAGGTAGTTTCGATTTTTCGACAACTCTTTCCATTTCAATAATCTTGAGGTCCGAATCCTTACAAACTAAAATGGGTTCGCTGCTGAACGATTCATTTTTCTTTTTGCCTATAGCAGTTACTTTGTATTCGGCAAATTCGTTTGTATCTATTTCAAATCTGTTTTCGGAAATGCTTTTTATCAAAACGCCATTTTTATAAATATTGTAAGCTGTTGTACCGGGAATAGCGTCCCAGATAAGCTGGTTTCCACTACGTTTAGTCTGCGGGTTGGGTAGCGAAAACTTATTTTCAACCAGGTTAATTTTGGTGTCGCCAAAGCTGTTGTTCTTCATTACAATTTCGATGGTGTGATCACCGCTTAAGCTGGCAGGGAAGTAAGCTTTTTCACTGATTTTGCCATCAAGTTTGAACGTAGCGATCTGGTTTCCGTAACCTTTCACGGTAATATTGAGCTTTGCCTTACGATAGCCGAAGTTGGAAAGCTTTCTGGTTCCTCCGTAAACTTCTGGTATCACTGGTTTAAAGGTGATTCCATCAGCTTCGAAATTTAAGCCAACAAACACGCGATGAACCATTGCCATATTTCCTGCCATACTCCATAACATGCGGTCGGAGTTGATTTCGGTGCCCATATAATCGCCGTTCTGAGCTACAAAATTTTCGTAGTTGGTGAGGAACAAAGCTCCGGGACGGTAAATGGCTGCTAATCCGTGAAGCAAAGCGGCTTCGTTGCCGGTTTTTGCGGCAGCTAAATTCCAGAAAGACTGTACAAACGGCCAGATAGCATTGTTATGGTACGGCGGAATACCGGGTATTTGCGGATAAATGCAGGTAGTTCCGAAATCGGTAACAGGTGATTTTTCGATTATTGATTTTGCCCTCTCTAGATCAGCAACATCGAATAATACGGCCAAAGCTTCACCCAATGCTTCGAAACGTGGCGACAAGTTCATCGAGCTGCGTCCGTATAAATATTGCCCGTAGTAACCTTTATCGGCCATCCAAAGGTATTTGTTCATACCGGCCTTGATTTCACCGGCACGTTTCAGATATGTATCGCCAGGTTCGCCCAGTATTTTTGCCATTTCGGACAGGATGATATTAGCGCGGTAGTGAACGGCATTGGTTCCCAGGTTTTCCGACATGTAAATATCCATATTCGACATCCACTTCGGGTAGGTTTGCTCGCGCCAGTCGAGGAACGAAGATTCCCCTTTGTTCATCCCGGTTTTTGAAGAACGTATGGTTTTCTCATCATCGGCAAGCGTATTCTTAATTACTTCGAAAGCGGTTTTCAGCCAGGCTTCGTCACCGGTAACTTTATAAATTTCCCATGCGGCCAAAGCCCAGGTTGTTCTGTCGGACGAAACAGGCCATGCGCCGCCGGAACCGGTATCCTGGATTATTCTTTTGCGCTTTACCTTTTTCATCAGGCTGTTTTTGGCCACGGCAGGTTCGATATATGCAAAAGCCAGAAGTGTGCTGAAGCTTACATCGCGTGTCCAAACTCCGCCCCACTTGGCACCGGTTCGTAAAGTGCTGTCGGGTTCAATGGCAAGGCGGGCTTCTTCCAGCGAAAGATTGAAAAGCGCATCCACCAGCGGCTGATCCGATTTATAGGAAGGCTTTGTGGAAATATCCTGCGACAGTTCCCATGTTTTCACCATGTTCGCTTTTTCGTCAAACGGATTGAAGATCATTGTGATTTCGTAAATGCCATCACCATCGGGATCTTTCAGCGCAAAATTCTTTTCTTCAAGGTTTACAAAATCCCAGGTAAGCGGAGGTGTTCCCCCGGCAATAAACACGGCTTTGAAATCGGATTTGGCGATACGTGTACCGTCGAAAGTTTCGTAATAGCCTTTTTCGGCAAACTTTTTCAGCACCGGGTTCATATCCAGGCGGAAAGTGTATTCGTAGTTCACCGGAAGTTTGGTGCCGGGATCGGCCGGAAAGGATTTATTCTTTTCGCCGAAGACGATAGTGGGCGACTGGTGTTCATTTTCACCAATTACAATTCCGTGATTAAAACCTGATTGCAGTTCGTTGTCTTTCTCGTTAATACTGAACTTGAAAGTGATAAGGCGCGAAAAGTTTTCGTAAGCCAGGCTACGATAGTTTGAAACAATCTTAACCGGTGATTCTACCAGGGCTGTAAAATTTTCCTGTACCACTTTGTCGGTATAAACCGTAAACTTTGGCGATTTATATAAAACTGCTGATTGCTTTGAACAGCCCATTATTACAATGATTGGAAAAATTATTGAAAAGTACTTCTTCATTTGGTTGATATTTTCTGTTTCACCATTTGAGTGTTTGTTTTTGTTGTGTAAAGCCAAGTTTCACTAATGATTAGTGTGCCAATAATACTTTCTCAGTTTTTGAGGAACTCTTCCAAATACCTGCTTAAGCAAATTGAACACGCATTTACAGCAAAGTACAAAGATAAGTAGTTGATTTTTTATAATGACAGTTCAGTTGAAAGAGAATCGTAATGTATCAATTTTGGAAAAACAATAATGGCTATTTGTCCATTTTACTCCGTATTTCTTCCAGAATCTCAATCTGCATTTCCTGTATCCGCATCATTTTCGACCATTGATCGAGCAGCAGGTGATCCACTTTTTCGTGTAAGGTCCGGATTTCAATTTCCGACTTCAGGTTAATTTTGTAATCATTTTCCGACCTTATGCGATCTTTCTTTTCCTGGCGGTTCTGGCTCATCATGATAATCGGTGCCTGCATGGCTGCAACGCACGAAAGGATCAGGTTTAACAGGATAAACGGAAATGGATCGAATGGTTTAAACAACAGTACGAGGCTGTTTATAATAATCCAAACAACAAGAATTATGGAAAAGGAAATGATAAATTTCCAGCTTCCGCCAAAAGAGGCAACCTTATCCGAAATCCGATCGCCTAATTTAGAGGGAACATCAGTGGAATTAGTATCAACAGTTATAAATTCATTCTGGATAATACTTTTAACAATTACATCTTTAAGTGTTTCAACACTTCCCTCTTCATCTTCTATCAGACCGGAAATGTATTTTACCTGGTAAATATTAAAATCATCCAGGCAAATCAAGCTTTTGTCATTCCAGGTTGGATGATCTTTGACAATCAGGTGCTCAATTTCGTGGCGGATACCATGGCCGGATATTAACTGGCCTTCGGGGAATGTTTTTCCGCAGATTTCGCATTTTGTTCCATTTGGTTTTGTCATTGCTGTAAGACACTAAACAAATTGTGATAATTTTTAAGTTGAAATTTTAGCCAGATAAAGATACGTACAAACCATGAATCAAAAAGTTTATTTCCACTTGTAGAAAGTATAATATATAAATTGACGCATTTCAACTCTGTATGTTTCTATTCTGAAATTGGCTGGAGGTATAAATTAAAAGGAGGCCAAGTCATGCCTCCTTTTAATTTATATTCCGGGAATTGATCAATAACTGATCAGTCAATTTATTTACAATTGTTTCAGAACTTCTTCTCCCATCGCATCCGTACCTAAAATTTTGTCGGCAGGAGTAGTGCTGTCGGCTATATCCCGTGTACGGAAACCTGCTTTAAGTACCGCGTCAACAGCTTTTATAATTGCATCAGCTTCGGCTTTCAGGCCAAAGGAAATGTCCAACATCAAAGAAACTGATAGGATTGATGCCAGCGGATTTGCAACTCCTTTGCCTGTTATATCGTGTGCCGAACCGTGAATAGGTTCGTAAACACCTGTTCCGTCTCCAATGGATGCGGAAGCCAGCATTCCCATCGAACCGGCAATCTGCGATGCTTCGTCGGTTAAAATATCGCCGAATAAATTTGCGGTAACAATTACATCGAACCGGCATGGATCCTTGATGAGCATCATCGCTGTTGAATCAACAAACATATGCTCTACTTCCACATCAGGATAATCCAGGGCAACTTTCTGAACGACTTCTCTCCATAGACGACTTGTTTCAAGTACGTTTGCTTTGTCAACCGAGCATAGTTTATTCCGGCGTGTGCGTGCTGCGATAAATGCCTTGTGGGCAATGCGCTCCACTTCGTAGCGGCTGTATTCAGCTACGTCGAAAGCGGTATCTCCATCGTTTTTTCTGCCTTTTTCACCAAAATACAAGTCGCCGGTCAGTTCCCTGAAAAAGAGGATATCGGCACCTTTCAGTATTTCAGGTTTGATGCTGGAAGCACTTAAAAGTTCGTCGAAAAGTTTGATCGGGCGAATATTTGCATACAGCCCTAATTCCTTTCTCATTCGCAATAAACCTTGTTCCGGGCGGACTTTAGCCGAAGGATCGTTATCGTATTTCGGGTGGCCGACGGCACCAAATAATACGGCGTCGGATTGTTTCATTTTATTCAATGATTCTTCAGGTAACGGATTGCCTGTTGCTTCGATGGCTGCATGGCCGATCAAAGCTTCATCATATGTAAAAGTGTGTTTAAACCTTGCCGCGATTTTGTCCAGTACTTTCTTTCCTACTGCGGTTACTTCCTGTCCGATGCCATCACCGGGAACGATTAAAATGTGTTTTGATGCCATGGTTTATTTTGATCTTAATTATAATTCTGTTTTAAATTGTAATTTCTAACATAAAGATGGGGCGAAGGGTGACAAGGCGAGGGGCGAGGCATGAAATTGTGTTTTCAGGTCGTGTATCCCGTATTTTTGGATTCTTCCGTCTTCCGTCTTCCGTCTTCCGTCTTCCGACTTCCGACTTCCGACTTCGGTCTTCCTTACTATTATTTGTTATGCCTTTATTAATTTAATCTTCCAGCGCCTAAATCCCATTCAGCATTTTCACCGTCGCCACAATTGCCGATACCGTTTGGTCACTATCCAACCCGTGTGTCTTGAATTCCTTTCCGTTTGAACGCCATGTGATAATGGATTCGCATAAAGCGTCGGACTGGCCGCCGGGTGGAATATGAACTACATAGTCTGTTAATGAAGGCAGTTCCAGCGATTTCTTTTTATAAATCTTTTTCAGGGCATTCATAAACGCATCATACTGTCCGTCGCCCTGGGCACCAGCTTCAAAGATTTCGCCTTTGATATTGATACGCACAGTGGCTGATGGCCTCAAACCCTTAGCGTTTGTAAGCACATAGTTTTCTATAAAAACGGTCTCTTCATAAGTGCCGCCATCCAGAACATCGGAAAGAATATAAGGCAGATCCGACTGTGAAACCGTTTCTTTTTTGTCACCCAGTTCTATGATCCTGGCGGTTACTTTTTTCAGATCGGCATCCGACAACTCGATTCCTAACTGGAGTAAATTGTTTTCAATATTGGCTTTTCCGCTTGTTTTACCCAATGCATATTTCCGCTGACGGCCAAATCGCTCTGGCATCAGATCGTTAAAATAAAGGTTGTTTTTTTTATCGCCATCGGCATGGATTCCGGCGGTTTGGGTGAACACATTTTCACCAACAACCGGTTTGTTCATAGGAATACGAAGCCCGGAAAAGGTTTCGATCAACCTGCTTGCCGGGTATAGTGATTTTTCAACAACCGATGTTTTTACGTCTTTCACAAAATCATGCAACACTGCTATAGCGCTTGCTAACGGCGCGTTTCCGGCCCGTTCACCCATTCCGTTAACGGTAAGGTGCAAACCTTGGATGCCTGCTTTAACGGCTTCAAGTACATTAGCTGTTCCCAGGTCGTAATCGTTGTGAGCATGAAAATCGAAATGTATAGCCGGGTATCGTTTAACAATTGCGGATAAGTATTCGAAGGTTTCGGAAGGAATTAAAATGCCAAGTGTATCGGGTAAAAGAATCCTTTTAACCGGTTGTTTTGTAAGGAAATCCAGGTACTGATAGACATATTCGGGCGAATGCCGCATTCCATTGCTCCAGTCTTCGAGGTACACGTTGCAGGCAATGTTGTTTTTCGCGGCAAGGGCAATCACTTCAGCTATTTCCTTAAAATGCTGTTCAGGGGTTTTCTTTAACTGATGCGTAAGATGGTTTAACGAGCCTTTGGTAAGCAGGTTCATTACTTTAGCGCCGGTTTCTTTCATCCAGTTCACCGAGGTTTCGCCATCCACAAAAGTGAGGACTTCAATCCTGTCGATTAAACCTTTGCTGCTTGCCCATTCCACAATCTTTTTTACTGCCTGAAATTCGCCTTCCGATACGCGGGCCGATGCAACTTCAATCCTGTCAACCTTTACCTCGGTGAGCAACATCTGGGCAATAGTAAGTTTTTCGGAAGCTGAAAATGAAACACCGCTGGTTTGTTCACCATCGCGCAGCGTGGTATCCATGATTTCGATATGACGTAATTTACCTGGCATAATTATCCTTTTACTTATTAAATATTTTTCCGGAAAGTTTAGAGAACCATTTGTTTTGCGAATGACTGTATTTCGCTTTTCATCGCCTGCAGATAGTCGATATCGTCGAAACCATTCAGCATATTGTGTTTTTTGTACCCGTCGATAGCGAATGTTTCTTTTTCTCCTGTTGCCAGTAAAGTAATAGTTTGATCAGGCAGGTTCACTTCCAGTTCGGTTTTGGGATCAGCATCTAAAGCCGCGTAAATTTTAACTAAAAATTCAGGGCTTACTGTAACCGGAAGAACGCCGATATTGAGTGTATTGTTTTTAAAAATGTCAGCAAAAAAGCTGGAAACTACACAACGGAATCCATAATCGTAAATAGCCCAGGCTGCATGTTCGCGGCTGCTTCCGCTGCCGAAGTTTTTACCGCCTACCAGGATTTTCCCGGAATATCTGGAATTGTTTAAAACGAAATCTGCCTTTGGTGATCCATCGGTATTGTAGCGCCAATCCCTGAAAAGGTTGTCGCCAAATTCTTTTCGCTCTGTTGCTTTCAGGAAACGGGCAGGAATAATCTGGTCGGTATCTACGTTTTCGATTGGAAGAGGAACTGCCGTACTTTTTAATATGTTGAATTTATCGTAAGCCATTTTTTGTCTGATTTTCTTGATTTAAAACTAATGCCTGATACTTGTTAAACGGATCTCTTATAACAGATCTCTCGGATCAGTTACCATACCTGTAACCGCAGCAGCTGCAGCAACAAACGGGCTAGCAAGTAATGTCCGGCTTCCAGGTCCCTGGCGGCCTTCGAAATTCCGGTTGCTGGTGCTTACTGCATATTTTCCGGCGGGAATCTTATCATCATTCATTGCCAGGCAGGCCGAACAACCCGGCTGGCGTAATTGAAAACCGGCGGCGGTTATAATATCAAGAATGCCTTCATCTTTAATCTGCTGTTCAACCACGTGCGATCCGGGAACCAGCCATGCTGTAATGTTATCGGCTTTTTTCCGGCCTTTAACAATGGATGCAAATGCGCGGAAATCTTCGATACGTCCGTTGGTACAACTTCCCAGGAATACGTAATCTACTTTCTTGCCAATGAGTTTTTCGCCTTCGGCAAAGCCCATGTAGGCAAGTGATTTTTTATAGGAAGCTTCGCCGTCTTTTACGGTTGAGGCAAAAGGTATATTTTGGGAGATGCCGGTTCCAAGTCCCGGATTTGTGCCGTAAGTGATCTGAGGTTCAATTTCGTCGGCATTATAATTTAGTTCCTTATCAAATTGGGCACCTTCATCAGTTTTGAGTGTTTTCCAGTATTCAAGCGCGGTATCCCAGGCATCTCCTTTTGGGGCTTTTTCTTTTCCTTTCAGGTATGCAAAAGTCGTTTCGTCGGGAGCAATCATACCGCCCCGCGCACCGCTTTCAATCGAAAGGTTGCAAACCGTCATACGGCCTTCCATGCTCATGTTTTCAAATACTTCGCCTGCATATTCTACAAAATATCCGGTAGCGCCGCTGGCCGAAATCTGTGATATGATAAAAAGTGCAACATCTTTAGACGTAACGCCTTTACCTAATTTGCCGTTCACATTGATGCGCATCTTTTTCGCCTTGGCCTGCATAATGCATTGGGACGAAAGCACCATCTCAACTTCCGAAGTGCCAATTCCAAATGCAATAGCTCCGAAAGCACCGTGAGTAGAAGTGTGTGAGTCGCCACAAACCACAGTCATTCCCGGAAGTGTAATACCATTTTCGGGCCCTACAACATGGACAATACCATTTTTAGGATTGCCCAAACCCCAGTGAGAGATTCCGTGTGCGGCCGCGTTTTCTTCCAATGCTTTTAACTGGTTGGCCGACAAAGGATCTTCAACCGGCAAATGCTGGTTGATGGTAGGTGTATTATGATCGGCTGTAGCAAATGTTTTTTCAGGAAACATTACCTTAACTCCCCTGTTTTTCAGTCCAAGGAAAGCTACAGGGCTGGTAACTTCATGAATAAAATGCCTGTCGATAAAAAATACATCAGGACCGTCCTGAATGCTTCTCACCACATGGGCATCCCATACTTTGTCAAATAATGTTTTAGGCGTATTGCTCATTTTTGAAAATTTAAAACTCTGATTGAATTTACTTTAAGAAATGCAAATTTCGGTAAAACAGTCGGTAAATACTGCTGTTTTAATTTTTTTGCTGGCTTTTTAGGTGAAATACGTAAGGATTTTTGGGGTGTTGGTTCAAAATAGTGAACCTGCCAGTCTAAGATTTTGATCAGATAATTTTAACAAATCTTAAACAACCAATGTGCGTTTTTGTTGTAAAACCTTAATATTTGTGGCTTTAAACCATTTTTTAACGTATTAGCCGTTTTGAAAAATGACTTTTTTCAGCGGTTTTATTTTTTGGGGATATTATCTGTCCCGCTTCATTATTTTTAACTTTTAACAATATCGACAATACAAAATGTATACCTTTGAAGCCCGTTAGCAATATCAAAAGCTGATAGTGCTATTCTATGTTTTACTTAAAAGATTCAATAAAAATCAATTTTATGAAAAAGTATGCTTTCCTCTTCTTTGTGGTTTTGTTTGGGCTTCAGTTTTGTGTTACAGCACAGGTTAGTATAAATAGTGAGGCAACGCCTTTTCATTGGGATTTTCCTCCAGGATACAACAAAGTGGTTTCGGCTGAAAAAGAGAAAGGATTAGAAGGTACGCCTTGGCTTACGGAATCCTGGGTTCCCGGAACTGTGTTGACAATCAATGGTACAAAAATCAATGGACTGAATTACAGGTATAATGTGTACCGGAACCGCTTGTATTTCCAATTCGACAATAAAGATTATGTAGTTAGCTCGCCGGATAGTATCCAGGAATTAGTAATGGATAATGGCGTATTTGTTTATGATGACTCTGATCCATCAGATAAAGTGAATAAACGATTTATGAAAGTTGTTATTGACGGTAAGGCCAGACTTTATGTTAATTATTATCCACAAATAATTCCAGCCAATTTCAATATTATACTCGGGACCGGTAGTCCGAACGAAACTGTTTCCGTGAAAGAAAACTACCTGATAAAAGTTGGTGATGTGATTACCGCAGTCGACAAAAAAGGCAAACTTATCCCGGTTGCTCTTGGAGATAAGAATAAGGAAATAACTGAATTTCTCAAAAAAGAGAAAATATCCCCAAAGAACATATCTGATCTTGAAAAAGTTGTCAGGTATTATAATTCCTTGTAAAACTTAATTGAAAGGAATTTTTCGGGAATTGAAGGATTGCAGATGAGGCTGTTTGTTGGCACAAAAAAATAAAAATATTTTAATTGCTGACAACCAGGCCTTTCGTGACAATCCTTAAATTCCCGTTCCTGTTTTTATTTATGTCTTTATTTACCGGAATATTTTTTATATCCCACTAATACATTGTATGTTAATGCTTTGCCAAATAGTTTTGTATTGGTAAAAAAGCTGACGAAATGTTTTAACACAAAATATAGCGGACTGAAAACAGCATACAGTGCATTGTAAAAACCGATTTTTCATCTGATGAGTCCATTCATTGGCAATAAAACCAATGAAATATGAATCATTTCAATAATGGAAGGCTTGTAACGCGTCTTTGTAATTATCATAGCTTGATATTTTAGTAATAATTTTAAGTAGTATTCCCTCCTTTCGGGGAGTTTATGTGTTTCGAATACTTCGAACTTATAACTTTAATTTAAATCAACGTCAAATATAACGCATCTGATTAAGAGCAGGACTTCTGGTTTCAAAGATTCCAGGTCTGGAATGGGGATGATGAAATCCCAAAAAGGAATAAAAAAAAGAGGCTACAGCTGCCTCTCTTTAACTCAAAATAAAATATTGTTTCTCCTGTTTTTATCCTTTAACAGTAATTCTGACAGGTAGTTGTTTCCTGGATTTTCTTAGTTCTTAACAAACTCAGCATTTGCGTCAATCAGAACTTCGTCGCTTACAATAGCTGAAGGGGTGCTGCCACCAATTCCGAAATCGGAACGTTTCAGTTGACCTGTGATTTTGAAACCAACAATGCTTTTTTTGCTCATCGGATTTGTTCCGGTTTTAGCTAAAGCTGACAGAGTAACCGGCTTAGTAACACCGTGCATGGTAAGGTTTCCTTTTACCACATAGGTATTGGCAGTTTTTGTTTTCTTAAAAGAAGTACTTTTAAAAGTAAGTGTCGGGAATTGAGCTACATCAAAGAAGTCAGCGCTTTGCAGATGGCCGTCTCTTTTTTCGTTATCCGTATTAATTGAAGCAGCTTCAGCCGTCATTTCAACTACCGCATCGGTAAAATCTTCTTTTGTTGTGGTAAGAGTTACATTGGCTGTTTTAAAATAGCCTTCAACATCCGAAATCATCATATGAGTAACGGTGAATCCAATTTTAGCGTGGTTCTTGTCGTAGGTCCAGATTGTGCTTGTTACAACTGTAAAAGCAAATAAAATGGCTGATATTGCTATGGTAGCAACTAGGGTGAGTTTTTTCATTTTCGTTTAATTTTAATGGTTTGTAAATGATCAGTTTTGATAATGCAAAGATACATCCGGGTAAAAGCCAGGGAGTTACACATTTAGGAAGAAGTGTGGTACTTTTAGGAAAGACCCGGATTATAAGACCCAAATTTCAAATTTCAAGACCCAAATCCCAAGAAGGTTTGACGTGAAAGTCTTTGAATTTGAAGCTTGAAATTTGGGACTTGGAATTTAAAAAGATGATTAGTTGCCATAAACCGGATAATCAGTATATCCTTTTTCATCAGCGGAATAAAACATATCCATCCTGAGATCTTCAGATAATTCCTGGTTGTTTTTAAGCCTTTCGACAAGATCAGGATTGTTAATAAAGGGCCGTCCGAATGCCACAATATCGCCAAGTCCGCTTTCGATATCAGCTTCAGCTCTTTCCTTATCGTATCCGCCGGAGAGGATAATGGTATTTTTAAAAATACTGCGTATCGTTTTCTTTAATTCAACCGGAACTGCAGGAGCTCCCATTGATGAATGATCAACAATATGAATGTAAACAATACCTAATGAATTGAGTTTCTCCGAAAGGTATGTGTAGGTTTCATCAATTTCGGGATAATGCGGCATATCGCTTGCAACTCCGAAAGGTGATAGACGAATACCGGTTTTATTTTTGCCAATGGCTTTAGCTACAGCAGCAACTACTTCAAGAACAAAACGACTGCGGTTTTCAACACTTCCGCCATAATTATCAGTGCGGATATTGCTTACAGGCGAAAGAAACTGCTCGAGCAAATACCCGTTTGCTGAATGGAGTTCAACACCATCGAAACCAGCCTTTACCGAATTTAAGGCCGCAGCTACAAATTCTGCTTTTGTCAGTGCAAGGTCATCAGCGGTCATTGCTTTAGGTGTAGGAAAATCCTGCATCTGGTGTGAGTCCGTCCACATCTGGCCAGCGGCTTTAACGGCTGAAGGAGCCAGAAGTTCCGATCCTTCAGGCATATTATGTTCATGACTGATGCGCCCGGTATGCATTAACTGAACGAAAATTTTGCCACCATTTGCATGAACTGCTGAGGTTGTTTTTTGCCAGCCTTCGACCTGTGCCTTGCTGAAAATGCCGGGAATACGTGCATAACCAAGGCCGTTAGGCGAAGGCGAAACTCCTTCGGTAATGATTAAACCGGCACCTGAACGTTGTTTATAATATTTGGCTATCAAATCATTCGGTACATTTCCGATTGCGCGGCAACGGGTCATGGGTGCCATAACAATACGGTTTTTCAATTCAATTGTTCCTGTTTTGTATGGTGTTAACAATTTATATTCTTTCATAAGTAATGTTTATTATTTTGATTTTATGAATAAACAGATTATTGCCCGGAAAGTTCTGCCTGATTGTCAAAACAATCATTATTTCCATCTTTTAATTAGGGCTTTAGCTTTAGAAATGGCCAGTAAATATGATGGTATGAAAGTTAAATAAAGAAAAAAGTGTTACCTTTTTGGTGGTGTAAATCCCGATTTAAACAGAGTTTATAAAATATTTTCGAAACCATAAAACATAAACCTTGTTTTAATTGTTTAGATAAGCCAGGCAGTTAATGCAATAATAAAGTTAATTAAATCACTAGTTTGCGAGGTCTTATGATATTTTCTTTTTTTACTGTATTATCTAACTTCGTATCCCGGGATAATTATTTTTGTAAATTTTAGTAAGGGATACCGTCATATACACAATTCAAACAAAACATACTTTAATCCTCCTCGCAAGAGATCAAACCAAAAATATAAAAATGAAAACTTCAAAAATCATCCTAACCCTTGCTACTCTGAACCTTGTATTGTTCATGTCAGTTTCCTCAATTGCAAAACCTGTCACCAATTATGAAGGTGATATTATTAAATCAGGTGTTAAAAAACAATTAGAAGCAGTTAAAACTTCGATCAGTGTAAGTGCTACACCAGTATCTTTCGAAAACGAGTTTAGTAACCTTCGTTTCGACATAAATAAATTCATAAATACCAATACTGAAATATCCGAACTTCCTGTCGCAACTGAGTTTGATTACCTGCGTTTCGATGTGAAGAATTATTCAGATGAAACGAACATGACAAAATCAACCAATTTTGTCTCACAGTAGCATGATATTATTTTGTCATGGAGTTCCATGTGACCCGTTAAAAATACCTGCGAAGTAAGCATTAATACCGCTGAGAATAAGTAATGAATTAATAAATAATAACACATGAAATTTCTGCTGTAATTGATTAATTGCATGTTGAATAACAAGTTAATGGGGAATAGTTAATAGAAAATAGTGCAGTAAATAAAAAAGTCCTGTGATGAGCAGGACTTTTTTATTTATACATTGCTTCGGATAAATTCTACAGATCTATTGACCCCGACCTTCTGCCCGGGTCAATAAAAACAAGCCAAGACTTTTTTAATATTATTCCCCAAAAGTTCTCTATTTCTTTATATCCATTGCCCCGACCTTTAGATCCATTGCCCCGACCTTTAGGTCGGGGAAGAGAATTAAAAATCTAAAATCTTATTTCGCATCAATAATAAAAGGAGCACTTTTTTTAGTATCCATGATAATCAATTTCGCATTGGGCGAAGTTGCAATAGCTTTGATCATTTCATACTGCAACTGTTTGTCGCTAAGTCCGGTACTTAAAATTTTCTGATAATCAGCAATACCCTGCGCTTCCACGCGTTTACGTTCAGCTTCCTGCTTTTCTTTCTGAAGTACAAAAGTCATTTTCTGAGCTTCCTGTTCTGCGTTGATTTTCGATTCGATGGTGGTTTTTACCGAAGCCGGTAAGGTTATATTTCGTACCAGTAATTGTTCAAGTACAAGGCCACGGCTTTTGAAATCACTTTCGATGGTTTTGAAAATCCGCCCCTGGAATTCATCACGCTTGGTTGAATACAACGCAATAGCATCATAATATACGGCATTATCCCTGATCTTTGTTCTGCAAATCGGCCTTACAATCGTATTCCTGTAATCGGTTCCGATTTCTTTCAGAATCCGGGGTGCTTCGCTTGGTAAAACTTTATACAAAACTGTCAGATCAACAATAACTTCGAGCCCATCAGCCGAAAGCACACGGATGGCATCATCGCCACCTTTATCTCCTTCATCATGCACACCCGACATGGTATAATTCTGGGTGCGGATATCAAAAGTAACCACTTCCACCAGAGGATTGATTACATTAAGTCCACTTTCAAGGGTGTTATTGCTAACTTTCCCGAACAGTTTCTGAACGCCTACATAACCGGGTTCAATTTGTTTTACTGCCGATAATCCTGCACCTGTTAATACCATCAGAAATCCAACAATTTTGAATATCCCGGTATATGGTTTTACCGGCGAATCGGTTTTGGCCAGTACAAATCCGACAACAATTATGATAATTCCGAGCACACTTAAAAACATATTTTTACGGTTTAAAGGTTAATAATCTGGTTGAGAAATAAACGGTAAATATACTATAAATGACTTTGATATTAAACATCCGGATTATTATGCAAACATGCTGAACCAGAAGTGTTTTCGGATTGTTTTTTATGGTTACTGAAGTTGTTTAGGGAATACTTTCCCGGAAACACGATATAAAACATCAGTAAACATTAATTTTGGCCAAAAATTTACCTCATGCTAATCATAAAGCGTCATCATACAAACCCATATTTCAACCTTGCTGCCGAAGAATATTTCCTGAAAGAAACGGAAGAAGATATTTTCATGCTCTGGCGCAACGAACCATCCATTATTGTTGGGAAACATCAGAACACACTTTCAGAAATCAATCTCGATTATGTGAAGGAAAACAATATCCGCGTGGTTCGCAGGCTTACCGGCGGCGGTGCCGTTTTTCACGATCTGGGTAACCTGAATTTTACTTTTATACAATCCAATAAAGATCATACGCTGAACGATTTCCGAAAATATACCGAACCTATTCTGGATGTACTTCAGCAACTGGGAATAGATGCCCGTTTCGAAGGCCGGAATGACCTGACTATTGATGGGAAAAAATTTTCCGGAAATGCTGAAATGGTTTGGAAAAACCGTGTTTTGCACCATGGAACCCTGCTGTTTTCAGCAACAATGACGGACTTGAGTCAGGCGCTGAAAGTAAACGAAGCAAAATTCCAGGATAAAGCAGTTAAATCGGTCCGCAGCCGTGTAACCAATATCAGCGGGCATTTGCAACAGCCGATGAATGTGTTGCAATTTTCGGAACTCATCGAAAAGCATATTGTCACTATGTATCCGGCTGCACTGTTTTATGAACTTACACAAAAAGATGAACAGATAATTAAGGAAATGGTGCTTACGAAATACGGAACCTGGGATTGGAATTTTGGCAATTCGCCCGACTATAATTTCCGCAAGGTAATGCGTACCGAAAACAGCGGCACCATTGAGTTTTGTATGGATGTTCAAAATGGAATGATCATGCAGACACGCATTTTCGGTGATTATTTTTCGCATTCTGATCCAAAAGAAATCGAAGCTGTTCTGACTGATATTCCACATCAGGAAATTGCCATTCGCAATGCTGTTGCGCCATTTGAAATAAGTTCCTATTTCTCGAAACTTACAGTGGATGAGTTGGTGAAGGGATTGTTCTGATTATTCTAAGAAAGTTAAACGCTATTACATGTGAAACAACGTTGATCTTTATTATTCACATACTGTTTTCCTTTTAACAGTTCGTAATGCAACTTCGGCAGAAAGTGTACCTTTGCCTTAACAATTCTTCACCCTCAATAGTTGGATCAACCCACCACCATACAACGACTTAAACGCAGTGTAATTTCTGCCTTGCCCAAAGGCATGAAAACCGCATGGTGGCTTATCAAGATTACAATTCCGGTTTCTTTCGGGGTTATGTTGCTCGACTATTTCGGTGTTCTTGCCTTGATGGCGCAATATACAGGACCGGTTTTCAGGCATTTGGGATTACCGGGAATTTCAGCCATTGTTCTTGTTACAAGTATTTTTACAAATATTTACTCGGTGGTTGCGGTGCTTTCAATGCTTCAGCTTCCTGTGCGTGAAGGAGTAATACTGGCGTCGATGTGCCTGGTTTCGCATGCTTTCCCGATCGAAACAACAGTAATGAAACGCACCGGGTCATCTGTAATAAGAATGCTGTTGCTGAGACTTACCGGAAGTTTTGTAATTGGCTGGTTGCTGAATATGTTAATACCTGGTACCATGTCGACCGACATACACACAATTATACAAAATCAACAGGATTTCAGCATTGTATTTATGCATTGGCTGAGTTCTGTTTCCAGGACCACTTTAAAAATCCTGATACTGGTAAATTTGCTCCTGGTTTTTCAGCAATTACTGGATGAGTTCGGCTGGATCGGTGCCATCGAAAAACCTTTGGTTCCGATTATGAAAATAATGGGATTGCCGCGAAGCACAACCTTGTCGTGGGTGGTTGCCAACCTCATAGGGCTGGCATATGGCTCAGCCATCATGATCGATGAATCGGAAAAAGGCAAAATGAACCGCGAAGATGCCGATTTGCTCAACCACCATATTGCCCTTTCGCATTCGCAGCTCGAAGATCCATTACTTTTTTTAACGCTAGGATATGCCATCCACTGGCTTATCTGGCCGCGGATACTTATTGCTATTGCTTCCGTCTGGCTCCGAAAAGCAGAACTCAAAATTTCTGCAGTTTATAGGAGTAAAAGAGTACCGGTATAACTTCCCGATTTCTTTTTTACAGTCTTCAGTTATCATTTGCCGGAATAGTATATGCGGCTCCAACAAATGTAGTTTCTGAACTATGTTAAGCGCTTAACCCTCAGCATCTTTAAGGGAAGCCCATTTTTTAATTTGCCTCTTTACCGATAACATTTGCATATATTACTAAGATTTATAACTTTGCAACCCATTTATCTCTGAATAACAGTTTCAATCACAATAAATTTACTTTTAAAATGAGAGTCTACAAGACAAGCGAAGTAAGAAATATTGCACTTATTGGTGGAGCCAAATCAGGAAAGACTACCACAGCCGAAGCAATGCTTTTTGAAGGCGGAATAATTTCCCGCCGTGGAACAATTGAAGATAAAAATACTGTTTCCGATTATCGGGAGATCGAGTTGGAAAGACAGAATTCAGTTTGCTCAACCCTGATGTATGCAGAATACAAGGGAAAGAAATTAAACATCATGGACACCCCTGGTTTCGATGATTTTATCGGAGAGGTAGTTGCATCACTCAATGTTGCCGATACTGCAATAATGCTTGTCAATGCTCACAATGGCGTTGAAGTTGGAACTGAAATCACCTGGAGGCAAACTACTAAAAACCAGACCCCCGTTATTTTTGTACTGAACCAGCTGGATCATGAAAAAACCAATTTCGAGGAAACCCTTCGGCAGCTGAAAACCCAGTTTGGTGGAAATGTTACCTTGTTACAATATCCTCTTAACGAAGGTCTTGGCTTTAACTCCATCATCGACCTGATGCAGATGAAAATGCTGAAGTACCCTGACGGTGGCGGAAAACCAGAAGTTCTGGATATTCCTGCCGGCGAAATGGCCAAAGCTGAAAACCTGCAAGGCGTACTTATCGAAAAAGCTGCCGAAAGTGATGAATCCCTGATGGAAGCTTTCTTCGAAAATGGAACACTTACCGAAGAACAACTCGAAAAGGGACTGAAAGCGGGTATAATCGCCCGTGGACTATACCCCGTTTTCTGTATTTCCGCAAAGAAAAATATGGGCGTGGGCCGTTTGATGGAATTTGTTTGTTCCTCCGTTCCTGCTCCCGACGAAATGCCTGCTAAATTAACCACAAGTGGCAAAGAACTGAGATGCAATGCTGCCGACCCGACATGTTTACAGGTTGTAAAAGTTTCGGTTGAAGAGCACCTTGGCGAAATCGCTTTCTTTAAAGTGTATGGCGGTGAAGTAACTGAAGCCATGGACCTTGTGAACAGCACAAACTCTGGTAAAGAGCGTATTTCCCAATTACTGTTTATTGCCGGTAAAAAGCGCGAAAAAGTTGAAAGAGTATGTGCCGGTGATATTGCAGCTACTATAAAATTAAAAAATACCCGTACCGGAGATACATTGAATTCAGCTAAAAATGCTGAGGATAAAGTTGTTCCGATCCAGTTTCCATCACCTAAAATCAGCATGGCTATCAAGCCAAAGAATTCAAGTGATGATGAAAAACTGGGAGCTCGTCTCAATGAAATGCACAAAGTGGATCAGACGCTTTTAGTTGAATATTCAAAAGAACTGAAACAAATTATTATCAAAGGCCAGGGCGAACTCCATTTGAATATTGCCAAATGGTACCTTGAGCACCTCGATAAAATCCCTGTTGAATACATAGCACCTAAAATCCCTTACCGCGAAACCATTACCAAATCAGCAAAAGCCATGTACCGCCACAAAAAGCAGTCGGGTGGAGCTGGTCAGTTTGGCGAAGTGCATATGCTTATTGAACCATACACTGAAGGTATGAAGTTCCAGAGCGAATTCCCTGTACGTGGTACCGATGAGCAAAAACTTGCTTGGGGCGGGAAACTGGTTTTCAACAACTGTATTGTTGGCGGAGCCATTGATGCACGCTTCTTACCGGCCATACTCAAAGGTATAATGGAAAAAATTGAAGAAGGCCCGCTAACAGGTTCCTATGCACGCGATATAGTTGTAAATGTTTACGACGGTAAAATGCACCCTGTTGATTCAAACGAACTTGCATTCAAATTAGCCGGACGTCACGCTTTCCGCGAAGCGTTTAAAAATGCCGGGCCAAAAATTCTCGAACCTATTTATGATGTTGAAGTTATGGTTCCTGCCGAACGCATGGGCGATATCATGACCGATTTACAAGGCCGTCGTGCCATCATCATGGGAATGGACAGTGAAGGAAACTACCAGAAAATAAAAGCTAAAGTTCCTTTGGCTGAAATGAACCGGTATTCAACCGCACTCAGCTCACTAACTTCAGGTAGCGGTACCTATTCGCTCGCCTTTGGAGAGTATTCACAGGTTCCGCCAGATGTACAGACCACATTGCTGAAAGCTTACGAAGATCAGGAGAAAGAAGAAGAATAGTTTTTGGAAGATCTCTTTTAATAACGAAAAACCCTGGCTTTTAGCTGGGGTTTTTTATTGGGCAATTTTATTAGTCTGGGCGCGACTCAAAGTCGCACCCGGACTATAAATAAAATCCCTACTTTTGCACCCTTCTATGAGTAAACAGAAAAGTAAATATTATGTAGTATGGGAAGGCCATCAGAAAGGCATTTTCGATTCCTGGGATAAATGCAAGAAACAGGTTGACGGTTATACCGCCGCAAAATATAAAAGCTTTGAATCGCTCGAAGAAGCAAAAAAGGCATTTGGTGGCAATCCCTGGAATTATTTCAACAAAACCGCCAAAGCTCCTGTAAACAGTGAACTTCGCAAACAATTCGGCGAGCCGCTTAAGCAGGCAATTTGTGTGGATGCTGCCTGTAGCGGAAATCCCGGCGTACTTGAATACCGCGGAGTCGATATAGCCACAGGCCAGGAAATATTCCGCCGCGGACCATTCCCGGAAGGAACAAACAATATAGGCGAATTCCTGGCAATCGTAAGCGGACTTGTCTATCTGAAGCAAAATGGATTGTCGTTGCCGCTTTACAGCGATTCAGCCAATGCTATTTTATGGATAAAAGGAAAACGGGCGAATACGAAGTTAGTGCCAAATGCAAAAAACAAGGAATTGTTTGAACTTTTGGACCGGGCAGTCAATTGGCTTCATAATAATTCGTACGATACCAGAATATTAAAATGGGAAACCAAAGCCTGGGGTGAAATTCCGGCTGATTTCGGGCGAAAATAGTGTTAATAAATGCTAAATGAAATCCACCATTTACCACACCTAATAGCTGAGCCGGTGTAACAGCGGGACTTAGCGCCAATAAATATCTGCAAAACAAGTGTTTGGTATTTAAATTAGGATTTTGTAATTTTGCGCCCCTCAATTTAATATTGATAACAGTGAATCGACTCAAAGAATATAATATTCAGTTCGTTGGGCTTGAGCCTGGGAACCATCAGTTTGAGTTTGAAGTAAATGATTCGTTCTTTGAACATTTTGAGTTTTCGCAAATTCAGCATGGAAAGATACATGTTACGGTTGACCTTGAAAAGATGGAGAGAATGATGATTTTCAACATCGGAATCGAAGGAGAAGCCCTGGTAACCTGTGATCGTTGCACTGAAGAGTTCAACTTTCCAATATCTGACACACAGCAGCTTATCGTAAAATTGGGTGCTGAGTATATGGAAGAAAGTGAAGATGTGGTTATAATTCCGGAAACGGATTACCAATTCGATCTTTCAACTTATATCTATGAATTCATTCACCTGGCATTGCCTGTACGCCTGCTTCATCCGGATGATGAAAACGGCAATAGTACCTGTGACCCGGATATGCTGCGATTACTTGAAACACTTACTCCAACCGGAGATACTCTTGATCCACGCTGGGAAGCGCTTAAAAAACTTAATACTGATCAATAAATAGTTTGAACTAACAATAAATAAATAATACAATGCCAAATCCAAAACACAGGTTCTCCAAAACGAGAACAGCAAAACGCAGGACACATTATAAACTTGAAGCTCCAACCTTCATTCTTTGCTCAAACTGTGGCACTTCAGTACTTTATCACAGGGTATGCCCTGAATGTGGCTACTATAAAGGCCGTCTCGCTATTGAGAAAAATACAACAGCTTAATTGTGCCTTTAACACGGCAAATCATGTACTGTAAAAGATTCTTTAAATGAGAATCGGGTTAGATGTAATGGGCGGCGATTTCGCGCCGGTAGCTGCCATCGATGGGGCTATTCTTGCAGCTAAGGAGCTATCAGGCAACGATAAGATCGTTTTGATAGGTCAGGAAGCCGTTATCCGTTCGTTATTGCTCGAACGCGGTTGCGAAGCTTCCTTATTTGATATTGTACATGCTCCGGATGTTATCGAAATGGGAGAGCATCCCACCAAAGCCATGGCCCGCAAGCCTGATTCCAGTATAAGTGTCGGGTTTCAGATGCTGAAACACAAAAAACTTGATTCCTTCGCCAGTGCTGGAAATAGCGGCGCTATGCTGGTAGGATCAATTTTCAGTGTAAACACAATTCCGGGGATAGTCAGGCCGCTTACAACTGCCATTATCCCACAGGAAGTTGGCGGTTATAGCTTGCTTGTGGATGTAGGAACCAATCCGGATGCGAAACCTGATGTGTTTTACCAATTTGGATTAATTGGCTCCATCTATGCGCAAAATGTGTATCACGTTGAAAACCCTAGGGTTGCACTACTTAACATCGGACATGAAGAGGAAAAGGGTAATCTGACCACTCAAGCAGCTTACCACCTGATGAAAGGATCGAAAGACTTTAATTTTATCGGTAATATAGAAGGCCGGGATATTCTCCGGGATAAAGCTGATGTAATAGTATGCGATGGGTTTACAGGAAATATTATCCTCAAACTTGTTGAATCCTTTTATAACATCATGGAGAACCGTAACCTACTGGATGATTATGTCCGCCGGCTGAATTATGAAAATTATGGAGGAACACCTATACTCGGTGTAAATGGTGCTGTGATAATGGGCCACGGTATTTCGAATAATATCGCTATTAAAAATATGGTTTTACTTGGTCGTGATGTATTTAAAGCAAAAATTGCTTCCAAGATCAAACATGCTCTTTTAAACCTCAATGGAGGTTTTGTAGTGGAATAATTTATCGAACCTGAGCACAACCTAGGCTTCCAAACCGAAATTTGTAAACTGTGTTTGCTTAAACTACTTTTTTACAACTGGAAAATAAAAACTTATGACTGAACTAAGAGCCGCTATTACCGGAGTTGCTGGATATGCCCCCGATTATATTCTCAATAACGAGGAATTAAGCCGCATGGTTGATACTACCGACGAATGGATAATGACACGCATAGGTATCCGCGAAAGGCATATTCTTAAAGGCGAAGGCCTTGCTTCTTCCGATATGGGAACTGAAGCGGTTAAACTACTTTTAGCCAAAACTAACACAAATCCTGAGGATGTTGACCTGGTAATCTGTGCCACCGTTACTCCTGATATGATGTTTCCGGCTACGGCCAACATTATCAGTGATAAATGCGGAATTACGAATGCCTTCAGCTTTGATATGAATGCAGCTTGTTCCAGCTTTCTTTACGCGCTTACCACAGCTCAGAAATTTGTTGAATCAGGAACACATAAAAAGGTAATCGTTGTTGGAACGGATAAGATGTCGGCCATCACTGATTATACCGACAGGGCTGTTTGTCCGCTCTTCGGCGACGCTGCTGCCGCAATAATGCTTGAACCTACAACCGAAGAAGTAGGTATTGTAGATTCCATTTTCAGAACAAATGGTACCGGCCGTCATCATTTGTATATGAAAGCCGGCGGTTCACAACGTCCTGCTTCACACGAAACGGTTGATAACAAAGAACATTTTATTTATCAGGACGGTCAGACCGTTTTCAAATGGGCTGTTTCAAAAATGGCTGATGTATCTGTTGAGATGATGGAGAAACATAACATGAAAGCAGAAGATCTTTCGTGGCTGGTTCCTCACCAGGCAAACATGCGTATCATTGATGCTGTTGCTAACCGCATGGGACTTGCAAAAGAAAAGGTAATGATCAATATCGAAAGATACGGAAACACTACTTCAGCAACTATTCCACTTTGTTTGTGGGAATGGGAATCAAAGCTTCATAAAGGTGATAATATAATACTTGCTGCTTTCGGGGGTGGATTTACCTGGGGTTCTACTTATCTGAAATGGGCATATGATCCTAAGTAGGACAAGTTTATTGAGTGGTTGAGAGACAGGAGAGAGGAGAAGGGTCGACTGGGCAAGGAGCGACAAGGCGACAAAATAAATTCAAACCCTGCTGTAATGGCGGGGTTTCTTATTTCTGAAAACCAGGAATGTTTGTTTTGAATACTAGAAAAGTGATCAATGCCGTAATCAAATTATTTAAAATCAGGATGCTTCAAATCCTGTACAATCAATCGTCCTTCTCCTTCTGGTGGCTGAGCGGAGCCGAAGCCATCAGAAGGAGAAGGGGATGAGGTCCTAATCCAATTTATAAAGTGGAATTTTTTCAGAATAAACTTAAGGCCGGTTCTCCTGACTGCGTTTTTCCTTCTGATCCAACCCACTCATATTCTCCAAATACTACATCAACGGCATCTTCGTATTCATCAAACTTTTTCACCTTTTTCAGCTTCTTAAAAACTTTGTGGGGATTGTCAAAAGATTCAGCCAGGTAATGCCAGTATTCTTTCAATATTCCCAGCACGGCAGGGTTATCGTTCAGTTGCTTTCGGTAAGCGAAATAGAGTTTGCCAATAAATTGCCTGATAGTTGCCGGGCGATCAGTTTCTATTGGTAAACCTTTAATGATAGCCGGCAGAAAAGGATCCGAAAGCAAACCGCGGCCTATCATCCAGGTATTTATGGCAGGAAAGCGATCACTGACTTTTTGGAAATTGCTCAGTGAAAAAATATCTCCGTTATAAACCGCAGGAACAGAAAGTAGCGATATTGCTTTTTGAAAAGTATCCTGATCCGTTTCTCCGCTGTAGAGTTGTTTCCCGATTCGGGCATGAATGGTAAGTTCTGAAATGCGTTGTTTATTAAAAACCGGAATCAGTTTAAAAATTTCTTCCGGCGAAAAATATCCAAGCCTGCATTTTACCGAAAAACGAATGCTTGTTTCTACCATTACCTTCTGCAGGATTTCATCAACCATTTCTGGATATGGAAGCATTCCCGAACCTCGTTTTTTATTGGCTACCATAGGATAAGGGCAACCCAGGTTCCAGTTCAGTTCCTTAAAACCCTGTTTTTCGCAAAAGAGTGCGAAGCGGATAATTTCTTCGGCATCTTTACTTAAAATCTGAGGTACCACTTCCACTCCGTTTTCAGAAATACTCCCTAGTTCAGCCAGCTTCCGGGGTGATAGTTTCATTTCGTTATTTATAGCTGTAAAAAACGGGGTATAGAGTTTATCAACACCTTGAAAATGGCTGGAATAAACTTTCCGGAAAGTGACACCGGTAATTCCCTGGAATGGCGCGAGATAGATGGAAGTTGTCAAGAATTTAGGGATTGGGGGTTAGGATTTAGAGTTGAAGAAATTTGATATTAGGTATCTAAAAACTCATTTATGCTCTGATTCGAATAGGAATATAGCGATTTGTTGCCATGCCTTTTAAGGCATGGATCTGTATTTTTCTTTTTAAGAAATAATTCACAAAAATCCATCTACCTATTTCTGCTTAAAAAACGCATCCTTCAATCCTTGATTTATCCTATAATTCTTCAGTTCAATAACAACAGTTCCTTTTTTTGATTCTTTTTCTTTGCCTTTGGGCGTTTTATCCCCGTTTTGAATATCCGTTGCTATGGCTTTCGGGACTTTAAATTTCTTAACATCAACTGTAAAAATCATTTTATCAGGAAGCCCCAGTATAGCTTGTGTGGCGTAGAAATACTCAATCAGCATTGTTCCGGTTGACCGCGTGGTGAGTTGCGATTTGAGAACCAGGTTTCGGGAAACATCAATCCAGAATTTTGCCAGTATCAGGTCGCCTGTATCAATGGATGGAATTAAACTTAGAATGTTGGCTTTTACGTTACCGATAATTTCATTGCCCGTGTAAACAGCTGTGTATGAGTTTGTATCTTTAATGATACGTGATAAATCACTGAATCCCTGGCGAGGCATTATGGCTATACCTTTCGAATCAACCTTAAACTTATCCGGTTGTTTGAAATAAATGGTGGCATTTGCCGGCAGAATCCGGATAAGCGGAATATCTGCTTTAATATTGGCATTGACGGTATAATCTTTCACCTTTATCAGCTTCTGATAAACGGAACGAAGCTCCTGATTAGCCGTTTTTTGTGCTTTGGCTGTAAATCCGGCAAGGAGTATAAGGATGAGACTTGCGATTTTTATATTTGTTATGAAGCGACTCATGATAAAATATCCTTCCTGTTGAATTTATACAAAGCAATAGATAACAAAATCATTATATGTGCAACCAATACTACAACTGATCTGATAATAGCAGGCACAGGAAGCGGATCTTCGAAAAAACTCCGCCAGGCAGCCATGTGTGTTGTAAAAAGAAACGGCCGGATCGGATCAAAAACGGATACATCCAATGTTCCGATGATAGTGAAAAGAACTATTATCGCCATTGTAGCTACGATTGGTCCGATTGAATTATCCGTAAAACAAGATAGTGTGATTGATAAAGTTGCGATAGTTACCAGTGCAAGGTAAGCCACGGATAAACCGCTGAAAAATCGCCATATCACATCGCTGCTTTGCAGGATAAAAAGTCCCTGGCTGTTGAGAACCATAAGGTCACCGGTTCCGAATAGTAATTTCCCAAATCCTAACGCCATAACCCCAAACCAAACAGTGATTATAAGAGTGTATGCGCTACCGGCAGCAAATTTTGACATAAGGAGTTGCGTGCGAGAAATGGGCTTGGTACAAAGCATGCGAATACTGCCTGACGCAGCTTCACCAGAAACCAGGTCGCCGGTTACCAGCGCTACCAGGAGTGGAATATGAATTATAAGGAGTTGGAGAACAATAAATGCCATCAGGTTGCCATTCAAAACACTTCCCTGGAATGATAAAGTTTGCTCAAATGAACCTGTTATAAACGAAAGATAGGATTGCCCATCCATGCGCATGGCAAACAGGATTACGGCAACAAGCAGGGTAATAGCTCCAAGACCAATATAACTGCGCGGTTTGGCAGCTATTTTAATGAATTCGTTATACGTGCTTTTCCAGAACATCAGTTACCGATTAATTTCAAAAAATATTCCTCCAGTTGACGCTTCGGGTCAATCCGGAATACATTAACATCATTCGCCAAAAACAAGCGGTTAATATCAGGGATTAATTCATGCGTAGCGGTAATTTGAAGAATATCAATACCTGAAAGTATACACGTAATGCCTGGAAATTTCTGAAAAATGAGCTGAAGTGCCTTTTCGGGCTGATCAACCTGGAATGACACTACAAGTTCCTGTTCATTTAAAAGTTCAGTAACACTACCCTGGGCAACTGATTTACCTTTATTGAGTATTACCATTCGGTTGGCAATAAGTTCAATTTCCGAAAGAATGTGCGACGAAAGCACAATTGTTTTGTTGCGTTCGTTTTTCAGCTGCAGTATAAGGTTCCGGATGTCAATAATTCCTTTTGGGTCGAGGCCGGTAGTTGGTTCGTCGAGGATGATAAGCTCGGGATCGTGAAGTAATGCCTGGGCAATACCAAGCCGCTGTTTCATTCCATGCGAAAAGCTGCCGACTTTATCCTTTTCCCGTCCTTTTAAACCAACAAATTCAATCATTTCGTGAATCCGTATTCGCGAAACATGGGAACCGGAAATACGGGCAAAAATCTCAAGATTTTTCTGGGCGGAGAGATAATGATAGAAATCTGGTTTTTCGACAATGCAACCAATTTTTGACAGAATGAAACTTCGGTTGGCATTCAGGCTTTTCCCGAAGAGGCTGATTTCTCCTGAAGTCGGAGTAATTAACGAAAGCATTACACGGATGGTAGTGCTTTTACCGGCACCGTTCGGACCAAGGAACCCAAATACATCGCCTTTATAAACATCAAAACTTACATCTTCAACAGCCTTGATCTTGCCGAAATGCTTTGAAAGGTTTTTTACTTCTATAATTTTTTCCGGCATAGTGTTTCAGAACTCCATTAAAGCTGCAACTAATTATCAACAGATAATCGAAAAATCACAAAATATTGTTTATTGCCACAGTATAAACAGAATGCGCAATCATTTGTTTGGAGATAAAGAGCCGAATCCCAAACATGTTACAGAGATTATTTCTTTTGTTTTGAATCCAGGAATTCTTTCAGTTTATCCTGGTTTTTAGCATCGATCAATTTTTTAACCTCACCCTTGGGTTTAAAATTGTTACCCGGATTTTCACAATACTTTGCGAGAAGCAGATAGGCGTTGTATTTTAATTCTTCACGGTCAACTCCCTTGCCTTTGTCCAGTGCATATTTGGCCAGGCATACAAAATACATACCCAGGACATCATTGTCCCCGCCAGCGATTTTACTGATAGTTTCGTCCATACCAAATGAATAATCCGAAGTACCTCCCATCCATTTCATTATGAAAGCAATGGCATTTTTCCTGTTCATGTTTTCTTTATCAACAGGGGATGAATACACATAATCGGAGGCAAGTATCACCTGTGGTTCAGCTTTTCGGTAATTGGCGGCTGAAGTCAGAGGTATGTTATCGTATTGCGAAGTATTTTGTGAAAATACACTGAACGCTAAACAGCTTAACAGGATTGAGAATAGGGCTTTCATAGAATTGTACTAAGGTTTTAAAATCAGGTGTAAGTTCATTTGGTATTATTACTCAAATGGTTCTACCGGAAAGCAAATATAGAATTTTAATAGTTAACCATATATCCGGCTTGTAAAAGCATATCAAATATTGGTCCTTCAGTGAATTCCTAATTCCTATATCTGGAGACAATCCGATAGGCCGTACAACATAATCAAAAACATATTGCCAGATTTATCACATAAATATTTCCAGGATTTCCTCTTTTGTCATGCCTGCAATAGAGGAATCGGATGTTACAAACAATTCTGCAAGGTCTTTTTTCTTTTGCTGAAGCTGTACTATTTTTTCCTCAACCGTTTCCCTGGTAATAAACCGGTACACGAAAACATTTTTATCCTGGCCAATGCGATGTGCCCGATTTAGCGCCTGCATTTCAGCTGCCGGGTTCCACCACGGATCGAGGATAAATACATAATCGGCTTCGGTGAGGTTTAGTCCTACTCCCCCGGCTTTAAGCGAAATCAGGAAAAGCTGGATATCACTCCTGCTTTTAAAGGAACTGATCACTTTTTCACGGTTGGTTGTTGAACCGGTAAGCAACGCATATTTGAAACCTTTTTCGTTGCAGTATTCTTCAACAAGATTAAGATGCTTAACAAACGAAGAAAATATCAGTACTTTATGATTTTCGGCAAGTACGGTTTCGAGACTATCGGTAACCTCCTTAAATTTCCCGCTCCCGGCATCGGAACTCTTGTCGAGCATACGCGGATGATTGGCTAATTGCCTGAGCATGGTTAAAGCACGTAAAACTAAAACTGCAGAATTTTTTATTCCGCCCGATTCAAAATTTTCGATGATCAGGTTACGGACCTTTGATTTTTCTGTTAGATACAAACTCTGCTGTTCTTCAGTCATTTCACAAAAAACAGC
This sequence comes from uncultured Bacteroidales bacterium, assembly GCA_903879715.1. GTDB lineage: Bacteria > Bacteroidota > Bacteroidia > Bacteroidales > UBA4417 > UBA4417. The sequence continues at coordinate 37,081 of CAIRMR010000192.1, forward strand.
GGTTTCGGTTATAGGCGGCAGTTCGGGAGCCACTTCTTTCTTGGTTCGGCGCAGAATAAACGGGTTGATAAGCTTTTTGAGCTTTTCAGCTACCGGATCCTCCTGGTTTTTCGACAAGGGGATAGCATAGTATTTCATAAAATGCTGATGAGTCCCCAGCATTTCGGGATTTAGGAAATTAAACTGCGACCAGATATCCGATAGGGAGTTTTGGATGGGAGTTCCGGTAAGCACCATCCTGTGATCACACTGAAGTTTAAAAACTGCCAATGTTGCCTTTGCTGTAGGTGTTTTGATGGTTTGACTTTCATCAAGGATGATATACCCAAACCGGAAAGCGCTCATCATTTCAATGTCGTTGCGCATGGTGCCGTAGGTGGTTAGAATAATATCATACCGTTTAAAAACTGAGGTACGGTTCACCCTGTTCGCGCCTGAGTGAATATATATCCGCAACCAGGGTGCAAACCGTGAAAATTCATTTAACCAGTTGTGAATAAGCGAAGCGGGCAGCACAATCAGGCTGCAAGGTGGCTGGGTAACAGGTACTGCGTAAGGTGTAATGGTTTTTATGACAGGATCAGCTTCAGATTGTGTAAACAAATCAAGTTGCAAAACAGGGGCGGAGGCTTGAGCACTCCTGCTGAAATCTTCGGAATAGGGAGCCCAATCTTTTTTCGGATAATAGGATGCCAGCAACGCAATGGTTTGCAGCGTTTTGCCCAGTCCCATATCGTCAGCTAAAATTCCGCCCAGCCCGTTCTGCTTCAGCGAATGCATCCAGTAAAAGCCCGAAAGCTGGTAAGGACGGAGCGTAACATTTGTAAGTTCGGGCAAGTTGACGGGTTCCGGCGACGACAAGGATTCGTCAAGTTGTTGAATTTCGGGATTGAAAACTGAGCTTAGCAATGTATAATGATGTTTGCTGATCCGTATGGATTGTGAATGCTCTTTGGCATACAGCATAATTTCCTGGTAACGCGAAAACCATTCGTCGGGCAGGATTACAATTTCGCCTGTTGGCAGTTCGTATTCTTTCCTGTTATTGGCAATGTGGTTCCTGAACTTGCTGAAGGGAATTGCGAAATTCTTTAAAACTACGGTACCGTTCAGATCGAACCAATCCTTGCCTGCCTGCATTTCGAGGTTCAGCACGGGAATTTCTAAAAGGTATTTAGCATTTTCCGGTTGTTTTATCGAAAATGAGTGTTGTAAAAGTTGCGGCCGGTTTGCTGATAACCAATCAATCAACTGGTATTCTTTGTTTAGAAGCGGTTCCTTTTCATGTAATAAAAAAGTGGCTTCAACCTGTTTCAGATTCAGCGATTTCAGGAATACAATATTTTTAGCTTCCCAGGCCAGGTTCCGACTGAACCGGTTGAAAATAAAGCCGTTTTCATCGGCAATCAATGTTGTAAATGTTTTTTGCGTGTTGTTGGACAAAAGAAGCTTATCTCCATATTGAAATGACAGGATCAATGCCATGCGGCCCTGCCAGTCAGTTTCGAGTGAAAGTATGGCATCAGGCACAGGATCAAGGTCGTTTATCCTGAATCCTTCGGCTTCAATATCGCAGCGGTTTGCAATTTTCCGGATAAAGGTGCTGAAGTATTTGTATTCAATATGCTTCGGAATAACAACAAAATCTTTGTTCTTAAACGGAGTCAGCAGTTTACCGTTAATATTTTCAGGGAACCGGAACAATTTATTGCCAGCCATGTACCAGCAAGGTTCGTTTACAAGAATTTTATTGCCGGGTCTGTTCAGAACGATTTCCTTATTCAAATGATAAGCCTTAAGCTTATATTGGGTGCCCTCATCAGTGCGTGTAAACTTTAACCTGGCTTGCGGGTTTTCATTTTCAATGGTTATAAGATCTTCGGGATGAAGGTTCGTACTTTCACTTTCGTAAAATGGAATTTCATTCGTTTGTAATAGTTCGATAATTTTCGAAAGTTTCCGCTCCACAAATGGCCGGATCATCTCATCAAGCAGACTTTTATCCAGGTGTGTATAAAAATCCTTGGGTGTCTGACTTTTCTTCGAAAATTGTTTAATAATGGCCTGGTTCGAGAAGCTTTCAGTAAGTTTGATAAACTCCGACTCAGCATTGCTCAGTTCGTGATAGCGGCCTATATTCAGAGAAGTCAGCCTCTCATGAACAGTGATAAAATTATCATTATCCCTGTAGCACGAATAAGGCAATATCACATAACCAATTGGTTTTATGAATGATAGTAGCGCTACAACAAAAGTCTGTTTCTCCATTCCATGTGTTTGATATTCAATACCAGCGAGCGGTATTTTCAATCCATTATCGGGTGCAAATGTAAGAGGATATAAAATGCCTTTTTAGTGAATGAAGAGAAATATAAAAGGGTTAATGTTTCCCAGGCAACTGTTTTGGGTTGAATGAAATCAGAATTGCAGATGTCAAATCGTATTAAATCTACAAATCAGCCTAATAAAATATAAACCTGTACTATTTACTTAATTTAATCTTCTTATTTTCGCCTGATAAAATGATTTGTATCCATACCCCTGGCAAGATGCTTAAAAACTTAAAAGTCCCTAACAACATCGTAATTGTATTTTCGATTATCATCCTGGCTGCTGTACTAACCTGGATTGTTCCCGGAGGTAAATATGACAGGCAGACCATTAAGGTAAATGGCGTTGAAAGGACCGTAATCGTGAATGATACATACAAACAAGTTGACAGCCAGCCCCAGACATGGCAGATATTTTCAGCTTTTTATAAAGGATTTATCAATATGTCTCACATCGTCGTATTCATTTTGATGATAGGGGGAGCGTTCTGGATCATGAATGAAACAAGAGCGATAGACATAGGCATTCTTTCATTTCTGACACTGACCAAGCGATTCGAAAAGTGGAAAGTTATCCGCTTTTTAGGAGTTGACAATATCATTATGACATTTATTATGATCATTTTTAGTTCTTTTGGAGCGATTTTCGGCATGGCAGAAGAAACCCTGGCTTTCACCCTGATATTTGTTCAACTATCTATCCGGATGGGTTATGATTCGCTGGTAGGTATCGGCTTATGTTATTTTGCTGCTCATGTGGGTTTTGCCGGAGCTATTTTGAACCCGTTTACCATAGGAATAGCGCAGGGATTGTCGAGTATTCCCCTTTTCTCCGGAATTGAATACCGTGTAATTTGCTGGCTGATTTTTACTTTTGTGGCTATTGCTTTTGTGCTTTGGTACGCCCATAGAGTAAAAAAGAATCCGAAAAAATCCATCATTTTTACTGAGGATGAATACTGGAGAAAAAGAAGTGAATCGGATACTGAAAAGATTGAATATTATACGCCAAAATCAGCATGGATAGTTGGTGGAGTGCTTTTTGTAATTATGCTGGCTTATTCTTATTACTACCCATCAACCAGTCTCAAGGTAGGGCTCAATATTGTTAAAGGTCCGTTTATTCCCATTTTAACTGCTATTTTCGGGTTGACCAGCTATATTGCTTTGCGTAAATCACTGCATTTCTTTGTTCTGAATATTTTAGCGTTCACTATTTTCTACCTTATTCTTGGCGTACTTGGTTACGACTGGTATATTATGGAAATTGCCGCTTTGTTCCTGGCTATGGGCGTATTTACCGGGTTTGCTGCCGGGAAGAAGAATTCGGAAATTACCAGGCTTTTTCTGGAAGGTGTAAAAGATATTGTTTCTGCTGCCCTTGTGGTTGGTTTTGCCGGTGGGATTATTGCAATACTTAATGATGGCCAGATAATTGATACGGTACTTTTTTCGCTTTCAAATTCGCTTAAAGGCGCAGGGCAGATTGCGGCAATTACCATTATGTATGGATTCCAGTCGTTGCTAAATTTGGTTATTACTTCAGGTTCGGCCAAAGCCGCACTTACCATTCCGATCATGGCTCAGTTCTCTGATATTATCGGTCTCTCCCGGCAGGCAACCATTATGGCTTTTCAATTCGGATCAGGTATTACCGATATGATCGCACCTACTTCAGGAGTTCTGATCGGCGTTTTGGGAATAGCAAAGATTCCTTATGGCAAATGGGTTAAATTTATTATCCCGTTTGTGCTGGGACTTGCATTTATTGCCTGGTTACTGCTAATACCTACAGTGACCATGACGTTAAACGGATTTTAATCAGTAGAGAATTGTCGATAGATTAAGTAATTAAGTTAGGGCCTACGCCGTGAGTCGCGAATACTTTTTTTACTTCCAATAATTACTATTTGCCGAAAGTGCTATTAAATAATAAAGTTTAAATAATCAAGGGAATTAATTCCTTTTATCCAGGAATAGTTAAAAGCATATTAATAAAAATTCGGAACAATTAAAGTTCTGCGAGATAAGGTTGTCTCACAGTTTAAATAAAAGGAAGTCGGGGAAATCCAGGGAAAAGAAAATAATATCAGAACTAAACTTGTATACAATTTTATCACATTATACTATCAAAACTATCACTATTTAAAATTAAAGAATATGATTAAATCTATGCTTTTTACTATCATGATGATAGCTGGCATTTCAGGATTTAGCCAGGTATTCCTTTTACAAGAGTTTTTTGATAATCCCGATAATCTTCCTGCGACATGGACAACCATAGATAAGGACGGAGATGGCAATAATTGGCGTATATATTCTGCCGGTTCAGAGGTTTTTGCCGTTTCTGATTCGTGGATCAGCGGAGTTGCGGGTACTCTTACACCGGAGAATTATCTTATTTCCCCGAAAATTAACCTGGAGGGACTTTCCGGAACAGTGAAACTCCGGTATACGATCCAGATTCCTGATCCGGTTTCGGTTGAAGAGCATTACAAAGTAGCTGTTTCAGCCTCAGGGAACAAGGCTGTAGACTTTAATGACATTGTTATGGAAGAAACCTGTACTGTGGCTGAGTATTACGAGAATTTGCCGGAATGGAAAGAACGACTGGTTGATCTTACGCCCTATATCGGGCAAAGTATATATATCACCTGGTGTCATTTTAATTGCACCAACATGTACCAGATACTTCTTGATTCAATACAGGTTTCATATTCAACTGATGTTAACCTGGCTAATCGGGAACAAGGGCAAGTTGTTGTATATCCAAATCCTGCAAATGATAAAATTTTAATAACAGGCTCGTTTGAAAATGCACGAGTGCAATTGTTTACATCGGGTGGGCGACAGGTTTATCAATCAGCAAAAGAAACTAAACAAGCCATTGTTGATGTGTCACAATTTGAAAATGGAATTTATATCCTAAAAGTAAATTCACAAAAAGAAGTAGTTACGAAGAAAGTAAGTATTTCGCATTAAACGAAAAAGGGCTGTCCTGCATGGGATGACTTTTCCTTTTTAATCCAAGTCTTTCCCGCTGTAACGCTTCGGGTATTTTTCCTTACCTTTCATCGCAAACCATAAAATACGGTTAAAAAGATCGTCATCACCCGAATCAATACCATCAAATTGCGGCTCCATGCTTTTTTGAGCATAATGAAGAGCGGCGCCTTTCAGGCTCGACAGTTTAGGATTCATCTCATCAAGAGGAATCAGGTTATCAAGGGCTTTGTAAGGTGTGAGATCAGCTTCCTGTGCAAAACAATCGAACATAGGCATGGCAGTGGCATCCATCACATTCATCGGAGGAATGCCTAAAATTTGCTCAATGGTACGCACCATCGATGGCTGGTTGTAATTGGTATGAATAACGGCTCCGGTTTTAGTGTAGGGACTTATAACCATTCCAACGGTGAGATAAGCCGAAACGTGATCCCAGCCAGCCTGTGAGTCATCTTCCGTTACAAAAATCACTGTATTCTTCCAGAACCGGCTTTTACTCATGGCTTCCACAATCCGCCCAAGCGAAACATCATTATCGGCCACCATGGCACGTGGAGTAGGAAGACCTTCTCTTGTGCCGCCGGTATGATCGCACGGCAGCGCCATTATCATCAACTCGGGAAGCTGGTCTCCATCTATCTGTTCATAGGATTTTAATTCCTGTATAAATGCTTCAGCCCTAACAACATCCGGAATTTTATGATCATCGTAGGAAGGATACGTTTCACTCAATATTTTCTCAACGGGTTTGATAGTGGTTTTATTTTTGAATTCGAATTTCTTATGATTCAGAAAGTCATTGTAAATGGAAGTCCAGGTGAATTGTTGATCATATTCAGGGACTGAAGCTTCGCCATATATCCTTACATTTTTCCCGTATTTCAATGCATTGTCCCAAAGAAATCCGGTTGGAGCGTAAACCAAAGCATCTTCCTGCACATGCGGATAACTGCGGAACCAGGCGCGCATATCTTTCTCAATGTAGTCAGTTACTATGGAAGCATCAGTCCATTGATGCCCTTCGGCTGAGCATTTGCCTGATGCATAAAAATTATCGAGTAAAATGAATTTATCGCAAAGATCATGCGAATTGGGCGTGATTTGTTTCCCAAAAATGGTCAGTGTCGAATCACCATCTCCTTTTTTTATATCACCTAAAACCTGGTCATAGGTTCGGTTTTCTTTAATGATATATAAAACATGTTTAAAAACGGATGGTTCTCCGATCCTTTCGGGAACTGCCACAGGTTTAGCCTGTTTCCGTGGAAGTTTAGCGGTAAGGGCAATCCTGAAAAGCTGGTGCGAAGCTTCTACCCTTTTGGTATACGCTTTAAGCTCATTTTCTTTAGGTACCGGAATTACTGAAACTGATGCCAACTGCTGATGCGAATTGTATTCCGGTTTTGATGAGCCTTCAGTCTGTGTTGGTACATGCGCGCCCTCCGCTTCAATGTTAGCGACAAATATTTGTCCACTCTCCGAAATTGCAATTGCGCCCGGATATGCCCCTGTTGGTATAAAACCGTCAATTTCACTTACTTTATCATCAGCATTACTGCATGATTTCTCACCCAGTTCAACCACAGCAATGGCATTGTCCATCCCATTGGCAACATAAAGCGTTTTGTCGTCATGCGAAATTGCCAGCCCATTTGGCGAATCGCCCCAATACGGATTTTTTTCGCCGGTTAATCTTACCGAAATAGTTTCGGTTACCATATCAGTTGATGTCGCGATCGAACTTACATTATCGCTGTTAGCGTTTGCAACATATACAAATCTACCGTCATTGCTTGCCACCAGGTCGTTTGGATGAAGGCCAACCATAATTTCGCTTAGAACATTGCCTGATTTTGGATCCAAAACCGACACAGTTCCTTCACGCGTTGACCCGTTAATTGAATCAACTTTAGCGCTTCCCCATGGTACGCCGGCCACATTTTTATCTGTACTATCAGGAATTCCTCCGGCCCAGTTTGTTACATATATTTTTCCGCTTGCCGAAGCAATTCCGAAAGGAGCTACTCCAACCTGGGCAGTCCATATTCTTTTTTTGGAAGCAATATCAATTTTTACTACCGTATTGTTGCCATTTAAAACAACATACAGGTATTGTTTGCCCTCTTCTTTTTGAACAATCATCTCATTGGGAATGGCAACCTTGGCAGGTTCTGCAGCTTCAAAAGTCATAAATTCGCTTCCGGATAACTTTTCATTATCCCATTCGGCCCTCACAACACTTGAAAAAGAAGTATAGCTTGCTACGCCCCAAAAAAGGCTGTAATGATTACCTTCCTGCACCCAGCAAATGCCTGAGAACGTATTCATAATATTTTTTTCTTTATAAATTTTATTCAGCGGTAAGGAAGCAACAATCTCATTGTTTTTGGGCGAAATGATAAGTATCTCATAGCGGCCTTCTACTGCCAGCCATTTCCCATCAGGCGAAAACACCACATCCATTGCATGATTCTCAAGATCCGGATTTCCAAAATAAATTTGCGTTCCGGCCGGATCTATCCACCTGTTAAAAGGCAGTAAGTTTGGATATTGTGTGGGTGAAAGCGTTTTCTCATCATAGCCGCTCCTATAACTGGATTGCCCTTTTGTTTTCTTGCCTGGCTGAGCCTGCAGAATCAAGGTTACAGATAAAAACAACACGGTGTATTTTATAGACTTTGGAATATTCATAGCAGTATTTTAAGATTATTAATTTAATGCGATAAAACTGTTGTTAAGCCATTTTACGTTCCATTTATCGCCCATAAGTATTTATCGGATTTACTCTTAAGAAGTAATCCATTCCATTATCATCGTCGAACAGATTCCTGTTTTCCCGGTTGAAGGCGATTCTCCTTTTCCGAGTAACTCATCAACTATAGTCTGAATAAGTGGTTGCTGTATGTTTTCGGGGTGAGGAATATTAAAATGTTGTTGACTGCCATCACTTTTTTCAACTAAAATGTTTTGATGCTCAAAAAATGAAAAAGTGATTTTCCCTTCAGATCCAATAATTACTGCGGTATCGGTTTTAAGATTTTCGTGAACCGAAAAACACCAGGAGCCTGTTCCAACCACGCCCGATTCAAAAAGAAATGTAGCTGCTACCACATCATCAGCCGGATAATGACCTGTTTGGTTTATGGATATGCCTTTTGCTTCTTTTATTGGCCCAAGCAGGTACTCAAGATAATCGAATTCATGAGCAGCCAGGTCATGAAAATGGCCGCCGCCCGATATTTCAGGAAAAACCCGCCATCCGGGTGTCTGTTCAGGATCAATTTCTTCAGGTCTCAACGGATTGTGCAATTGAACATGCAGGTATTTTACGTCACCTATTACTTTGTTATCAACCAATTCCTTGATCTTTAAAAAAACCGGAAGTCTCCGGCGATAATAAGCAACAAACAAAGGCTGTCCCGTTTCTTCACTAACACGTATCATTTCCTCACATTCGGCAGTGGTGCGAGCCATGGGTTTTTCAACATACACGGCTTTGCCGGCTTTCATTGCTTCGATGGCATATTTTGCATGCGTATCAGGAGGAGTTGCAATATAAACCGCATTTACATCAGGATCGTTGATCAATAAAGTTGCATCGGTATGGAATTTAGGGACACCATGACGACGTGCATAATCTTCTGCTTTGGAAGCATCACGCCGCATCACTGCAACCAATTTTGATCCTTCAATTTTGTTGAATGCCGGCCCGCTTTTTTTCTCGGTAACATTTCCACAACCAATTATCCCCCAATTAACATGGTTCATCTTTTATAATTTTAAAGTACTCCTAATGAAAGAACAAATAAGCAACAAAAATGGCCGCAATAAAACCTGCAAGGTCAGCAATCAGTCCGGCAGTTATAGCATACCGTGTATTTTTAATCCCAACTGATCCAAAGTAAACTGCAACAATATAAAATGTTGTATCAGCCGCACCCTGAAAAATACAGGATAGCCTGCCTGCAAATGAATCTGCTCCATATTGTTTCATCGTATCCACCATCATTCCCCTTGCTCCTGAGCCGCTGAGAGGTTTCATAAAGGCGGTGGGTAATGCATCAACAAAGTCAGTATTTAATCCCATGGCTGCAACCATTTGCCCGATTCCTTTCACCAGGAAATCCAGTGCGCCGCAGGTGCGGAACACGCCAACAGCAACAAGGATTGCAACCAGGTATGGTATAATCCGGATAGCAACGCCAAAACCTTCTTTGGCTCCTTCAATAAATGCGTCATATACATTAATACGCTTCACCAGACCTAAAACGATAAAGGAAAAAATAATCGTGAACAGAATAAGGTTTCCTGAAACGGAAGAAATTGTGGTGACCTGTTCCTGGCTTATCGTGCTGAAATACCAGATAAGGGTCGAAACCAGTATTGTGAACGTACCAAGATAGAGCAGGATAACCTTATTAAAAAGATTTATCTGTTGAAAAATCGAAACAGTAATTATTCCGGTTAGTGTGGAACAAAATGTCGCAAGCAGAATTGGAATAAATATATCCGAAGGATCAGCTGCACCCAATTGGGTGCGGTAAACCATAATGCTTATCGGTATTATCGTAAGTCCCGATGCATTCAGCACCAGGAACATGATCATGGAATTAGATGCGGTATCCTTGTCCTTGTTCAATTCCTGGAGTTGTGTCATAGCTTTCAGACCTAAAGGCGTGGCGGCGTTATCGAGCCCAAGCATATTGGCAGCAATATTCATCATCATCGAGCCTACAGCCGGGTGATCTTTCGGGATTTCAGGGAAAAGCCGCCGGAATAACGGTCCGACAGCTTTCGACATCAATCCGATAATTCCACCTGTTTCCCCAACTTTCATTAATCCCATCCATAGCGTCATCACACCGGTAAGACCAATCGAAATCTCGAACCCGGTTTTGGCCATATCAAATGTGCCGTTCATCATTAGAGGAAAAATCTCTGTATCTCCAAAGAAAATCAGCCTGATCAACCCTACAATGAAGGCAATTATGAAAAAGGCAATCCAGATATAATTCAGTACCATACTCTCCTGCTGTTAATCAATTTTCAAATTTATTGTTTTTACCTGAAGGCTGTAATTGATGTAGAATTGTTTTTATCGAATCCTGAAGCACTACCGGAAACTGGTCCGGCAGCACTTTCTTTTATCAGAACAACTCCAATGGATTTATCAACAAAAATTCTTCCCATGGAATTCCGTCTTTGCCAACCAACATAATTTTTGAATCAGGATAGTGTTTCCTGAACTGAACCATGCCTGCAGTCCGAAGGCTATGCCCGCTTTTTACTTCCAGGGCCACGACACGGCCTTTATGTTCAAGCACAAAATCAACTTCATAATTACCTTCACGCCAGTAAAATAAGGAATACCCTTGCGAATATGCGTTATTTATCAGGTGTGCCCCAACTGCTGATTCCACAATCCGTCCCCATTTTTCCCTTTCTTTAACGATCATCTCAAAATCAAGCGGATGCAACGCGCTCACAAAGGCGGTATTGTGAACCTGGAACTTCGGGCTTGATGATCGTTTGCGGACCGTATCGCGCGAAAATTTCTCTAATCCTCCAAGCATTCCGGCGGAATCGAGCAAATCCAGATAATGTGATAATGTGGTTGTATTGCCGGCATCCAGCAACTGGCCTAAAATTTTATTAAACGAGAGCATCTGCCCCGAATAGGAACATCCCAGGTCGAATAACCTCCGCATTAAAGCAGGTTTGTCTATACGCGACATCATCAGAATATCGCGCGAAATGCTTGTTTCAGCCAATGAATTGCTTACATAATTCTTCCACCGCATCTCATCCGATATCAGTGACGCCGCACCCGGGAATCCTCCGTACCAGGCATATTGATCAGCATTCCAGCCAAAAGCTTCACGCATTTCGGCAAGTGACCAGTGACTTATGTACATGGTTTCGTACCTCCCGGCGAGGGATTCAGTCATTCCTGTTTGCAGCAACAGCCGTGATGAGCCAAGCAGAATCACGTGAAGCGGAATGTTTTCGCGGCTATCGGAATCCCACAAGCGCTTTACAGTCTCGCTCCAGTTTGGGATTTTCTGTATTTCATCGATGATCAGAACATACGAATCCGTTCCGGCAAGTTTCAATCTCTGCCTTGCGGTTTCCCATTGCATCTCTATCCAGGCAAGCCCGATGCCCGAAATATCATCGGCAGCTACATAAAACCCCTGAATTCCAGGTTCTTTAAGTAATTGTAAGACTAACGTAGTTTTGCCCACCTGCCTCGGTCCGGCAAGCACTTGCATAAACCTCCGCTGCTCTTTGATCCTGCTTACAACTAACTGTAAATGCGATCGTTTGATCATAATAATAATTTTTACTCAATGCATAATGCAAATTTACTCAATATACTGAGTATTTATACTCAATATTTTATTTATTTTTACTCATTTAGTTGAGTATATTTACTCAATATATTGAGTAAATATTATAAATGGCATATATATTATTGATATAGAATTATTTGTGTTATTTATTTTAACTTATAGTTTGGGGCTATTGGCGTATTTAACAGAATAAAATCCGGAACATAATTTTTAAAATATCAATGAATATGTTCTGCTTTTATTTGCATTTGGCAAATCTATATAAAGTACATTTGATGACATTAAACAATCTATTCAGACTGTATTATGAAAATAAAATTTATCGGCGCCGCCCGCGAAGTTACCGGGAGCAAACACCTGGTAACCACCGATAGTGGCAAAAAAATTCTGCTCGACTGTGGGATGTTCCAGGGCAAAGGCCTTGAAACGGACGGAATGAATCGTAACCTGATGTTCGACCCGGCAGAGATTGATCACGTAATACTTACGCATGCGCATATCGATCACTCGGGTTTGATCCCATATATTTACAGTCTTGGTTTTCGGGGCTCGGTTATCTGTACCAGCGCAACCCGCGACCTTTGTGCCATTATGCTTGCCGACAGCGGCCATATACAGGAAGGTGATGTGAAATGGTTCAATAAACGCCGTGTACAAAAAGGACTTCCAACTGTTGAACCAATATACACGGAGAAGGATGCACGTGCCTGCCTTGAATTATTTATAGGAGTGGCTTACGATAGAAAGTTTCGCATTGACGAAAATATCAAAGTGAAATTCACTAATACCGGCCATATGCTGGGCAGTGGAACAGCCTTGCTCGAAATAAACGAAAATGGTAAAACTACCCGCATTGCATACACCGGAGATATCGGTCGTCCGGAAAGCAGGATTCTGAAATCACCTCAGCCTTTTCCACAATGCGATTACCTGATTACCGAGGCTACTTATGGCAACAGGCTGCATCCGCAATTGCAGGAAGCGGAAGGTGAACTTTTGCGAGTGATCCGCGAAACGTGTGTTGACAGGGGCGGCAGGGTAATTATACCTTCCTTTGCCATCGGCCGGACCCAGGAAGTAGTTTATGCTTTGAATAAGTTTTTCAATGAAGGACTATTGCCAAAAGTGAATATCTATGTAGATAGCCCGCTGGCCGTAAATGCTACCGATATTTTCAGGTTGCATACCGATATTTTGAATGCCGATGTGGCCAATGAGATGCTTACCGATCCGGATCCATTCGGATTTAATTCGCTGTTTTATATTAAAAGCCCCGAAGAATCGAAGAAGCTGAATGATAATAAGAAGCCGTGTGTTATTATTTCGGCATCAGGTATGATGGAAGCCGGCAGGATAAAACATCACCTGGCTAACAATATTGAAAACCCGAAAAACACCATCCTGGCAGTAGGATATTGCGGACCAAGAACATTAGGCGCACGGATTTTGGAGGGTGCTGATGAAGTATCGATATTTGGTATCCGGCATCCTGTAAGAGCAAAAATTGAAAGGATTGAAGCATTCTCGGGGCATGGAGATTATAACGAAATGGCAGATTTCATAAGTTGCCAGGATAAATCACAGGTTAAAAAGATTTTTCTGGTACATGGGGAATATGGGGCACAAACGGCATATAAAAACGTTCTTGAACAAAGAGGCTTCAGGAATATAGAAATTCCGACAGCAGGGGAAGAGAGTGAGTTGGTATAATAATAATCTGGCAGTTATCCTGCATATTAAATTCGGGGCATACTATCTGGAAAATACACTGCAGAGAATACTAAACTTGGCCGGATGGCATCTGTCAGAAATTACAGATGCCATTTTTCTGTTTTTACAAAATGAAATCCCGAGGCACATTTCGTAAAGTTTATTCGTATATTTGGTATTAATTTTTATGAAACCTTATTCTCAATAAAGCTATTATCGGCTAACTATCCCTGTTCTCTAAGAACTGTAATAATTTTCGTTTTCCCTGTTCGGGATAAGATAAAAGTAAAAAGCAATTCAAAATATTTAAGCAACCCTAAAACTTCCATATCTATGAAAAAACTTTTATTCGAAACAATACTCTTGTTAATTGCAGCAGGTATTTATGCCCAACAGCAAGTACCACCTCAAACCAACCAGGTTATTGTCAGGTTCAGGAGTGATTTTGTTTTAAATGAGTTATCTAAATCCAGATTGCAGACTGGTGCCGTTCAGGTTGACCGTATCATAGCTGAATACAGTGGACAAAGTATACGAAAGTTAAATACCGGCAATAAATCAGGCTATCAGGCTGTTACTTTAAAATTTAATGCTGGTGCTGATATCGGCAAAATAGTGTCTGAACTTTCAAGAGCAGATGTGGTTGCTTATGCGGAGCCTGATTTTATCGGGCAAGGAAGTGGAGCGCCCGGTACAACCCCAAATGATCAATACTTCAACCGCCAATGGGGTTTAAAAAATGATGGTTCTTTTTCTCTTTCTGCAGCAATTGCCGGAGCTGATATCGAAATGGAAGAAGGATGGGCACTTGAAAAAGGGGATTCCTCAATAATCGTAGGTATTATTGATTCGGGATGTAAACTCGATCATCCTGACCTGCAAGGCAGGATATGGAAAAATTACGATGAGATTCCCGGCAATGGAATTGATGAAGGCAACAATGGATATATTGATGATGATCAGGGTTGGGATTTTGCCAAAAGCGACAGCCTTCCTGCTGATGATTATGGGCACGGAACAAATGTAGCTGGTATCATAGGTGCTAAGGCGAATAACGGCATCGGATATGCCGGTGTGGACTGGAATTGCAAACTGATGATTTTGAAAGGCCTGAACAGCGGAAATTGGGGTTATTATTCGTGGTGGAGTGATGCCATTCATTATGCAGTCGACAATGGAGCAAAAGTGATTAATATGTCACTCGGTGGAACAGGTGCTTCAACCACGTTGAATGATGCTGTTAATTATGCATTAATCCATAATGTAACAATAGTTGCCTGTATGATGAATACCAATAGTAAAACTGCTTTTTATCCTGCGGCTTACCCGGGCGTTATTGCTGTTGGTTCAACTAATCCGGACGATAAAAGAAGCCATCCGTTTTTCTGGAGTAATACAAGTGGAAGCAATTACGGCCCTCATATTTCGGTAGTAGCTCCTGGTAATTATATCTATGGGTTGGATTACCAATCAAATTCAGAATATGGCTATTATTGGGGCGGTACATCACAGGCTACGCCTCTTGTGTGTGGGCTTGCAGCATTAATACTGGCTCAAGATCCGGGTATGACACCCGCCCAGATTAAAACACTCATACAGAGCACAGCCGAAGACCAGGTTGGCGATCCTGCTGAAGATGCACCCGGTTGGGATCAGTATTTCGGATATGGAAGAATAAATGCGCATAATGCCTTGCTGCAGCTATCAGGTGAAAGTGAAAAAGACAAAAAAAACCAGAATTTTGTTGTGTATCCTAATCCGAGTGATGGAATCATCAATTTAAACCTGCTGGATGCTCCCGAAAACAATTCAGTTGTTACTATTATCAACTCCCTTGGACAGACGGTTTATCAGAATGAAATCAAAAATCAGATGAGCACAATTCATATTTCACGGGTACCGGGAATTTATTTCATCAAAGTAAAACAAGGGACCGTAGAGCAGTCATCAAAAATCGTGATCAATTAGGCATATAAATAGGGTCTGCTGTTTAAATAAGAAGGACTTGTTTGCCAGGTAATTATGGTTATATTTGAACAATCAAATGCACGGGAATATGAACAAGACCCACAGAAAGGTTGCACCTACCCCGCAATATGTCAGTCCTAATCAGC
>CAIRMR010000193.1 GCA_903879715.1 uncultured Bacteroidales bacterium
AACAGCTATGGAGATAGCAACAGCTTTAATCAATCGTGTGCTCATTTTTCAGCATGCTATGATTTCACGTCTCCAGATACTGCCAACCAAAAGGGTTTTCATTGATTTGCGACTCTGAGTTTAACAGCAGACCCTAATTATCCTTTTACTTGTTAAGAGATGAAAGTCAACATTTCTCTGTGTATCACCTATCTATTTGTACTTCTTACTCCTGCACTTACTGTAGCGCAATCATCCTGCCTGGTAACACATTACAGTCGTAGCCAATATACTGCAGGAAGCCAGAACTGGTCGGTTGACATGGATAAACAGGGCTTTGTATATGCGGCCAACAATAACGGACTGATGAAATACGATGGGGTGCATTGGCGGATATTCCCTATGCCGGCACGAAAAATTGTACGTTCTGTTTCAGTAGGCACTGACAAAAGGATTTATACCGGGGCTATTGAAGAATTTGGATATTGGACCAAAGATGCATCGAAAGGATTAGTGTATACCTCACTGGTTCCACTATTAAAAAACTTTGATCTTCACAATCACGAAATCTGGAAAATCGTCCAATCCCAAAAAAAAGTCTATTTCCAGGGATTCTCCTGTCTTTTTGTTTATGATAAACATACTTTAAAATCGATTCAGCTTCCCGGATCTATTGTTTTTTTGCTTAAAGCAGGGAACCGTCTCTTTGTTCATGCAGTAAAAGGCGATTTGTATGAAGTAATAAATGACAAGTTGGTCAGGTTCGACCAAAGCACACTACTGAACGGAACTGAAGTTAAAGCCATACTACCTTACAAAGACGGATCTTTTCTGATTGGCACATCATCGAAAGGTGCTTTTGTTCTTGACAAAGATGGGATAAAACCCTGGAATACTCCTGCTAATCCTTTGCTCAGGGAGTTTCAGATCAACAACGGAATTATCTTTGGGAATAAAATTGTTTTCGGCACAATTGTAAAAGGCTTATTCATTCTTGATTTTGATGGTAATATTCTGAACCATTTATACAGTGAAAATGATCTGCAGAACAATACAGTTCTTTCTCTTTGCAATGACAACAACCAAAGTATATGGGTAGGCCTTGATAACGGGATCGACAATGTTTCATTCGACAACCCTGTGGATGTTTACCCAAGCCGGAACGAAGCGCTAGGAGCCGTATACACCGCAGCTCTTCAGGGAAACACGCTTTATATTGGAACCAACCGGGGTGTTTTTACCTATTTAAAGGATGGAAACCGATTTACGTATGAAGGATTTCTTCCAAATTCGCAGGGGCAGGTTTGGCAGCTAAAAGTTATAGATGGAACACTATTCTGTGGTCACACCACCGGCACCTATATTATAGAAAAAAATCTGATGAAACAGATCTTCAGTGTTAGCGGTGGGTTTATGCTTCAGAAGATTGTAATCAAAGGTGTTGAGTATCTGCTCCAAAGTACGTATACCAGCCTGGTAATCTATAAAAAATCAGGGAATACATGGGTTTTCAGCCACCAGGTCGACGGATTCCTGGAACCAGCCCGGTTTATTGAAGTTGATCACCTGGGGAATATTTGGATCGGACATTCAGTAAAAGGATTATACCGGCTCCGCTTATCTGAATCACTCGACAGAGTATCCGAAAAACAATTATTTAATGAGAAGGATGGCCTTCCATCCAACACGAATATCAGGGTATTTAAAATTGCGAACCGGGTGGTTTTTTCGAATGGCGAAAGACTTTTTACCTGGGACGACCTCAGGCAAAAGATAATTCCTTACACCGAAATTAACAACAGATTACAAGGCTTTGAAGCAGCAGCCGCCATAACATCTGTTGATGAAAACAATTACTGGTTTACCTCCAAAACCGAAGCTGCGCTTTTTAATTTTAAAAAGAACAACCCGGTTATGTTATACCGGCTTATTTTCAACCAATATAACCTTTCACTGGTTGATAATTACGAAAACATCGTTCCACTAACTGCAAATCTGCATTTGATCTGCCTTGATAATGGATTTGCCATATTCAATAAAGACAATCTTTCCCAATCAGGCACCAATGAAACCAAACTTGTTTTCAGGGATATTACTTGCAGGGACGCTGCAGCAGATATGCTGGCGCTTGATCCGTCTGGCAGTTCAGTTTCACTCCGTAATGCGTACAACAATATTTCAATATCATTTTCAACACTTCAAAACCCTTGTTCACGGAAACTCTATCAATTTAAACTTGACGGTATTGACAGGGACTGGAGCAGGTGGTCGGAATCCGCTGAGGCTAAATATACCCGCTTACCTGTTGGCGAGTACAAATTCAACGTGCGTACGTTAGCTTCCAATGGAACCATTACTCCAACTGTCAGTCTTAATTTCAATGTAAGGCCGGCATGGTATGCTTCAGTTGCGGCAATGTTATTGTATATTTTAATAGGCATAGGGGGAATATTAGCCAGCCAGTATTTCTACCGGAAACGCCTGGCAAAACACCACAACCGACTGCATCTTATTGCAGACGAAAAACGGAAAGCGGAAAAGCTGCACTCCGAACAAGAGATTATGAAACTGCAGAACGAGAAGCTCCAGGGTGAAATATCGCACAAAAACATGCAACTTGCTGATTCAACACTTTCAATTATTAAGAAAAATGAGGTTCTGATCGAAATTAAGGATGAGTTGGAAAAACAAAAAGAAGATCTCGGTGCCCGATATCCTGCACGCTACCTGCAGCGCTTAACAACACTAATCGACAAAAACATCTCTAATGATAACGATTGGGAAATGTTTGAGGCATTGTTCGACCAGGCACATGAAAACTTCTTCAAACGACTGAAACAATCCTTTCCCGACCTTACCCAGAGTGATCTGAAGCTTTGTGCTTACCTGAAATTAAATCTTTCATCCAAAGAAATTGCGCCTCTGCTTAATATTTCGATTCGTGGCGTCGAAATTCGCAGGTACAGGCTGCGTAAACGGCTTGCACTTTCGTCAGACAACAACCTTGTTGAATATATTATGCAGTTCTGACCCGGTAATTTATTAATTACCATTATCAGAACTTTGGTATAAAATTTACTCTTTTTTATAAAAAAACATTTTGAAATTTATTTGCACCACCAAAATCTAGTATTTTTCACCCAAACATTTTATTATTTATCCTGATTCTATCTGTTATTAACCACATCAACCCACACTATGAATATTAAAATAATTCATAGTTAATATTTCATATATTATTATAAATCATACATTTAACTGATTAATTATTGTAATTGATGTATTAATGTATAGGTAAAATATTAATGCTTCATCCGCTTGTAGTAATCATGATGAATCTTTTTAACACCAGTGATCTAAAAATATACTTTTTATTTGTATTTTTAAAGTTGGAACAATCGATTGCGGAAATATTCAAAATAAGCTTTTAACCTAAACAACCATAAATCGAATCATCAACCAAACCTAATCGCAATTAATCTTTAAGTTATGAAAAAATCACTACCTCTAAAGCGGGTTATTCCCTGGGCAAAAGGATTACTTCTGCTGCTGGTGTTGTCTTTATTGCAAACGTCAGTATTTGGACAGGGACGAACCATTACAGGAACTGTAAGAGATCAACTATCTGATGAAACGCTGCCTGGAGCATCCGTAATTATTAAAGGAACGACGAATGGCGCGTCTACTGACATTAACGGCAAATATTCGTTAAATGTATCCCCAACTGATAAAGTGCTGGTTGTTTCGTTTATCGGTTACACCAGCACCGAAATCGTAATAGGAGCTCAAAACATAATTGATGTACGCCTATCCCTGGCACAAACCACTCTAGATGAAGTTGTTGTTGTTGGTTATGGTACAAGTAAAGTTAAAGATCTCACTTCATCTATCACCACAATCAAATCGGCAGATCTCCTCAAAACACCATCCAGCCAGCCAATGAATGCCTTACAAGGTAAAGTAGCCGGTTTACAGGTTGTAGCAACCGGACAACCGGGTAGTACATCCACCATTCGCGTCAGGGGAGTAGGATCATTCCCGGGACATGAAAACGAAGCCCCGCTTTATGTTGTTGACGGTGCGTTTTATAATAATATAGACTTCCTGAATCCTGCTGATATTGCATCCATTTCTGTGCTTAAAGATGCATCGGCATCCGCAATTTATGGAACCCGGGCAGCAAATGGAGTTATACTTATCGAAACCAAATCGGGCGCATATAACCAGAAATCCGAGATTACCTATGATGGGTATTTCGGTTACCAGATGGCACAAAATGTTGTGAAGATGGCTAATTCAGCACAATTTACAACCATGGCGTTAGAATCAGGTTCCGCCGCTGATATTTCATTTATAAATAATGCCATGCAAAAATATGGACGAAGCCGAATTGACCCCAATGTTCCGGATGTGAATACAGATTGGTACAACGAAATTCTTCGCCCGGCCCAAATCCAAAACCAGAGTTTAAGTTTTGACGGAGGTAACGAAAAGGCAAAATATTCAATTGGCGCCAATTATTTTTCACAGGAAGGTATCCTGGAAACGAAAAACGAATATGAGCGTTTGAATCTGCGTACTAAAGTTGATTTCAAAGCAACAAACTGGTTTATGGTTGGAGGAAACTTCATATTAAGTAACGCTACTCAATACAATGCCAATGGTGCTACATGGAGAGATGCCTATTTTGCAGTACCTATTTTACCTGTTTACGACCCGAGTAATACAGCAGCCTGGCCTATCGCATACGCTAGTGCCGCGGACTTAGGGTACAGAAGTGGCCAAAATCCTTACCCTACCATGGAATACAATGAGGATCGCACTCAAATCAAAAAATTGCTCGCCAATATTTATATGGAATTCACTTTAATTCCAAAAATGCTAACATTTAAAACCACTTACAACAACAATTATACTTCTCTTAACCAAAGGATAGTAAACAAGGCATACTATATTGGTGACGTTTTCCAGAACAAAGATGCCTCGCTTACCAAAGTTTCGGAATTGTATAATAACCAGACATGGGACAATATCCTGACATTGACGGAGAAATTCAACAAACATAATATTACCCTCATGGCGGGTTCATCTTACAAAGTGGAAGAATGGCAACAGTTAAGGGGCTATGGCCAGGATTTTGATCAAAATACACCGCAATCCTGGTATATAAGTCAAACTACCGGCATATTAACAAATAATGCATCGGACAATGGATTTCGTCAATATGGATTATCCTATTTCGGAAGGCTGGCATACAATTACGCGGATAAATATTTACTGTATGCCACTATGCGTGCTGACGGTAGCTCAAAGTATCAGCAAAAATGGGGGTATTTTCCTTCTATTGGTGCTGGATGGGTAATTTCCGAGGAAAAATTCCTGAAAAATAATGAGCATGTTCCTTACCTGAAATTGCGTGCCAGCTGGGGACAACTTGGCAACGACAAAATACAAGCAAGTGATGGTCAAAGGACAACATCAATTGTAACTACTGCTATGGGAGCTACCAGCACAGCACCTGGAACTGTGTATTCAGGAACAGTGGCAACAAATTCCTTCTCTGAACTGAAATGGGAAGTTACCGAAGAAACCAATATTGGAGTAACCTCCCGCCTTCTGAAAGATAAGTTATCGATCGACTTTGACTATTACATCCGTGATACTAAAAACGCTGCCATCCCTGTAATTCTCCCTGGTGTGGGAACAAGTATTTTGAAACCTGTAGGGACTATCCGGAATAAAGGAATAGAACTTTCACTCAACTGGTCCGATAAGATTAACGAAAAACTAAGTTATACCATTGGAGCCAATATGTCAACGCTTAAAAACGAAGCCAAAGACCTTTACGGGCAGCAATACATTGACGGAGGCTCAGCTGAATTCAGGCAACGCACATACCTGGGAGAATCACTTATGGCATTTTATGGCTGGCAAACTGACGGCGTTTATCAAAATGATGCCGAAATTCAAGCCGATCCTGTCGCTGCAGCTTATAATCTTGCAAATCCAACAGCACAATTGGTTCCCGGTGACTTTAAATATAAAGACAACAATGGTGATGGAGTTATTGATGATAAAGACAGGACAATACTAGGGTCCTATTTCCCTTCCTTTACGTATGGAGCTAACTTGTCAGTTACTTACATGAATTTTGACTTTTCGGCCAGCATGTATGGACAAACGGGCAATAAAATTCTCAACCGTAAACGCGGTGAAGTAATCTGGACAAACGACCAGAACATGGATGCAGACCTGGCAACCAATCGCTGGCATGGAGATGGAACGTCCAATCAATATCCATCCTCTTCCGGTTTGCGCAGGCCCTGGAATCAGAAGATGAGTGATTATTTTGTTGAGGATGGTTCATTCTTCCGTATTCAGAATATTCAACTTGGTTACACAATCAAGAACAATCAATGGTTGGGTGGGAATTTTCCTGTATGCAGGATAGCTCTTACTGCTGACCGTCCTCTAACCCTTTTCAAATACAATGGGTTTACACCTGAAGTGGAAAATGGAATAGATGCACAAACCTACCCGGTTCCTGCTGTGTATACCGTTGGACTAAATGTTAAATTCTAAAATATAAAGGAAATATGAAACGCAAACAATATATAATACCCTTCGCTACACTGATTGTTGCTCTATTTATTGCGGCAAGTTGTAGTAAAAATCTGGATGTACTCCCCGAAAACCGGACTTATACTGGTGGAACCGATTATACCCAAACCAGTGATATGATTAATCCTGTAATAGGTATGTATTCAAAATTATCAGTTGTTGATAATGAATGGGCTGACTATCCTATTATTTCAGTTCGTGGTGATGATGTTAATGCAGGAGGCTTGGGCGACCAGCCAGGCATTGCTGCTACAGATATGTACAATTACAGCAAGATCGAATGGAGCTATAATGCCCTGTGGCAGGATTACTACCAGCATCTTTTCGATAGCCAGTCGGCATTGGAGCAGATAGAACTTTATAAAGCATCGGCAAGTACAAACATTGATGCAACTGCCAATCAATATTCAGCAGAAGTAAAAGTTCTGGAAGCATGGTGGTTATTTCAGCTGAGCCGCGTATGGGGAACAGTGTATATTCCCACAAGTTCCAATCCATCTACATTATTTGACACGCCGCTATCCAACAAAGATGAAGTTATGCAACACATCTCGGTACTGATGGATGAGGCAATTCCTTTTTTGCCTGCTTTAAGGCCAAATGAACGTACTGATATACCCGGTGGTGTAACAAAATATACTGCATTGGCTATGAAAGCACTTGCTAACCTCGAACTAAAAAAGTACCAGGAAGTTGCTACAGCAACAGGAGAGATAATTAATTCGGGAAAATTTGTTCTTGAATCAGATTATTATAATCTCTTTAAAATTAAAGGCAAATTAAATAACGAAAATCTGCTGGAGAAACAGTACTCAGACCTGGGACAAGCTTCTGGTACAAATTACTATTATCTGATGGCATTTTTCGGACCTCAGGGATGGACACCTAAAGTTGCAGGATCAGGAGACGGCTGGGGATTTTTCGAACCAAGTCTGAAATACATCAAGTTTATGCTTGACAGAGGTGAAATTACCCGCCTCCAAACTTCTGTTCTTTTTACTAATCGGGGAATAGCTGAAATTAAGACTGATACAAAATATGCAACTCTACCATCATGGATATCAAATACCACACCATCGGGAGATATTATCAATGATTTTGCCCGCGAAATGTTTGTAAGCGGGAAGCACTATCTGCCTTCCAACCAGCTCACAATTGGCCGCACCGCTTATGGAACAAATAAAAACTTCACGTGTATCAGGTATGCTGAAATTCTGCTAATGTATGCCGAAGCGCTTACCCAGGGAGCTACAGGAACCGCCGGAACCGCAGATGCCGCAGTGAATCTGGTTAGGACCAGGGCTGGATTAGCTTCCATAACCGGAGTTGATACAGATAAGGTTATGGCTGAAAAATACGCTGAACTAGCTATGGAATGGGGCACCCGCTTTTATGACATGGTCAGGCTTGGCAAATCAGAAGAGTTAAGTTATGAGGGAAGAACATATACTCCGGATAAACAGTTCCTTCCGTATCCGCAGAACCAGGTAGACATACTTCCTGCTTTGGGGCAGTAAGTAACTAAATTCAGTTAAAACTTAAAATCTAAAACAATGAAAATTCTTAAATATATAATCATAGGTTCTCTTGCGATGGTTTTCGCTGTCGCATGTCAGAAAGGTATAGACCCGATTTCGTATGTTGATCCGGGTCCGGATACAGCAGCCCCCGTAGTTTCAATCAGCTACCCGGTTGAGGGTACAAAAATCCGTGTGGATGAGGCAGTTACAACTATTATCATAAAATTTGTCGCTGCCGATGATATTGAGGTAAAATCAATCTCACTTGTGTTGGATGGCACTGAAATACAATCTTTTGCCAGTTTCAAAGACTACCGTCGCTATAGTGGAGCATTCCAGTATGACAATGTAGAAAATGGAGACCATGTGCTAAGTGTTGTTGCTACCGACCTGGCTGGAAAGGTTACCACTCAGACTGTTAATTTCAAGAAAATTCCCGCATATGTACCTCTTCCAGGCGAAGTATTTTATTTGCCTTTTGATGGAGACTATTTTGAACTTGTAGGCAAGAAGTTTGTAACTGTAGTTGGTACACCTGCTTTTACAACCGGTAAATTGGAACAAGCATATGCCGGGGCTACTGATTCCTATATTACTTATCCTACTACTGCTTCTGGCTTTCTTGGGAGTGAGTTCAGCATAGCATTCTGGTACAAGCTAAACGGCACTCCACTGAGAGGAGGAATTTTCGCTATCGCTCGTCCATACACTGTATACAACGATACTACCAGGTTTAAGGGATTCAGGTTTTTACGTGAAAATAGCGGCACCAAACAAAACCTTGGACTTAATTTAGGTACAGGCAAAGCCGAAGTATGGATAAATCCATTTTTATCTATTGCTCCATCAGATACGTGGATGCATATCGCAGTGACAGCTTCAAGTACGATGGCCACCGTTTATGTAAATGGTGCTGTTGTTAAGACCGCAGCTTTAAAAGGGCCGATTGACTGGACTAACTGCAGCATGCTTTCAATAGCTTCCGGAAAACCAAACTTTGCTTATTGGGATCATTTCTCGGATTTGAGTTTGTATGATGAAATGCACATATTTAATAAAGCGTTAACACCTGCTGAGGTCACTGCTTTATACGGCACAAAAAAATAATTTTTGGTTGGATTGTTTGGTTTGAAAAGAGGGAATGTGGATAACACATTCCTTTCTTTTCAAATTAGTACCTTACAGTTAATTAGCATACTTACCCCCTTACATGAACAATCATGAAGAATCCCTTTTCGAAATTAAATTTGTTGGTTTTGCTTTTGTTTTTTGCCATCTCGTGTAAAAAGGATACGGTTGTTATTGGAGAAATTGAATTGACAGGATGCTCAATTGGCAACGTACAATTGGTAAATGGTGTAGTAACCACTGATATACCGATTAATAACAGTATCATTCTTACCTTTTCGGATGCGGTTGATTCAACGCTGGTAAAAACATCCATTTACCTGAAAGACATTAGTGGTGCAATAACGCCGACAGTTTTTTTTGCATTTGCTGATAATTACCGTACTGTTATTGTAAAGCACAATGCTAATTTGGAAAAATTACAACAATACACACTGGTTGTAACAACAGCACTTAAAGGAAAAAACAACGAAACTTTCCGCGGAACAGAATATAAATTTATCACTTCCAGTTCCATTTTCACTCTGAATAAAATTACGATTAACAATCAAAATTTTATGCTTCCGGAAAATGTTTCAAATGTACTTGTGCAAGGGTCGGTGTTTTATGTCGAATTTTCATATCCTATTGATACAGTACATGTTAAATCCTATTTTACCATTGAAGGTTCTGCCAGATTTAATATAACAGTCAGTACAGATTTTAAATCAGCTACCCTGGTGTGGCCCGAAAAGTTAGCAGAACTTACAAAATACTCTTTCTCCATTTCTTCAAGTTTAAAGGCGACAAATGGATTTTCGTTTAACGGGTTCAGTAATACATTTACTACTTCGGCCAAAATACTGACCGATGATGAATTACTTACTACAGTTCAACGCCAGACCTTCAAGTATTTCTATGAATATGCACATCCCACAAGCGGCATGGCACGCGAGCGTTTTGGTTCGGATAATACGGTTACTTCCGGAGGCTCCGGATTTGGTGTGATGGCTCTGATTGTTGGAATGGAACGTGGTTTTATTACGCGCAGTCAGGGAATTACGCATTTAACCAAAATAATAACTTTCCTTGAAAACGCTGACCGGTTTCACGGTGCCTGGTCGCATTGGATAGATGGCAGCACAGGCCACGTAATTCCTTTTAGTACTAAAGATGATGGTGGCGACCTGGTAGAGACAGCCTTTATGGCACAAGGCCTGATAGCTATGCGCCAATATCTTAATCCTGTAACACCTTCCGAAGCCAGCCTGATAACCAGGATAAACACGCTATATAACGGTATTGAATGGGATTGGTACAGGAACAACGGTCAGAATGTACTTTACTGGCACTGGTCACCCAATTATGCCTGGGATATGAATTTCCAACTCCGTGGATATAATGAAACGCTGATTACCTATATTATGGCTGCTTCATCGCCTACACATACTATTACAAAACCGGTATACACTGAAGGTTATGCCCGTAACGGAAGTATAATAAACGGAAAAACTTTTTATGGCTATGTTTTACCGGTAGGTTACGATTATGGTGGTCCCTTGTTTTTCGCTCATTATTCATTCCTGGGACTCGATCCGAGGAATTTATCCGATGCTTATGCAAATTACTGGACACAGAATGTAAATCACTCACTTATCAACTGGAAATATTGCGAAACCAATCCTAAAAAATATCCAAACTACAGTGCTTCCTGCTGGGGACTTACAGCCTGTGACCTTCCGTCACCTGATTGGTATGGAGCCTGTGAACCTAATAATGACAAAGGGACTATTGCTCCAACAGCGGCTGTTTCATCATTACCCTATACACCAGAACAATCGATGGCTGCCATACGGTATTTTTACTATACGGTTGGCGATCGTTTATGGGGTGATTATGGTTTCCATGACGCTTTCGACGAACAGGAAGACTGGTGGGCAAGCTCTTATTTAGCTATTGACCAAGGCCCGGAAGTTGTTATGATTGAAAATTACCGCACCGGCCTCGTTTGGAACTTATTTATGTCGGCTCCCGAAGTACAAGCGGGACTTACAAAACTGGGTTTCAGTTACTGACATTAGTTTGTAAAAGTGTGCAACTTATCTCTTCAAAACGATTGAGATAATATTATGTTTTCAGACATACAATCAAGTACTAATTTTAACGAGTTAGATAAAAATGAAAAACAGAATTAAACTTAGCAATATAGTATTACTGGTTCTGTTTATGACAGCATCAGGTTGTGCGCATTCGCAGAAATCTGTATTTAAATCCCATGGGAAGGTAAATTACCCTGTAACACCCGCTGATGTTGCCATGCTTGATTCCATTCAGCATAAAACGTTTCTTTTTTTCTTAAATGAAAGTCATCCTGAAAAAGGAATTGTGAAAGACCGCGCCGCGGATTGGGCACCGGCCAGTATAGCTTCTACAGGATTTGGAATTCCTTCCTTTGCCATCGGTGCCGAACGAAACTGGATCACCCGTAAACAGGCAGCTGAGATAACACTTAACATACTTAATTTCTTTGCCAATTCAGTTCAGAGTACGGATACAAATGCAACAGGCTACAAAGGATTTTACTACCATTTCCTGCGAATGAATTCAGGAACACGTGAATGGAAATGCGAACTTTCTTCCATTGATACAGGTATTCTTATGATGGGCATTCTCTTTGCCCGAAATTATTACAACCTCGATAACGCCGAAGAAAAGCAGATCCGTGAACTTTCGGCCATGTTGCTTGGAAGAATGGACTGGAGTTTTATGCAAATGTCAGCAAAAGCAAAGCATCCAAACTGCATTTCCATGGCATGGACGCCTGAAAAAGGATTGCTTAATCATGGCTGGAGCGGGTATAATGAAGGGCTGTTCCTTTATGTTCTGGCGGCAGGAACAGGAATGAAGGAAGTAGAGAAAAGTTATGATTCATGGTTATCGACCTACGAATGGCAAACACCTTACAAAGGACTATCGCATGTAGCTTTTCCGCCTTTATTTGGTCACCAGTTTTCGCAGGCATTTATTGATTACCGTGGCCTGGCGGATAAATACATGAAGGAAAAAGGAATTGATTATTTTGAAAACTCAAGGCGCGCAACGTATGTTCAGCGTGAATACGCACAACAAAACCCAAAAGGCTGGGTTGGTTACGATTCGCTTTGCTGGGGTTTTACTGCCAGCGACGGACCTGGCGGACAGTATAATTTCGGAGATAAAAAGTTTGAAGGCTATGCCGGAAGGGGAAGCAGTGGCAGGGATAATACTATTGCTGAGGACGGAACAATTGCCCCGTATGGGCCAATGTCATCCCTACCCTTTGCACCTGAAATAGTTTTACCAACCATAAAATCAATGAATGCAAAGTATAGTAAGGAATTATGGGGCAAATATGGTTATTACGATTCCTTTAATCCAACTGCAAAGTGGGTCAACAATGATTTTATCGGAATTGATGAAGGCCCGATGCTGATTATGATTGAAAATTTCAGAACCGGAATGGTTTGGGAATATGTAATGAAAGATCCTATTATCCAGAAAGGATTGACTAAACTCGGCTATGCTTATATAAAATAGAATTTACTCTGGTCATGAAAAAGCTTTGTTTAAAGCGAACCACGGCATTAATCATGCTCGTGTTCACTACCACCCTGATATTTGCTCAAATCAAAACTCTGGATGATTTTGATAGTAAGGCCGGCTGGAATTTCATCAAATCCGATGGCGTTAATCTGAAATTATCCAACGAGAAAGGATTAACAGGCAATGCTGTCCGTTTCGATTATGATTTCACCCATGGAACCGGTTATGGCGGAATTCAGAAACTTTTCCCAATCGACCTTCCCGATAATTACGAATTTACCTTTTACCTAAAGGCTGAATCTCCGTCCAATAATCTGGAAATCAAGTTTATCGACAGCACAGGTAACAATGTTTGGTGGATAAGTAACCGCAATTACGATTTCCCGACTGAATGGAAGAAAATCACCATTAAGAAAAGGCATATCAGCTTTGCATGGGGACCAACAAATGATAAAAACCTGAAGCGGATCGACCGGATTGAGTTTACCATCGCATCTTTCGTTGGTGGAAAAGGTACCATCTGGCTCGATAATTTTAAGTTTGAACCGCTACAAAACGAAACTACCTCTTATCCTGCGCCGGCTATCACGGCATCATCATCTCTGAAAAACCATTCCGCTGCGCTGATAACTGATAATTCGAAAGAAACCTACTGGCTAAGTAGCAAAGCAACAGATGAGAATGTGAATGTTGATTTCAAAACCCGAAGGGAATATGGCGGATTGCAGATCAATTGGTTGAAAGATCAATATGCAAAAAGCTTTGAAATTTATCAATCGAACGATAATAAAACCTGGGAGAAAGTCTATTCCGTCCCGAACAACCAGGGCGATGTTAGCTTTATCAGGCTTCCCGAGGCAGAAGCAAAATTCTTGAAAATCAATCTGATAAAAGGCAATACAGATAAAGGCTTCGGAATAAATGAAATAAAGTTTCTGTTAATAAAAGAGTCGCTGTCAAAAAATGATTTTCTCATTTACTCAGCAAAAAACTCGCCAGTTGGAAATTATCCCAGGTACTTTTTGGAACAAGCTTCCTATTGGACCATTACCGGTGTAAATAATGATGTGAAGGAAGCCATGATCAACGAAGACGGAATGGTGGAAGTGGATAAGGCTTTATTTTCGATTGAGCCGATGATTAAAACCGCAGATTCGGTTTATAACTGGCACAATGTCAAAATCTCTCAATCTCTTGGCAATCCGAATGATAAGCGCGATTTTGATTTTATTCCAACCGTGACCTGGCAGTTAAAAGACCTGGAATTGGTAACAAAAGTCACAGCTACCGGCGAAGCGAACAAAACTTCGAAACTTGATATAAGTTATTCAATCAAAAACACGTCCACCCAGCCAAAAGATTTTGAGTTTTACCTGTTGATCCGTCCTTACCAGGTTGATCCCTATTATCAATTCCTAAATATGACAGGCGGTGCCGGGAAAATCAAATCCATCAAAGAAGAAGCCGGAAATTATTTATCTGTTGATGAAAAGGTTATACTTTTTGAAAAGAAATACGATTCCTTCGGCGCAAGCAATTCAGATGAAGGCAATGTTGTTGAGCTTCTCCGCAAAGGGAAAATGCCATCTGCTAAATCAGCTGTTGATCAAAACAGCCTGGCAAATGGAGTTGTGAAATACAGTTTACACCTGAATCCCGGTGAACAAACTGAATTATTTGTGGCTGTTCCGTTTTACGGCAAAAACACTCCCGACGGGAAACTAAGCATTACCAATACAGCTGACGAATTTACCAAATCAAGCGCTTTCTGGAAATCAGAAGTTGAGCATATCAAATTTAACCTGCCGCCATCAGCCGACAGGATTATAAACACATATAAAGCAAACCTCGGATATATTTTAGTCAACAGGGATAATGCAGGCATACAACCCGGCTCCCGTTCGTACGAAAGAAGCTGGATCCGCGATGGCGCATTGACTTCATCCGCGCTTCTGAAATCAGGAATTGTAAATGAAGTAAAAGACTTTATCGGTTGGTACACCGCCCATCAATATGAAAACGGGAAAGTTCCCTGCGTTGTCGATCACCGAGGACCTGATCCGGTTCCGGAAAACGACAGCCACGGGCAGATGATTTACCTGCTCCGCGAATATTTCAACTTTACCCACGATACTACTTTCCTGAAGTCGAAAAACAGTAATGTTCTGAAAGCAGTTGAATATATTGAATCACTCGTCGCTGAGCGATCAACTGATAAGTTTAAAAACGGGAACGACAGCATGCGCGCTTTTTACGGTCTGGTGCCTGAATCCATCAGCCACGAAGGATATTCAGCCAAACCCATGCACTCGTATTGGGATGATTTCTTTATTATGAAAGGTTTGAAAGACGCCACCGAGATTCAGAAAATACTGGGCGAAACAGAGAATTATGAAAAGATAAAGAAGGTTCGGGATACATTTACCGTAAACCTTTACAATTCATTAAATCTCGCGATGAAGCTGCGTAAAATTGATTACATCCCCGGATGTGTTGAACTTGGCGATTTTGATGCCACATCAACAACCATCGCATTAACGCCTTGCAACGAATTGAAAAACCTTCCGAAACCACAGGTTTATAACACATTCGACAAGTACTACGAGTTTTTTAAAAACCGCAGGGACGGGAAAACCGATTGGGTAAATTACACTCCTTACGAAAACCGCCTGATCGGTTCATTTATCAGCCTGGATCAGCCTGAAAGAGCCCATGAATTGATTGAGTTCTTTTTGAGCGATCAGCTTCCGCAAGGTTGGAATCATTGGGCCGAAGTGGTTTGGAAAGACAAACGTTTCCCGGGTTATATCGGCGATATGCCACACACCTGGTGCGGCAGCGATTTTATTAACGCAATCCGTTCCATGTTTGTGTATGAAAATGAGTTTGATCAGTCGCTGGTTTTAGCCGCAGCACTTTACCAGGACTGGATTGATGCACCAAATGGAATGTCGGTCGAAAATCTTCCAACCTATTACGGAGAGATTTCCTATTCCATTAAAAAAGAAAGCAGTAACTATCGTTTCGTAATTAAAGGCGATGTAAAACTCCCGGCTAACGGCATCAATATCAGGAATTTCAATGCTTCAAAGCTTCCTGTAAAAGTAACAGTAAACGGATCAGAGACAAAAGAATTTAATAATAAGGGAATAACTGTTAAGGAGATTCCTGCAGAAGTGATTATTTATTACTAAATTCAATTAATAAATTTAAGATGAAAGAAGAAATTACGGTGGACAGAAGTACAAAGGCAGAGGACAAAATCCCCTTTACGCAGTTAGCAGCTTATGGCGCAGGTGGAATTATTCCGATTGCCCTTTTCAATATAGCCGGTATGCTGGTTGGACTGATGGGAAATATAAGCCTGGGATTGAGCGCCTTTTGGCTGGGAGCCATAATGATTGTGCCCCGTTTGTGGGATGCACTCTCGGATCCAATTATTGGCCATCTTTCGGATAATACGCGTACCCGGTGGGGCCGTCGGCGTCCATTCCTGCTCATTGGCGGAATATTGGTTGCCGTTACTTTCGTGATCATGTGGTGGATTCCAAAAGGCGAAATGGTGCAAACCTGGTTCCCAACTGATTCGGGTTTCCACGCTTTTCAGCTGGTTTATATAATGATTACGATGATGCTTTTATTCACTGCAGTAAATATTTTCGAGATTCCCCACGGAGCATTAGGCATGGAAATGACAACCGATTACCATGCCCGTACCCGCCTATTCAGCGCTAAAAGCTTTGTCGGCAATCTGTTTGCTATGGGCACACCCTGGCTCTTTGCCCTCGCCAGCATGGAGATTTTCAAAGGTCCTGGTGGAAATGAAGCTGATGGAATGCGGTATGTTTCCCTGATGATCGCAGCCGTTCTGATTCCGCTTTCATTCTGGTGGTTTTTTAAGCTAAAGGAACCTGGATTTCAAAAAGTTGCCAAGCAGGAAAAAACTCCTTTCTGGAAAGACATGAAAATGGTTGTGTCAAACCGCAATTTTGTAATGCTTACACTTACAGTTTTTACACTTGCAATGGGCTTTAATTTCGTGCAGTTGCTTGGAATGTATATTCCCATTTTTTATGTTTTTGGTGGCGATAAAGCTGCAGGTGCCACTATGCTTGGGATTAATGGAATGGTATGGGCAATTACGGGTGTACTGGCTGTGTTTCCGCTTAACTGGATCAGCCCTAAATTGGGTAAACGGAGTACGCTTATCATTGCCATGGTGCTGATGAGTATTGCTCAACTCTCAAAAATTGTTTGTTACAACCCGGACTATCCATTCTTAATGATTATACCGACTGTTTTTCTCTCTGCCGGTATGTTGTTTTTCTTTACTCTTGGTTCATCCATGGTGGGTGATATCTGTGATGAGGAAGAATTAAAAACAGGTAAACGCTTTGAAGGAAGTTATTATGCTATTTTTTGGTGGTTTATAAAAATGGGATCTGCTCTGGCGAGTTTTGTTACCGGTATATTAATAGTATTTACTATGTTCGACGAAGCCCAGGTTACAAAAGTGGATAGTTTGCAGGGAAATATCAGGGAACTCAGAAGTAATGTTCAAACCTGGAACGGTGAGGAAGGCTTTAAAGGCTCGACCGCCAACCTGCTCAAAACCACTGAAAAACAGGTGAAAGATGCACTTGATGAATCAGTAATTTATGTGAAATTCCTTGAAAAAGAATCTTTTAAAAAGGATAATGAAGCCAATCAGAATATGGCTCAATACCAGGGCGACAGGAAATCGGCTTTGCTGAATACATTAACCGTAACAAAGTCAACGGTTACAGGGTTGGAAGGTATTCAGGCACGTTTCGACAATCTAGGATCGGCGCCAACGGATTCTGTGGTTAATACACTTGCTGAAGATGCTGTTTCCCTCACCTTACAGACCAAATTTGAGAAAGCCAAGCTGAATTCCTTTGAGCTTATTTCCCACCTGGAATCTAAGTCTGAGGTACCCAAAATGGTTAAAAAAGAAGAAACTGATAAACATTATGCTAAAATTATGACGGAAATAACCGGTGTAAGAGCCCGTATTGCCGCTATTGAGACAAGTTCATCTCTTGCTTCACTGGATAAGGATCTTGGCACGATCGAAAAGGATATCATGCCTTTAACCCAGCAAACACCTTATACACTTTTAATGATGCGTGTTGTAGAAATCGGATTACCGTTCCTGTTGAGTTTACTGGCTATTTTCTTTGTCCTCAAATACTCTCTTACAGAGAAACGATCTCACGAAATCAAAGATCTTTTAAAACAAAGGAATGCGAATCGGGCGAATAGAGAAAATAATGCGCATGAGCCAACAGCAATCGGATAAGTAAAAAGTTCCGGGTGCCATGTGCCAAGTGTCGGAACCTGGAACCAGAAACAAATAGAAAATAGAAAATAGTCTCGTAAACACGAAAGTCTCAAACCTCTCAAGTCCTCCCCAACAGGGAGGATTTAGGAGGGGTCAACAAGAAACTTGAAACCAGCACTTCGACTCCGCTCAGTGCCCGTGAAAAAAGAAACCAAAAACTCTTGATTGAATCTTTAAATAAACTTTATACAATGACCTTCACCATCAAAGAAAATAACTTCTATCTCAACGACAAAAAGGTTTTCCTGAATTCGGGAGAAATCCATTATTTCCGTGTTAAGCGCGAGCTTTGGGAAAAGCACCTGGATGCTGCCGTAGAAGCTGGATTGACCACAGTTAGCACTTACGTTCCATGGGCATTTCATGAAAAAGTTGAGGGTGTTTTCGATTTTGATGGTACTTCTACTCCTGAGCATGACCTGAAAGGCTGGATTCAACTTTGCCAGGCGCGGGGATTACATTGCATCGTAAAACCTGGACCATTTATCCTTGCCGAATATCGCGGAGCCGGTTTGCCGGATTGGTTTATGGATCAATACAGCGACGAAGTAAAAATGCGTAACAGCAAAGGTGGCATTGTGGCAAGCGACGGAGTAAGCCTTTTCAACCAGAAATACCTGGAAAAGGTAACCCTTTGGTACGATCAAATCATGCCATTCATAAGTGAACGTCAGCTGTCAAACGGCGGCCCGATCATCATGATGCAGATCTGCAATGAAATCGGAGTTTTCTCGTGGCTGGCGCACCAGGCTGACTATTGTGAAGCGGTGAAAGATCGTTTCATCTCATATTTAAAAGGAAAATTCACAGGCATCGAAGAACTTAACAGCCTTTGGGCAACCAATTACCCGGATTTTGCCCACATTGAGCTGCCACCCGATGGCAGAGTTCCCTATGCGTCAAAAGCAGACCGCGGCCGCGATCATGAATGGCACAATTTCTGGCGAAAATATTATGGAGATTATTTGAGAATGCTGACAGGAATGGCGCGCGAAAGAGGCGTAACGGTTCCTTTGTATCACAATCTTCCGGGCTGGATTTATGGCAGCGGATATGAATTCCCCGTTAACATTACAATGTACGAGGATTTATTTCTCGACAAGAGTGAAATTATTTTTGGGGTGGATCATATTCCGGAATTCCTGTCGTACCGAAATATGCACGACGACCGGATTATAAATGACATTACCTATGCCATGCAAGGCAACAAGCCGCTGTTTGCTGCCGAGTTCCAGAGTGGCTCCCGCGAATATCATGTGGTTACCAATCCGCGTGAAATGGAACTTTTCTACAAAGCCAGCGTTGCCAACGGCCTTACCGGCTGGAACTATTATATGTTTTCGCAGGGACGAAATACAAGGCACACAGGCTATTCAGGCTCAACCTTTTACTGGTTCAATCCGCTTACGCCGGAAGGAGAACGCACCAGCGCATTCCCGTTGGTACAGCGGATGAATAAAATCATTAAAACTTCCGAAAGTCTTATCGTTGATTCGAAGCGTAAAGCAGAAGTTTGCGTCCTTTTCTATCCGCCTTATTACGCTTCGGAACTGGAACGCCCTGTTGACGGAGCCTGTGACCTTATGTTCACGGCATCAGCCATCCGCAGGCCTGCTTATTTTGATGGTTTACTGAAAGTACTGCAGATTCTCAATATCGATTACGATATGATGGATCTGACCAAAGCTTCTGCTGAATCAATGAAAAATTACAAACAGGTTTGGGCTTTCAGTTCGGATGAAATGAATGCTGCCGATCAGCAAACCATAGTTGATTACACAACAGCCGGTGGTAACCTGGTCATTTTCCCTTACCTCCCCGATCGCGAAATGTCGCAAAAACCTTGTACCATAATCCGCGATGCGCTTTCAGTTTATCCTTCAGGAAAGGAAATCATTGATTCCCCATTGATCGATATATATGACCTGCAGGATATTAAGTGCGCTAATCCTCTGATTGTTTATTCGGAAGAATCACTAAAAGGGGCAGAAATTATTGCCCGGACTTTACGCGGTACTGCCTGCGGGTTTACCAAAGAGCTTGGAAGCGGATCGCTTACTCACCTTGGAACCTGGATCGGCTTTGATACCGAAGGACAGAAACCGGTTTATGAAGCACTTCTGAATACTTCGGAGGCTAAACTTCGGCAGGCTTCAACCAGCAACGAAAATATTGCCGTTCGCGAACGTTTCACCAGTGAAGGGGCAGCTGTACTTTTTATAGCGAATTATTATAACGAAGAACAGACTGGTAAAGTATTCTACACGCATCCTGAAAACGGCGAAACTATCACCATTCCTTACTTGCAGAATGAAATTTTATGGCCGGCATTATATGGTGTACTTAGCCCGGTTTGCCTGGAAATAAGGGAAGGATTAAAGATTCTGCACAGCACTTCTGATATTCTCGGAATCGTTGAAACAGAAAACCAAATAGAAATTTCCCTTTATGGTGATCGTGATCTGGCCGGAGAAATAGTTTTCGAAGGACCTGGAGTTAAAAAAATCAGTATAATTACATTAGACGGCGAGTCTGTGAGAAAAATCCGGGATGAAAAACGAATTGCGTTTATATACAGTCATAAGCACAGGAGTGAAATGATTCTGACTATCAAATTCAGTTGAGAAACTATTTTCCTGATTCCGTAGGCTCAGTGATTAAATTACGGGTTGCGTTTTATTATGACTTTCCTCGAATGGCTCATTTACTCTTTCCGTTGGCTTAAGCCAACGGAAATTGAATTGCGGAAATTGAAATTCAGAAATAAGAATCCGGCAATTATAATACTGATTCTAATCAGTCTTGTCAATATGCATTTTTGCCACAGATTTCGCAGATTACACAGATTTAAGCTGCTTGAAGCAGTTTTTAAAATAAAATTTGATCATAAATATTTAATATTTCTCTGTGAAATCTGCGTAATCTGTGGCATTTAATTGTTTGAAAATGCTTTAAATGAACTGATTAGTTTCGTAATTCTTAATAAAATTAATGAATTGCAGAAATTATGAATTTTGAGATTAAAATAGTTTCCAAATGAATATAAAAAATTCCTCCGGCCTCTCCTTCGATTTCCTTGAGAATGGTTCAGTTAAGCATATTGAGGCCAATCCCATCCGGATTAGCTTAAAGCTGGCTACACCTTACTCAAAATCAGGAGCAAATATTTACCTGCGAAAAAGGACTACTCCGTTTGAATTCAAGGCACTAATAGGTCCGGATAGCAACAGCCACTTCCTAATTCATGAAGATTCTTTTGTAGCACAAGGCAGTTGGGATGGACTTGATTACCAATGTGTACTTCAACTTTCGGAGAAGAGCCTGAGCTGGCAATGGAGTATTGATATTCAAAACAAATCTGGCAATCCTGTCGACCTCGACCTGGTTTATTTGCAGGATGTAGGATTGAAGCCTATTACAAATGGTCTGGTGAACGAATATTATGTAAGCCAATATATTGAAAGGCTTATTCTTGAAGATAAAACTTTTGGTTCGGTGGTTTGCTGCCGTCAGAATACAAAAGAATCGACCGGCCATCCCTGGCTGATGCTGGCTTGTACAAATAAGGCAGCTTCCGGAAGTACGGATGGAATGCAGTTCCTGGGGAAAATTTTCCGTGAAACAGGAATTCCTGAGGGATTGATGTCAAAAAACCTTGGAGGAGAATATGCAGGAGAATTGTCGATGGTTGCTTTGCAGGAAACGCCGTTTACTCTACCTTCCGGAGAAGCGCATAAAAGCGTTTTTGTAGCTACTTATATGCCTGATCATCCAACAGCTACTTCAGCATCTGATTTAAAGCTACTTCCTGATTTGATGCAGGAATTTAAAAATGATATTTCAGTTGATAACGAAGATAAGTTCTTATCTCCTAACCATAATTTATTTAACTCTTCAGCATTTTTACCGGTTGATGATCTGAATGATGAAGAAATCAATCATTTTTTTGATCAGAACAAAAGGCACATTGAAACAGTAAACGGGAAGGTATTGTCGTTTTTCTATGGTCAGAACAACCATGTAGTGCTACGAGCCAAAGAAATCCTGGCCGACCGGCCACACGGACATATTATGCAGGCACAGGCCAGATACAAAGCCAATGAGAATATTGTTTCAACAACCTGTTTTGCAGGCGGTATTTTCAATTCACACCTTACGCAAGGCAATACCAATTTCGATATTTTTCTTTCCATTTGCACCAGCCAGTTTAACGATCTGCCGGAAACAGGACAGAGAATCTTTGTTGAAGTTGATGGAAAAACATATTTGCTGGGTGTTCCATCTGCTTTCGAGATGGGATTAAACCATTGCCGCTGGATATACAAATTTGGTGAGAATATTTTTCAGGTCCGGACATGGACTTCGAAAAAATCTCCGAGAGTGAATATGGATTTTAAAGTTTTAAGCGGCGAAAAGGTAAAATTAATCATTACTCACCATTTCGACAGCAGCAACGGCTGGACGGTTATTCCGGGAAACATTCCCGGAGAGTTTGTTGCAAAACCCAGGGCTGGAAGTATGATCGCAGACAAGTTCCCGAAAGCGCAATTCCGGATGCTGGTGAATAACAATTCGGAATTTAACGCCTCAGGTGATGAGGCACTTTATTTTGATTCTAAAAGCCGTGGTGATTCATTTTTCGTGCTCGATGTAAAAAAACCCGACAACTTCTCAATGAGCTTTGTTGGTGAGGTTTGCAAAACCTTCCCAATTGAAAAAATAAAAAACACAAATCAGCAATTTCAATCGGATTGCACTGATGCCCAGTCAGGCTTGAGCGACATGAGTTTAAACCTGTCGCTGAAGGGAAATAATGAAAATACTGAGGCTATCCAGGAAATCCTGCCCTGGTTTTGCATGAATGCTGTAACACATTTTCTAACACCACACGGACTGGAACAATTCGGAGGCGCTGCCTGGGGAACGCGTGATGTTTCGCAGGGACCTTTCGACCTTCTGTTGAATCTTCAAAAATATGAAGACGCCAGACAAGTGCTGCGAACCATCTTTTCCAATCAGAATACCATCGGCGACTGGCCCCAGTGGTGGATGTTCGACAGCTATTTCAACATCCGTGCCGACGATTGCCATGGTGATGTTTATTACTGGTGCATCATCGCGTTGAGCAGCTATGTGAAAGTTACCGGCGATGTGAAATTCCTCGAAGAAACACTTCCGTATTATCACGAAAAAGGAGTTGGATTTGCCGAAAAAACTCCGCTCAGCGAGCATATCGACAGGCTCGTGAAGATGATTGTGGATTCTTTTATTCCCGGCACAGCCATGGTACCATTTGGCGGCGGCGACTGGAACGATTCGCTGCAACC
Source organism: uncultured Bacteroidales bacterium (assembly GCA_903879715.1). Lineage (GTDB taxonomy): Bacteria > Bacteroidota > Bacteroidia > Bacteroidales > UBA4417 > UBA4417. Next base: position 23,502 of record CAIRMR010000193.1, read on the forward strand.
TGTAAGCAAAGAACTGGCCGGACGCATGATTTCGAGCTGGACGGTGGAAATGAATTACCAGGCTTTTAATGAATATAAACACGTGTATTCGCAAACCGGTAGGCCCGAAAAAGCAAAAGAACTGGATGAAATCTGTACACGAATAAAATCTGATTTTAATAAATACCTGGTAAAAGACGGAGTTGTCGCCGGGTACGGGCTGGTCGAAAAGGATGGCAGCATCAGCGTTTTGCTTCACCCGAGTGATACCACTACCGGAATACATTACAGCTTATTACCAATGGATCGCGGTGTGATCAGCGGAATTTTCACAAAAGAACAGGCACAACATCATCAGCAACTGATTGAAAAGCACCTCAAAGGACCTGATGGAGCCCGACTGATGGATCGCCCACTAAAATACAAAGGTGGAATTCAGACTATTTTCCAGCGTGCCGAAAGCGCCACACATTTTGGCCGGGAAATAGGCATTATGTATGTGCATGAGCATATCCGCTATGCTGAATCGCAGGCCATTACCGGCAATGCTGATGCATTTGTAAAAGCGCTGCGTCAGGCAAATCCGGTTGGCTACAGGGATGTTGTGCCTTGCGGCGATATCCGTCAGTCAAACTGTTATTACAGCAGTTCAGATGTTGCATTTAAAAGCAGGTACGAAGCCGATGAACGTTATAATGAAATAAAAACCGGGAAAATCACCCTCAGGGGCGGATGGCGGGTTTATTCCAGCGGGCCCGGTATTTATATTACGCTGATAATTTCGCGCTTGCTTGGCTTACGGATTGAATCCGGAAAAATAATTATCGATCCGGTAATTCCTCTTTCCATGGATGGTTTATCTGCCTCACTGGATTTTCTCGGTCACCAGGTGACTTTCAACTATTCGATCCGGGAAGAAAATTTCTGCCCCAAAGCCATTTCAGTAAATGGCAAAGCAATAACCTTCTCTTACGAAGAAAATAAATATCGCAAGGGCGGTGCTGAAATTCCGTCGGACTTGTTTTTATCGTTGCTGAATATGCAAATGAACAGTGTAGATATCTCGCTTTAAAACATTTTGGTCCAGTGTAATAATGCAATTAAATTACAGAAAGATTAAACGAAAATAGCTTCATGCAAATGCATGATGTATCAGTCCTGGTGACTGATTTTGAATTTGAGAATAATGGTTTAAGAATAAGCATTTAATAAAAACCAAGACTGCCACTTTACAAACCATAAAGTACTATAAATATGAAAAGCTTCAACCTGTTCACGACCACAATTCTGGTTGTTCTGGCATTTACAGCTTGTAAAACAAAACAAGCCGACGTTCTGACAATCAGCCCTAAAATGTTAAAGGACAAAATTGCCGGGGGCTGGGCAGGCAAAATGATTGGCGTAACCTATGGCGCTCCAACTGAATTTCGTGCCTTGGGCAAAACCTTCGATGATTCAATTCAATGGACTCCAAAGGATATACGAGGAAGCATGTGGCAGGATGATATCTATGTGCAGCTTACTTTCATGATGACCATGGATAAATATGGTGTTGATGCACCTGCAAAAAAATTCCAGGAAATGTTTGCCAAAGCCGGGTATATGCTTTGGCACGCCAATGTTCAGGCTCGTAAAAATTACTTCGACGGCATTTTTCCACCCGCTTCGGGTAGTCCGGAGTTTAACTCCCATGCTGATGATATAGACTTCCAGATCGAAGCCGATTACCTGGGATTTATGTGCCCCGGAATGCCTGTTACCGCTTCGAAAATGGCCGGCAAAATCGGTCATATTATGAATTACGGCGATGGCGTCTATGGAGGAATTTTCCTGTCAGCACTTAATTCCATTGCCTTCTTCGAAAGTGATATTCCCAAAGTAATTGACGAAGCACTTAAATCAATCCCTACCGAAAGCGATTATGCAAAAATAGTTGCTGATGTGATAGTTCTTCACAAACATAATCCCAACGACTGGAGAGCAGCCTGGGCTGAACTGCAGGCCAAATGGGGCAATGATCATTTTTGCGGATCAGGCAGCGATTTCAATATCGATGCTAAACTAAACGGGGCTTATATCGTCATGGGACTTCTTTATGGTGATGGTGATCCGCTGAAAACAATGGAAATCTCCACGCGTTGCGGACAGGACTCGGACTGCAATCCTAGCAGCGCCATGGCTGTGCTAGGTGTCATAATCGGGTTTGATAAACTGCCACGGGAAATGAAATCTGGAGTTACTCATATGGCTGATTCTTTATTTATCAATACTGATTATTCATTTAACAAAGCTGTTGACAACACATTCAATTATGCTACTAAACTCATTGCTGAAAATGGTGGAAAGGTTGGTGAAAATGAAATCACAATTGCAAAACAGGTACCGGAAGCCCCCGCGTTGGAAGTATCCTTTCCAAATGTAGTGCTGGACAGGAAAATACCTGTTTTTAACAAAGAAGTTTGGACTTTTGAAGGAAACTGGCAAACATTAAAAAAGATGGGTTGGCCACAGAATGAACTAGTTGAGCAATCGAAATTTGCCGGAAAACAAGGCGATGCCATTGAAATCAGTTTTTCCGGCACGGGTATTTCCATTGATGGTAACTGGGTGAAGGACGGCGGCAAGGCTGATGTTTACCTTGATGGAAAACTAGCTAGAACCATTGACACTTACTTTTACTACAATAAACAGGAGCATGATAATGTAACGATATGGCATGTTACAGGTTTAGCTGACTCCCAACATAAGGTGAAATTAGTTTTAAAAGGAGAAAAGAAACCGGAATCGCTTGGCACTAATATCTATATAACTAATGCAGTAATTTATAAAACAGCGCCAAAGAAAAGTACTTCCTATAAATTCTCTTTCGAAAAATAGTAACCAGTTCATTTGTCCGATGAAAAAGATAAAGTATTACCTCTTCGTAGGTTTAACTCTCGCACTGACATTGCCAGTCCTTGCACAGCAAAAAACCTATTGCAATCCTGTTAACATTGATTATGGCTACACGCCAATACCAAATTTCAGCGAATGGGGCAGACACCGGGCAACGGCTGATCCGGTAATCGTAAACTACAAAGGCGACTATTTTTTATTCTCAACCAACCAATGGGGATATTGGTGGAGTAAAGATTTAGCCAAATGGAATTTCATTTCCAGAAAATTCCTCCGCCCGTGGAATGAGGGCTATGATGAACTCTGTGCTCCTGCCGTAGGAATTATCGGTGATACAATGCTTGTGTTTGGATCAACCTACACAGGTGAATTTACAATCTGGATGAGCACAAACCCCAAAATTGATGATTGGAAACCGCTGGTTGATAAATTTGCGATAGGTGGCTGGGATCCTGCATTTTTTACCGATGACGATGGCCGTTTTTATATGTACAACGGGAGCAGCAACCAATTTCCATTATATGGAGTTGAACTTGAGCGCAAAACTATGCAGCCAAAGGCAACACGCAAAGAAATGTACCTGCTTGAACCATGGCGCTATGGCTGGCAACGTTTTGGTGAAAATATGGATGATACTTTCCTCGATCCTTTTATTGAAGGAGCATGGATGACGAAAAACAAAGGGAAATATTACCTCCAATACGGTGCTCCGGGAACTGAATTCAGCGGCTATGCCGATGGCGTTGTGGTTGGGGATAACCCCCTGGGACCTTTTGTTCCTCAATCAATGCCTTTAAGTTTTAAAGCTGGTGGTTTTGCCAGGGGCGCCGGGCATGGAGCTACTTTTCAGGATAAATGGGACAATTACTGGCACGTTTCCACAATTTCCATTTCAGTAAAAAATAATTTTGAACGAAGGATTGGCATCTGGCCGACAGGTTTTGATAAAGATGGAGTAATGTTTTGTAATACAGCATTCGGCGATTATCCTACTTACTTGCCGGATGCAAAAGAGGATCACCTGAAAAGCCGATTTACGGGCTGGATGCTGCTGAATTACAATAAACCGCTTACTGTTTCCTCTACATTTGGAAGCTATTACGCAAATAATGCCGTTGACGAAAGTATTAAAACTTATTGGTGCGCCGCTTCGGCTGATGCAAACGAGTGGATACAAACAGACCTGGGTTCTGTTTCTACTGTCAATGCCATTCAGATCAATTATGCGGACCAGGATGCGGAGTTTCTTGGAAAATCAATAGGTGTATATCATCAATATAAAATACTTGAATCGCTTGACGGAAAAAAGTGGAACACACTCGTTGATAAATCTCAAAATAAAACAGATGTCCCTCACGACTATATCGAACTTGCAAAACCTGTTCAAACCCGCTACCTTCGCATGGTAAATATTCATATGCCTACCGGCAAATTTGCGATCAGCGGTTTACGTGTTTTTGGACTGGGTACTGGTGAAAAGCCTAATGCAGTTAAAGAATTTATTATTCTTCGCACCCAGAAGGACAAACGTAGTGCATGGCTGAAATGGAGCCCTGTCGACAATGCATACGCGTACAATATTTATATGGGAACTGAACCTGGCAAACTTTACAATTCCATCATGGTTTACAATACCAATGAATATTGGTTAAAAACCATGGACAAAGAAAAACCATATTACTTTACTATTGAAGCGATAAATGAAAATGGTGTAGGTTTGCCCACCAGGATTCAAAAAGCAGATTAACCGGATTAAAAACAATATTAAAAAATTTCGCTAACAATTAAAACAATTATATTAAAAATGAAAAGTACAAAAATCCTTATTTTGAGCCTGCTGATGCTGTTCAGCTATACAATTTCAGCTCAGCAAAAACCAACTGCATCAGATCAGAAAATGAAAGTTTTCATTGATGGCCTTATGAAAAAAATGACTATAGATGAAAAAATAGGCCAGTTAAATTTATGCGGAGCAGGCGACATCACTACCGGTCAAACGGCAAGTTCGGATATCGGCAAGAAACTCAGAGAAGGCAAGGTAGGAGCTATTTTAAATCTCAAATCTGTTGAAAAAATCCGCGACGTTCAGAAAGTAGCCGTTGAAGAAAGCCGTTTAAAGATTCCTTTGCTTTTTGGAATGGACGTTATTCATGGATATGAAACTACGTTCCCCATACCTCTTGCATTATCCTGCAGCTGGGATATGTCATTGATTGAAAAAACCGCCCGGATTGCAGCTACCGAAGCCAGCGCCGACGGCATTTGCTGGACCTTCTCTCCTATGGTTGATATTGCCCGCGACCCACGCTGGGGAAGGATTGCTGAGGGAGCCGGCGAAGACACTTACCTTGGATCACAGGTTGCCAGAGCAATGGTAAAAGGCTACCAGGGTAATGATCTGACTAAAAATAATACTATTATGGCTTGTGTTAAACACTTTGCGATGTATGGCGCAGCCGAAGCCGGACGAGACTATAATACCACCGATATGAGCCGCCTCCGCATGTTCAACGAATACCTGCCTCCTTATAAAGCCGCGTTTGATGCCGGTGCCGGAAGTGCGATGACTTCTTTTAATGAACTTGACGGGTTGCCAGCTACTGCCAATAAATGGCTTATGACCGATTTGTTACGGAAACAATGGGGTTTCAACGGCTTTGTAGTTACCGATTTTACAGCCATTAACGAAATGATCGAACATGGAATGGGTGATCTGCAGACCGTTTCGGCGCTGGCACTTAAAGCCGGAACCGATATGGACATGGTTGGAGAAGGTTACCTTACTACTTTGAAAAAGTCCTTAAAAGAAGGTAAAATCACTGAAGCATACATCAACCAGGCATGCCGCCGGATACTGGAAGCCAAATATAAACTCGGCCTTTTCGATGATCCTTACCGGTATTGTGACGCAAACCGGGCAAAAACTGAAATTGGCACTGAAGAACATATGAAAGCAGCCCGCGAAGCCGCTACCCAGACTTTTGTTTTACTGAAAAACGAAAATCAGCTTTTACCTTTGCAGAAAAAAGGCAAGATTGCTCTCGTTGGCCCGCTGGCCGATAATATTTATAATATGGCCGGCATGTGGAGCGTAGCGGTTGATCACAATCAATCTATTACAGTACTGCAGGGACTAAAAAACACAGTGGGTAACCAGGCCGAAATCGTTTACGCTAAAGGCAGCAATTTTGTTGATGATCCTCAATTGGATCTGAATATCAATAATACCATAATCCCTACAATAGATTCATTACGTACCTCTCAGCAATTGAGAGATGAAGCCGTAGCAATTGCTTCGAAATCAGATGTAATAATTGCAGCGCTTGGCGAAGCTGCCGAAATGAGCGGCGAATGCACCAGTCGTACAAACATTCAGATTCCGGAAAACCAGCGCGAACTGCTGAAAGCACTTTTAGCTACAGGAAAACCTGTTGTCCTGCTTCTTTTTACAGGAAGACCCCTTGACCTTTCGTGGGAAAGCAAAAATGTACCGGCCATTCTAAATGTATGGTTTGGCGGAACTCAAACAGGTAATGCCATTGCAGATGTTGTTTTTGGCAAAGTGAACCCTTCGGGAAAAATAACGGCAACCTTTCCCCAAAATATTGGCCAGGTGCCTATTTACTATAATCATAAAAATACTGGCCGGCCAATAGACGCAGGTAAAGGCGGCTGGTTTACAAAATTCCTTTCTAACTATGTGGATGTATCCAACGAGCCTCTATACCCGTTTGGTTATGGCCTGAGTTATACAACTTTCAGTTACTCCGATCTAAAGCTGGACAAGCAAAAAGTATCCTCAGCTGGAAAACTTACTGTTTCTGTAACGCTTACCAACACCGGAAAGTATGATGGTTCAGAAGTTGCGCAACTTTATATCCGTGATATGGTTGGCAGTATCACCCGGCCGGTAAAAGAATTGAAAGGTTTTCAGAAAATATTTCTTAAAGCAGGCGAAAGCCGTACTTTAAATTTTACAATCACCCCGGCAGACCTGGCTTTTTACAATAGCGATTTGCAATTTAAATCTGAACCTGGCGATTTCAAAGTATTCGTTGGTACTAATTCGGCAAGCGGACTGGAAGCAGGTTTTGAATTGATAAAATAAACTACATTTGTCATACAAGTATTTTATATGAAAAAATAAGTATAGAAAAGAATGATTTGGTTTTACCGGATCATTCTTTTTTTCTGTATTCCTAATGCTATGATTTATGAATGAATTAACTGAAAACGATCTTACCTTATATTCCGCTTTCAAAATAACATCAGCCGATACCGACATGTACATGCGGGTAAAACTTGGCGGTGTGGTAAACCTGCTGATCCAATCTGCTATCAATTCGGCCGAAAGCCTTGGATTTGGATTTAAAGGACTACGAAAACAACAACTCTATTGGGTTTTGAGCCGGCTGACAGTTGAAATTTACCACCCTCTGACCTGGAACCAGGAAGTTGAAGTGGAAACCTGGCCAAAAACCATTGAAAGTTTGCTCTACATGCGTGATTACATCATCAGGGACAAGTCACAGAATATTATTGCACGTGCCACTTCCGGTTGGCTGGCAATTGACGCAGAATCTAAAAGGCCAAAATTACTGGATGGAATCGAAGCCGAAATGTTTGTTTACCTCAGGAATAAACATGCACTGAACGAATTACCGGAAAAACTCTCTGCAACTACCGAAGGGGAAGTATTTGATGTTCAATCCGGCTATTTTGATTTCGATCTGAACAGGCATGTTACCTCTACACGTTATGTTGACTGGATGATGGACACCTATACTATAGATTTTCATAAAATAAACTATCCCAAAAGGTTATCTGTTAATTTCATGAAAGAAACCCTTCCGGGCGATTCGATTAATATTTTACGTGGCTCTAACAACGGCTTACGGTATAACTTTGAAGGAACAAACCAAGCCCAGAAAACAGTGGCTTTCAGGGGAAAAATAGATTTCTGAGTTTTTAGTCGGGCCGCGACTTCCAGTAGCACTCCGACTAACTGAAATCCTTTTTTTCTTTCCCATCTCTTTTCGTACTTTCGCCAAAAATCGGGAACACTTCATTTCCCCGATTCCATATACGTATTTACTGAAATCCTGATAGTTATATGATAACCCAACAACTGATTAATCCCAAAAGTATCGTAATAGTCGGCGGATCCAATGATGTTACCAAACCAGGTGGAAAGGTGTTGAAAAATCTGATTGACAACCACTTTGGAGGAAGCCTGTTCGTAGTAAATCCAAAAGAAGATGAAATTCAGGGGATTAAATGCTATAAAACTGTGGATGAATTGCCTCAGTGCGATTTGGCGATTCTTGCCATAGCAGCTAAATATTGCCCGGATACAGTTGAAAAACTTGCCCGGGATAAAGCAACCCGGGCTTTCATAATCTTGTCAGCTGGTTTTCATGAAGAAAGCGCCGAAGGTGGCATTCTTGAAGATAGGATTGTAGCAACAGTAAATCAATACAATGCATGCCTTATCGGTCCGAATGGTATTGGTATGATGAACCACCATCATACTTCAGTTTTCACCACACCTATTCCGAAACTCGATCCCAAAGGAGTGGATTTTATCTCCGGTTCAGGTGCTACGGCTGTTTTTATAATGGAAGCTTCCATCCCGAAAGGTCTAACATTTTCGAGTGTTTATTCTGTTGGAAACAGTGCCCAGCTTGGTGTTGAAGATGTTTTGAAATACATGGATGAAACGTATGATTCCGCAACAAGCTCGCAGGTAAAACTGCTATATATTGAAAGCATAAATAAGCCGGATATGTTGCTGAAACATGCTTCGTCGCTTATCAGGAAAGGATGCCGGATTGCAGCAATAAAAGCCGGAAGTTCAGCTGCAGGAAGCCGTGCTGCTTCGTCGCATACCGGTGCATTGGCAAGTCCGGATGTTGCGGTTGAGTCATTGTTCCGAAAAGCCGGAATTGTACGCTGCCACAGCCGCGAAGAGCTGGCAACCGTAGCCAGCATTTTCATGCATAAGCCTTTGAAAGGAAAGAATATAGCTATAATCACACACGCCGGTGGACCAGCAGTAATGCTTACAGATGCATTATCCGAAGGCGGACTTGAAATTCCTCATCTGGAAAATCCCGAATTACTTACCAGATTATTTCCCGGTTCATCCGTTGCCAATCCTATTGATTTCCTGGCAACAGGTACCGCAGAACAACTGGGTTATATTATTGATGCCTGCGAAAATGATTTCCCTGGAATTGATGGAATGGCGGTTATATTTGGCAGTCCCGGGCTTTTCGAAGTTTATGATGTATATAAATTGCTGGATGAAAAAATGCGTACCTGCAAAAAGCCGATTTTTCCTGTTCTTCCTTCAATTATTAATGTAAAAAAAGAGATAGAATATTTCATCAGCCTGGGACGAATTAATTTTCCTGATGAAGTGGGTTTCGGAAACGCGCTATGCAAAGTTTACAATACACTGGCACCGGCTCCTGAAATAATTCCACAGCCAATGATTGATAACGCTGCAATCCGTTCAATTATTGATTCTGCTGGCGATGGATATCTCCATCCCGAAAAAGTGCAGGAACTGTTTGATGCAGCAGGTATTCCCCGCGCCGGTGAAGCGGTTGTTACCGACAAGAAAGCAGCTATTGTAGCAGCTTCTGATTTAGGATTGCCGGTAGTAATGAAGGTTGTAGGTCCCGTGCACAAATCGGATGTTGGAGGCGTGGTTTTGAATGTGAAAAACTTCGACCAGGTTGCCGATGAATTTGACAGGATGATTCAGATAAAAGATACCACTGCCATTCTTATCCAGCCCATGCTGAGCGGGCATTCCGTTTATATAGGCGCTAAAAAAGAGTCCAAATTCGGGCATATGATCCTGTGTGGATTAGGCGGAATCTATATTGAAGTATTGAAAGATGTTCAGTCCTCTCTGGCACCGGTTTCGCTGGAAGAAGCTGCCGGAATGATTACCCGCCTGAAAAGTTATAAAATTATTGAAGGTGTTCGGGGACAGGAAGGCCTGAACCAGCACCTTTTTGCCGAAATTATAACAAGGGTTTCAGCGCTGTGCCTTGCCGCACCCGAAATTGCCGAAATGGATATTAATCCGTTGATGGGAAATATGACGATGCTGAAAGCGGTGGATGCTAGGATTAGGATTGAGAAGTAGGGAGTTAGGAGTTAGGAAGACGGAAGACGGAAGACGGAAGTCGGAAGTCGGAAGTCGGGAGTAGGAAGTTGGGAGTAGGGAGTAGGAAGTGTAAGTTACCAAAATGAAATATTTGGTAAGATGTTTATTTGAGCAAAGTTCAAAACATTGTTACTAATGATAAAAACTAATTAGCAAAGAAGATATCTGAATTACCGGACTTCGGTCTTCCGACTTCGGTCTTCCAGCCAACGAATTTTTTTTTGAATTATGAAGAAGAATGACCTCATCTTTTCAATAAGCATACTCACTGTTTTAGCCGTATTCATTTTCATTCCTCCGGTCAAAAACGGGTATATGCAGTTCAATAAAGAACATGGAATGATCATGAGTTTTTTCAAATTTGCTCTGCTGGCAACTTTGGGGGAAATAATCGCTTTGCGAATCCGGACCGGTAACTACAATGAGCCGGGTTTTGGTATTATTCCGCGAATGATTGTCTGGGGATTTTTAGGGCTGGCAATTAACATTGCATTCCAGATTTTTTCGACCGGTGGCCCGGTATTCCTGGCTTATCTTGGTTTGATCAGTGCACCCGAAACCATGAAAGGCGGTTTTTCATTTCTCAAATTACTGGATGCTTTTACCATCTCCACCACCATGAACCTGACCTTTGCCCCGGTAATGATGACTTTTCATAAAATCACTGATACGCATATTATTAAAACCGGCGGTACTGTAAGCGGGCTCTTCTCCCCTATTCCGTTTGCTGCTATCTTTAAAAATATGAACTGGGATGTGATGTGGAATTTTATTTTCAAGAAGACCATTCCTTTTTTCTGGATTCCGGCCCATACCATAACCTTCCTGTTGCCGGCTGAATTCAGGGTGCTGTTTGCTGCCTTACTGGGTATTGCTTTAGGGTTGATCCTGACTATCGGGAAAGGGAAGTAACTACTGCTCGAAGGCACTAAGGCAAAACGGCATGACCTGAAACCTGAACCGAACGAAGTGAGCTCACCGAAGGTAAACCCTGAAACATTTTTTACCTGTTCACATCGAAATTCTCAATTTTAGCCCAACTCATATTCCGGATTGAATCCATTATCATCCAGGTTGCAATTACAGCAAGTATAGCCAGAATAACAACTGCCCAGGTATAATCGAAAATCAGCCAGTGGATACCGCCCAAAAGCATAGGAATCAGCATAGTCAGGAAATTCCTGGCAGTTGTTTTGTTTTTGGAAGCATCCTGAGAAGACACTGAAAACGGAAGTTTCCTTAAAGTCATATATGCTATTAATGAAGTAACTGCCAAAACATTAAAACAGCCTAAAACCAGATTTGGAAGTATCGAAGGTCCAATAATCACAATTCCAAACAGTGAAAAAAGCAGTACTAACGGTATATAAAAGCAAATAATAACCGATTTCAGCGCGCCACTAAGCAACTTACCTGGCGCATCAATCGGGGTAATGGCAAATATCCATGCCGCTTTAAATTTATCAGAGTAAGGAAGCTGCCCGATGGCTGACAAAACGATGAAACTGCCAAAGTACAGAAATACGATAAACATCGATTTTCCCCTTTCAGTCATCTCGTTAAAATCTGCCAGCGAAGGCGAATTGCTTTGAAGCATCATCATCGCTATTATCACGATCAAATAACCAAACCCGGGATACACTTTCATTTTAAAGTCCTTGCTGCGGCCCATCATTTTCCATGTAAAAAGAAAGCCCATATACTCGCTGCTACCGGAAGTGAATTTCGAAGCCAGTTTCTCAATCCATGATTGTCGGTAGGCAAGCGATTCATTTTTGGAAACGTTTTTGATTTTAATTTCTTCTGTACTGCCAGTAATCATTGACAAATTTCGTGTAAATGCCGGAGCGAAATATTTTACCACCACAAAAATGCTTACAAGCGGTATCCCAATCGCCAGCATCAGGTTATAAATATTCCGGGATTCAAATGAAAATGTAGAAATACTGTTACATGCATCTGCAAACCAGTAAGGCGGATAGTAACTGATGTTGTGAAGTTCCGAAACCTTCATGGTATCGATTCCCATTTTTGACATCATTCGTGGTAAAAGCTGGTATGAACCATAAATAACAACAGCAAACGCAATCTGAAAATAGCTGATAACCGACTGAAAATTTGATGGTTTTGTTATTTTAAGAATAAAAATATACACCGCGTTAACCAGGAAAACACTTAACATAGTTGCAAACAGAATCATCAGAATGAAAGGAACAATTGCCGATGGACCCTGCATTACAATTAATGCAATTAGCGAAGGCAATGCCATTGGCAATAATAGCTTATTGATATGAATAGCTATATGAAGGAGACGGGCAGTAACAAAAGTAGCATCGTTTACAGGTTTTGGAAGTATGATCAGGTTGTCGCGGGTATCAATGAGCACCGAGGTAAAATCAGTGATCAGTGTTGCCGCCAGCATAAAAATAAACATGCTGAAGAAAAAAGTAAGTTGGGTAGTTATATCGTTTCCGATCGCGAAACTCATCAGGAAAAATAAACCTATAATCAGCGACACAAACATCGTTTTCAGGGTTGCCTGGTTCAGTTCCTTTTTCTCCTTTGATGCTCTCATCTGCTGAAATGCTGCCGGCCTGCGGTTATCCATTGTTAGCTTTGCAACAAGGATTGCCCTCAGGTGTTCCATATTTACATTCATTTTCCGCAAAACCGGCGCAGCAAAAAGGAATATTTTAAGGAAAAATCGATCGAAAAAATTCATGAAACTAAAATGATTTAAATATTTACTGGATTGTTCGTCAGAGACGCGAGGGATCGCGTCTCTACGATCAATTTTATATTATCTATTTTCTATTTCTGATCCCCGACCTGAAGGTCGGGGCAATGGATTCCCAATTCTACTATTTTCTATTAACACTTCGGCTACGCTCAGTGCATCGCTATTTTGTATTAACTTATTTATTTCCAAGAATATCCATCAGTTTCCCGCTTGCTTCCCCCATGGATTCAGTCGATGTTAAGTGGGCAAAAATCTTCTCCAGGCTGCTGTCGCCCTGTTTCTGTTTCAATTCTTCAAACGATCCGTCCGCTACCACTGTACCTTCGTTGATAAGGATAATCCTGTCGCTTACCTTTTCAACTATATCCATCATATGGCTGCTGTAGAAAATGGTTTTCCCGCTATCGGCCAGTTTGCTTATCAGTTCTTTCACAATGATAACACTGTTGGCATCCAATCCGGCTAGTGGTTCGTCCAGTATTATAATATCCGGGTTGTGAAGCAAACCGGAGGTAATCAGCACTTTCTGTTTCATTCCTTTACTGAAAGTATCCATACGCTGATCCATATTCCCGGCCAGGCCAAAAGCTTCCAGCATGCCTTTCCCTCGTTCAGATGCAACCTCCGGGGGAAGATTATACAATGCGCCTACCAGCGAGAGGAACTCATTGGGAGTCAGCACATCATACAGTTCGGCCAGTTCGGGAACGTATCCGATAATGCTTTTAACGGCTAGCGGATTCTGCTTGATATCAAATCCTTTAATTGTAACCTGCCCGCTGAAGTCGGAGATCAATCCACAAAGAATCTTCACCGTTGTGCTTTTACCGGCACCGTTTGGGCCGATATACCCTATAACCTGGCCGGGATAAATATCAATTGAAATGTCTTTGAGTACCTGCTTTGATCCATAATTTTTATACAGATTCCGAATACTGATAATGGGCTCCATTAAATATGTAAGTTTAATTATTTTGAAACAAATGTAAGACTATTTTAAAATGTGATGGGCTTGAAAGACAAAATACTAAAACCAATTAATGTGCTTTGTGCACAGTCCTATGTGCTTAGCATATTTTATAGTTTACCACCAATTCGTTACAGACACCTGATTTGTACACTCAAGGCACACTGCATTACGCACTATGCACTAAGCACTATGCACAACAAATTTTCCAAAATCAACTTACAATGACCCTACTTACAGAAGTTCGCGACAGCTTCCTTTGCCTTTGCATAGCCTAATTCTGAGGACCTTTTTAAATCCATGCACCCGTTTTCTTTCGCGCCAGATTCAATTTCTGCCATTCCCCTGTTATAATGCGCTTCATCATGCTCAGGGTTTAATTCAATGGTTTTTGAGAAATCAGCGATTGCACCTTTATAGTCTTTTAATTCAAGTTTAACCAATCCCCTGTTATTATAGGCTTCACCAAATTCAGGATTAATTTCGATGTCCTTGTTAAAATCTTCAAGCGCGCCGGCGAAATCTTTAATGGTATATTTAACAGATGCTCTGTCGCCATAACCTGTTGTTGTCATGGGATCAATCTCTATTATTTTACTGAAATCTGCTATAGCTCCGGCAAAGTTGCGCCTGTGTTTCTTCGCATGGCCCCTGGCATAATAAGCGTCAATATAATTCGAATCAATCTCAATTGCCTTTGTGAAGTCGTCGATACATTTTGTATTGTTGAATTGAAAGAAAGTTACATGTCCCCTGTTGTAGTAAGCCAATGGAAAGAAAGGGGAAATCTCTATTGCTTTTGTAAAGTCCTCAAACGCGCCTTTTTCATCCTTTAATTCATTTTTTGCCAGCCCTCTGCTGTTATATGCATCGGCATTGTCAGGAAATATCTTTATTACCATACTAAAGTCGGCAACCGCCCCGGTATAATCTTCTGTTTCATGATTCACTGTTCCCCTGTAAAAATACACATCTGCATTTTCCGGATTAAGTTGAATGGCTTTGGTATAGTCGGCTTTTGCGCCCTCATTATCCCAAAGTTTTACCTTTGTTAAACCCCTGGCTGACCAGGCAAGCGGGATTCCGGGATCTAATTCAATACATCTGCTGCAATCCTCAATTGCTCCGTTATAATCAGATAACAAGAACTTTAAATACCCCCTGCCGGCATATGCCAAAGCCATTACAGGATTAAGTTCCAGGGCTTTGTCATAGTCTGCTAAAGCTCCGTCATATGCATAGTTATTAGCTTTTTCAGCTGCAGATTTGCAGTATTCTTCTGCAGTCTGAGAATGTACTTCAGCCGAAATCATGAAGGCCATTACTGCTAGAAACACTTTACTCACAATGATTAACTTTTTCATTTACTTCGGTTTAAATAAATATTCAGTTAAGTATGGTTAGAGTTAATATAATCTTGATTGTTTGTATAAAAGAAGCATACAATTATACATTTATTTACCTTCCTTTTTTGGATAAAATCAAATAATGCACTTACAAATATATAACCTAATAACTAAAAATGAAATCCGAATTCAAAAAGCTTTGAAATTTTAAAAATCAAATAATATTTTCAATTTCTCTTTTTTATCACAATCCGATTTCTAATCTTTGTGGCATCTTACGAAACACCACACACTTTGTGCAACTAATTCATATACAGATGAAAGCAGTAAATATTGATACACCCATCGATTTTGAAATCGTAAACGACAAGATCAGGGAACTGAATGTCCCGGTTGTTGGCAAAGCCACAATCAGGGAAATCAAACGTCTTGTCGATAATATTGAAGCAGCTTCCGGCAAAAAGTTTATCCGCATGGAAATGGGTGTTCCCGGACTTCCGCCGGCACAAGTCGGGACAGATGCCGAAATTGAAGCCCTGCAAAGAGGTGTTGCTGCTATTTATCCTGATATTGATGGTATTCCGGTTTTAAAAAATGAGGTTTCCTTGTTTGTGAAAAACTTCCTCGATGTTGATGTTGATCCTGCCGGATGCATCCCGACCGTAGGTTCCATGCAAGGCGGTTTTGCTGCATTTATGACACTTTCGAGGATGAATAAAGAGAAAGACACAACCTTGTTTATCGATCCCGGTTTCCCGGTGCATAAACAACAGCACAGGGTAATGGGCTTGAAATTCGACAGTTTTGATGTGTATGAATACCGGGGTGAAAAACTCCGGGCAAAACTGGAATCTTATTTTGCAAAAGGAAATATCCATTCCGTATTATATTCAAATCCTAACAATCCATCCTGGATCTGCTTTAACGACGAGGAACTCAAAATAATTGGTGATCTCGCAAATCAATACAACGTAGTTATTTTAGAAGACCTGGCTTATTTTGGAATGGATTTCCGTAAGGATTACAGCAAACCTGGCGTTCCTCCTTACCAACCAACTGTAGCAAAATACACTGATAACTATATTTTGCTCATCAGTAGTTCAAAAGCTTTCAGCTATGCTGGTCAACGGATCGGGATGATGGTGATCAGCGATAAATTATTCAATTCTTGTTCCGATGACTTGTTACGGAATTATACCAGCAACCAGTTTGGACGTGCAATGATATTCGGAACTGTATATTCTTTGAGTTCTGGAACTGCTCATTCAGCACAATATGCACTGGCGGCCATGCTTAAAGCTGCAAATGAAGGAAAATTTAATTTTGTTGAACAAGTTAAGGAATACGGTGAGAAAGCGAAAATCATGAAGAAACTCTTCGTTGATAATGGTTTCAGAATCGTATACGACAAAGATATTGACCAGCCTATAGCCGACGGATTTTATTTTACAATTATGTATCCAGGCTTCGACGGACCAGATCTGATCGGAGAATTGCTCTATTACGGTATAAGTGCCATTTCCTTATCCATCACCGGCAGCGAACACACAGAGGGCCTGAGGGCATGTGTTTCACTGGTTAAACGCACACAGTTCCCTGAGCTCGAATTCAGACTGAAAAAATTCCACGAACATCATCCGGTTGAATAAGGGTGGCAAGGCGAGGGGCGAAAGGCGACAAGGCGAAGAGCGAAGGGGCGTCTGCACAAGTAATCGATCCATGTTTCCAACTTCTGACTTCCGTCTTCCGACTTCTTACTTCAATCTTCTTTCATAAAAATAAAATATAGAATAATCTAAATTCGTTTTAAATTAGCAGAATTAATTTTAATTCTTACGAATAAAAGCTTCTGAGTTATAATTAATATCTAACTTCGCCACCACAAATTCAGTGAAACACTTAAAATATTATGGCAAAAAACAGAGGAGAAATCGTAGTTGACATCGAAAGGTGCAAAGGATGCGAAGTTTGCGTTCCGGCTTGTCCTGAAGATGTAATTGCTATGGCAAAACCGGTAAACAGGAAAGGCTATCATTACGCAATACCAACCAATGATCAATGCACTGGTTGTACAAACTGTGCTGTAGTTTGCCCTGATGGTGCAATTACCGTGTATCGCAAGAAATTTAATGACTAAAGTTTAAAAACTTAAGGATGAAATAGCCATGATTGATATGTCTTTTTTAAAAGATAATCGTAAAGTTAATCATGGCGTATTCCATCTGACCCGTTAAAAATAAACAATACCAGATGAAAGAATTAAGATTAATGAAAGGCAATGAGGCTTTTGCCGAAGCTTGCATCCGTGCCGGTGCTGATGGCTATTTCGGATATCCAATCACTCCGCAATCGGAAGTGATGGAATACCTGATGGCTCAGAAAACACATGAGCGCACCGGCATGGTTACCTTGCAGGCTGAAAGCGAAATTGCAGCTATAAATATGGTATACGGTGGAGCGGGTTGCGGGAAACGCGTTTTAACTTCTTCATCAAGCCCCGGAATAAGCCTGAAACAGGAAGGAATCTCTTATATCGCAGGAGCTGAACTGCCTTGTTTAATACTTAATGTTGTTCGTGGCGGACCGGGATTAGGAACTATACAACCTTCACAATCTGACTATTTCCAAAGCACTAAAGGCGGCGGTCACGGCGATTATAAACTAATCGTTCTGGCACCTGCATCAGTTCAGGAAATGGCTGATTTTGCAGGTTTGGGATTTGAGCTGGCCTTTAAATACCGTAATCCTGTTTTGATACTTTCGGATGGAGCAATTGGCCAGATGATGGAAAAAGTGGAACTGGATGTTCAGAAACCACGTTTCACCATGGAAGAAATCAGAAAAAACACTCCATGGGCAACCATTGGCAAAACTCCTGACAGAGAGCATAATATCATCACTTCGCTCGACCTAGAATCGATCAAAATGGAGCGCCATAACCAGGAACTTCAAAAGAAATACCGCTCTATCGAAGAAAACGAAGTTCGTTATGAAAAAATTTCCTGTGAAGATGCCGAATATGCGTTTGTAGCTTATGGTACCAGTGCCCGCATCTGCCAGAAAGCCATCGAAATTGCACGTGCTGAAGGAATAAAAGTCGGACTGATGAGGCCAATAACATTATTCCCGTTCCCAAAGAAACTTATTAAAGAAATGACTTCACGTGTGAAAGGAATTTTATGCGTTGAAATGAGTGCCGGGCAAATGATAGAAGATGTGCAGTTAGCTGTTGAAGGTCGCATACCGGTTGAGCATTTTGGTCGCTATGGCGGAATTGTACATTCACCTTCAGAAATTGTAGATGCACTGAAGAAACAAATCATTGGAGGATAGGATTATGGCAGAATTTAAAACAAACCCTGAAATAGTGCAGCCGGAAAACGTTGTTTATAAACGTACAGAACTGCTTACACCCAAAGATCTTAGCTATTGTCCTGGTTGCGGCCATGGTACAGCCCATCGCATTATCATGGAGGTTATCGAAGAAATGGGAATCCAATCCGAAACTATTGCAGTTGCTCCTGTTGGATGCTCTGTACTAGCTTATGAGTTTATGAATGTTGACATACAACAGGCATCTCACGGTCGTGCTCCCGCCGTTGCTACAGCCATAAAACGGTTGTTTCCTGAGAAATTTGTTTTCACGTACCAGGGTGACGGCGATTTAGCCGCTATAGGTACAGCCGAAACCATCCATGCCTGCAACCGTGGTGAAAATATGACTATCTTTTTCATTAACAATGGCATTTACGGAATGACCGGTGGCCAAATGGCTCCAACCACACTTCCCGGAATGAAATCAAGCACTTCTCCTTATGGTCGCGATGTTGCAACCATGGGAAATCCGCTGAAAATGACTGAACTTGTTGCAACACTTCCAGGCACTATATATGTTACGCGCCAGGCAGTCCACACTCCATCAGCTGTCCGTAAAGCTAAAAAAGCTGTTCGCAAAGCTTTTGAAAATCAAAAACTGAACAAGGGACTTTCATTTGTCGAAATTGTTTCTAACTGTAATTCAGGATGGAAAATGACTCCGCTTCAATCGAACGAATGGATGGTTGATAATATGTTCCCTTTCTACCCTATTGGTGATATTAAAGTGAATGACGATAAATAGTTCTCAGCACTTTCAAAAAAAGCTTTAAAATTTCGATACAATGACGGAAGAAATAATCATCGCAGGTTTTGGCGGACAAGGAGTTCTCTCGATGGGAAAAATCCTTGCTTATTCAGGAGTAATGCAGAATAAAGAAGTAAGCTGGATGCCTTCGTACGGACCTGAAATGCGTGGTGGCACAGCAAATGTTACAGTAATTATAAGCGACGAACGCATCAGTTCGCCTATTCTGCACGAATATGATACTGCCATCATTCTGAATCAGCAGTCGATGGATAAATTTGAACATACTGTAAAACCAGGCGGACTTCTTATTTATGATCCAAATGGAATTACGCGTTTCCCGGAAAGGAAAGATATAAATATTTACTCCATCGAAGCTGCAGAAATGGCAGGCAAACTTGGATTGTCAAAAGTTTTCAATATGATTGTTCTCGGAGGATTCCTGAAACTCAAGCCAATTGTTGAGATGGAATATATTCATAAAGGTCTGGAAAAATCACTTCCCGCCCGTCACCATGTTATGATTCCTGAAAATGAAAAAGCCATTGAAACAGGTAAAGGACTTATTACTCCTGTTCTGGTTCTGAATTAAATAACTGATAGTTATTTGTTTAAGGAAAGACTGCTCTGAAAAGGGTGGTCTTTTTTTGTAGGATTTGGGGATTAGGATTTGGGGGTTAGGGCGTCATGTTTCAGTTTTTTTTGTCATGCTGAGTGGAGTTGAAGCATCAAGTTTCATGTTTTATGTTTTATGTTTTATGTTTTTTGTTATATGTTTTTTGTTTTCTGTTTTTTGGTCACTGAACCTGTCTAAGTGTAGGATTATATTTTTTGTCAAGCTGACTGGAGTCGAATCGTCTGGTTTTTTGTCATGCCAAGCGGAGA
This sequence comes from uncultured Bacteroidales bacterium, assembly GCA_903879715.1. Taxonomy (GTDB): domain Bacteria; phylum Bacteroidota; class Bacteroidia; order Bacteroidales; family UBA4417; genus UBA4417. The sequence goes on from CAIRMR010000193.1 coordinate 43,620, forward strand.
CGAAACATCTGGTATCATGATTGAGTCTACTCCGAAAAGCAATTTACAGCTACAAAATCACTAAATTTCACAAAATTCAATGTATTGAATAATAGTCCTTTGCAGATATTTGTATATTGATGTTTTGCGGCATTCTCTGATTTTCACCTTTTCGGACTGTACTCAGGATTGAAATTTCAAAAAAATATCGTATCTTTAAAAACTAAATATGTTTAGGTATGAAGAAATTAAAAGTTTTCTTCCTGGTTTTATCGCTCCTGCTGCTTTTTTGTAAAAGCCGGGCACAGGAAGTGATTTCATCTGCAGTAGCCGCACAAAGTTCTGCAAATCTCCAGTTATCCTGGACGATTGGTGAACCGATGGTCGAAACCTTCTCAGCGGGTGGTACAATCTTAACCCAGGGATTCCACCAAAGCAAATTAGTTATAACAGCCATTGATCCAATTCCCCTGGCTGGATTTGAATTAGAGGTATATCCTAATCCAACTTTGGGGGAAATAAACATTAAAGTGAATAACAACAACATTTCCAAACTCAGGCTTTTCCTTTACTCATCAAAGGGAGAGCAAATCCTCCTGCAGGAATTCGCCGGCCAGACTGAACGAATAAACATGCAGCTGCTTGCTCCGGGGTATTATATGCTGAAAATTACACGTGATACAGATATCCCCGCGCAGACTTTTAAAATTGTAAAATACTGACTCGTACCGGCTATATTTCTATTTTAATTTATTTCTAAACCGGGCTACAACACTAACCCCGGATTGATGAGTTGCACAGGAAAGAACTCTATGCGCTCCGCACTCATCAGGGTTAAATCCCCCGACTAACAGGCAAGAAATTATCTTTCGTTAATGCAAATGAGACAAATCCTGCTGCCTGATGAATTCAGATATTTTGACAACAAAAGTATTTCTGTTATTTCTGACACTATCGGCCAGGAAATTCCTGCTTATCCCACAAATAAACTTATCTCACGTACATATTAAAAAATGCTTCAATACCTCGGAGTTTCCCCGGATATCGGAAATCATGAATATGACAATAGTTTTTAGAAGTCAGGATAGCGTAAAAAGTTTATCAGCCTAAAGAAAAAAGTAAGTCAAACCCTTCCTTAAAACTAATTCGTATGAAGACATTTTCAACGATCCTTTTATTGTTCCTGGGATTAATTCTGTCAGCCCAAACTCCACAGTCTATCAAATACCAGACAGTAGCCCGCGACGGAGCAGGCAATGTACTGGCCGACAGGGATGTTTCCTTTCGTATCAGCATATTGAAAGGAAGCGCAAATGGTTCAACTGATTACAGCGAAACACATTCCGGAACAACCAACACATTTGGACTTATCAACCTTGAGATAGGAAACGGATTGCCAGTGACAAACATTTTCTCTGAAATTAATTGGGGATCAGACATTTATTTTGTGAAAGTAGAAATGGATCCCAATGGCGGCAGTTCTTACCAATGGATGGGCACAAGCCAGTTGCTGAGCGTGCCATACGCGCTTTATGCTAAAAACGTTCAGAACAACAACGACGCCGATGCCGACCCGGCCAATGAGATCCAGAAGATTTCGATCAGCGGCACAGTGCTCACCCTCGACAAGAGCGGTGGATCAGTAACATTGCCTTCATCAGGCGGTGGCGACAACTGGGGTACACAAACCGTTGTAACCGATGCTACCCTTTCGGGTAACGGAACATCTTCAACTCCCCTAAAAATTGCTGATAACGGCGTGAATTCATCAAAGATTGCAGATGGTTCAATTTCCTCTGCGGATTTAGCCAATTCCACAATTACAACCGATAAAATCAATGCAGGAGCTGTAACCGGAGCTATGATTGCACAAGCCAGCGCGACCAGCGGCCAGGCATTAAAATGGAACGGTACCACATGGGCACCGGCTGCGGATGAAACCGGCACAGGCATTCCAACAGGTCCTGCTGGCGGCGACCTCTCAGGATTATATCCCAATCCAATCCTTGGAGATGGAAAAGTTACTTCATCGAAGATTTTAGATGGAACCATTGCCTCTCCTGACCTGGCAGGTAATGCCGTGACTACCGATAAAATAAACGCAGGGGCAGTAACCGGGGCTAAGATTGCACAGGCAGGCGCCACTACCGGACAGGCACTCAAGTGGAACGGCTCCACCTGGGCGCCAGCTGCAGACGCCACAGGTGGCAGCAGCGGCTGGACCGATGATGGATCAATCATCAGGTTGACCACCACCACAGATTCCGTTCAAATGGGAAGCGTCAACCGGCTGGGAAAATTCAACGTCGGCGGCAATATCCATCTGAGTCTCCCTTATAGCATCTACTTCGGAAGTGAGGCTGCCCGGATAACAGGTTTAACCGGGGGTGACCTGCGGCTGGTAGCAGAGGACCTCAGCATGCTGACCACCCAGGATATTACTTTCGGTCGTTTTGGCGATGATAGCTGGATTAAATTCGACAATGCAAATAAAAGAGTGGGCATCGGGACACTTACACCCTCTGACAAACTGCACGTGGTGCTTGACGATGCTGCTGAGGGATTATCAGCAGTGAGGGGAGTGTCCAATTCAACTGCAGGTTCAGCCTATGGAGTTTATGGTCTGTCGAAAGGTTTTAAAGGTCGGGGCGTTATGGGGGAAGCCACCGGTACCAGCAGCGTCGGAGTGATGGGAATTGCCACAAATACCAGCAGCACAGGAGTTTGGGGAGAAGGTTCCAACCAGGGTGTGTATGGTAAATCAGACTTAGCTACCGGGAAAGGGGTGTTCGGACAGGTTAGCTCAACTACAGGATATTCAGGATATTTTGATGGGGGAAAGTTTTACATCAGTGGAAATGTTGGAATAGGCACCACCACCCCGGCAAAAAAATTGCATGTTTACGGAAGCGCCCAGGTAAAAGATACCCTATTCGCCAGTGCAGTAAAAATCACTAACAGCCCCAGAGTGTTTTATAAGAATTCGAGTACAGGGTGGCCTAAAAACATTTCGACAATGGAATCATGGGGCCCACTGGACAGCATTGTTGTGGTGGCTCCGGGACCAGGATCTGTTTTGTTGAACGTGACAGGGTTTCTCCAATCCTCGCACACTTACCTTGGAAATAGCTGGGTTTACGTTGGTATTTCAGCAAGCCGGCGTAGTAGTAATTTTGACGAAGCTCTTTCAAAAACAGTTTGGCTATTGCATGAAACTCTTGTTGGTGGATTTTATCAGGTGCCTTGTGCGGTCACAGCTGTTGCCACAGTAGCTTCAGGTGGAACATATAAATACTACATCGTTGGATGGTTTAATGCATGGGATGGAGAAGAAGATGAAGTGGATTTTGGCAGTGGTGCATTTTCGGCGCTGTTTATACCGTCACCATAATGCTATCGGATTTTTAGAAATCCCGGAACACTATTACCTGTTGCAGTGCGAAAGCAAAAACATCTGTTTCATTACTAATGGCAATATACAGTTTAAAAGTAGGGCAAATAACTCCTGCGTCCTAAACGTACATGAATTCCGGGACTTCATTGTATCTCTGTAATGTTGGTTTTTATAAATCAAAAAACCTTTGCATTCAAATTGGGTTCCATGCTTGAATGGGATTTGTGGCTTGGAACTTGGAGCTTGAAATTTGTGGCTTGGAACTTTTTCTGTCCGTCTTCACTTTAACCTTTGACTTTTGTATTTTGACTTTAAACTTCTTTTAAGACTATTCCCGTCAACCTCTTATCTTTGCAGAATGAATTTCACCCATCAGCAACTCTTCGATCTGCTTGAAGAGAAAGCCGCTTTTTACAATAATCCGGAGTTTATTGAAAAAGATCCTATAAGCATACCGCATCTTTTCACAAAAAAGGAAGATATTGAAATTGCCGGATTTCTGGCTGCAACGCTGGCTTGGGGACAAAGAGTAACCATCATAAATAAAAGCAGGGAGCTGATAAGCCGGATGGATAATTCTCCTTATGATTTTGTAATGAAAGCTTCTGAAAAAGAGATTGGAACACTTGCATCCTTTGTGCATCGTACTTTCCAAGGGGATGACTGTATGTACTTTGTTCATACCCTGCAACAGATTTACAGTAAAAATGACGGATTGGAAGCGGTTTTTCTGGAAGGATATCATGCCAATCAAAGGATTAAAGAGTCCATTAGCCTATTCAGGGAAATATTCTTTGGCTACCAGCACCTGCACCGTACCCGCAAGCATGTGCCTGATCCTCAAAAAGGGTCAGCTTCGAAACGCATCAATATGTATCTGAGGTGGATGATCCGTGATGATAATAAAGGAGTTGATTTCGGAATCTGGAAGAATTTTAAAACTTCAGATTTGCTTTGCCCGCTCGATCTGCATTCAGGAAATGTCGCCCGCAAGCTTGGACTTCTGGAACGGAAACAGGATGACTGGCAAGCTGTTGAAGAATTAACCGCTAATCTGCACTTGTTCGATCCGGTCGATCCTGTTAAATATGACTTCGCTCTTTTCGGAACCGGAGTAAATGAGAAATCTTTACCAAATTCTTAATCATTAAACCTATGGAAATAAAATACATTGAAAGCCTTGTAGCAGATAAAGCAGCTGTACTGCTCTATTTTTATAACGATAATTGTGCACCCTGTAAAATTCTACGACCTAAAGTTCAGGAATTGGTCCAGGACGAATTTCCCAATATCGAATTCCACTTGATCAATGCTGAACAGTTTCCTGCTACTTCGGCACAGTATGGAGTTTTTTCTTCACCTACACTGCTGGTGTTTTTCGAGGGAAAAGAATATATCAGGGAAAGTAAAAATATATCAATCAGCGAATTACACGATAAAATCGAAAGAATTTATACTATGATTTTTTAAGCTGTTTTTGATTTATCGGTAAAATCCACCTGGCCGAATTCAAATCCATAAGTTCTCAGGCAGTATTCCCAACTTTTCTAAAAAAATGAACATTCAGTAAGCCCAGCTGTTTTTATGTTTAATAATTCCTAAAATAATTTAAACATAATCTTCATTCTAAATGAAAACCTTATCATTAATACTCATCCTTATGGTAGCCGGAATTTCAGGGTTTGCTCAGACTGATTTTTACAGCTTTAAAATCAAAGATATTGATGGCAAAACATTTGATCTTTCGAGCCTGAAGGGCAAGAAAGTACTGGTTGTAAATACAGCCTCTAAATGCGGACATACTCCACAATACAAAGATTTAGAAGCGCTTTATTTAAAATACGGACCAGACGAATTTGTAATTATCGGCTTTCCTGCCAACAATTTTCTGAAACAGGAACCAGGTTCTAACGCTGAAATCAAACAATTTTGCACAGTGAATTACCAGGTTACTTTTCCAATGATGGAGAAGATATCCGTTAAAGGAAACGACATTGACCCTATTTACAAATGGCTGACAACAAAAGCTTTGAATGGTAAAATAGATGCTCCCGTAAGCTGGAATTTTCAAAAATTTATGATTGACGAAAAAGGGAACCTTGTTGATTTCGCTTCACCCGGAACAAAGCCAAATGATGATAAAATCGTTAATTGGATTACAGGCAAGTAATTTATTGTTGGACAATATGATAATTAGAAATTCAAAGTCCCAAATTACCAAATTCCAAGGAACCAAATTCCAAGGAACCAAAATCCAAGGAACCAAAATCCAAAAAGAAAATTAGGTAACGGGTTTGGGATTTGGAATTTGGAATTTGTGACTTGGTTCTTTTTTAAGAGTGAATCGACCCATAAAAGATTTTCATTAACCGGTTCAGACTTATCTGGTACCGGTTTTTTCGCAAATAATTCCATAAATCCACATTTTAGTTTATGGACATTTAAAGTCTATTTTGAAAAATATTATCTCGTATAGATTTAATTGCATATTTTTATAGTGCGGATTTTAAACGTAAAACTATGGAGGAATTCAATAATTCACATACTGTTCAGCATGTTATGCGTGTTTTTGCCATCGAAACGCAGGCCATACAGAAATACCTGTGGTTTGCCAAAGTTGCGGCAAAGGAAGGTTATCAGCAAATAGCAGCAATATTTACGGAAACAGCCGAACAGAAAAAGTCACATACCAAAACATTATTCAGGTTCCTGGAAGGCTCTGAATTGGAAATTTCTTCCACTTTTAAAGCTGAACCTATTGGTACAACTCTCGAAAATCTGAAAGCAGCTTTTGAAGCGGAAAAAATTCAGGAGAGTTCATTATTTGCCCAATCTGAACAGTCGGCCTGGGATGAAGGATTCAAACAGGTAGCCACCAAATTAAAACTCTTCAGGCAGATAAAGAAATTTTATGCTGAGCGCTTCGCAAAACTTGCAGGCAATATTGAAAATGGGACAGTTTTCAAAAAGGACAAAAAAGTAAAATGGATCTGCCGGAAATGCGGTTTGATATTCGAAAGCGACCGTGCTTTGAAAAACTGCCCCGGATGCGAACATCCTCAGGCCTATTTTGAAATTCTTGCTGAGAATTATTAGTTCATTGCAACATTGAAACACCTATTTTTGTTATAAAAACACTACATTATATAAATACTTATCCAGGCATGGCGGTTAAAACCATTAACAAACATCATCAAACTGATTCGCAAGCATTTAACAAGGAAGAAGTTTTAAATGATTACCGTATTGCCAACGAAAGCAGGCAGGCCAGTTTGCTTGGCCGTCGCGAAGTACTTTCAGGAAAAGGCAAATTCGGAATTTTTGGAGACGGGAAGGAAGTAGCTCAACTGGCTATGGCAAGGGTTTTTCGCAAAGGCGACTGGCGTTCAGGCTATTACCGCGACCAGACTTTTATGCTTGCCTCGGAATTGATGCGAATTGAGGAAGTTTTTGCCCAGATTTACGGCGACACCAATCCCGAATACAATCCTATGAATGCCGGCCGACTTATGGGAAACCACTTTGCCACGCGAAGCCTTGATGAAAAAGGAAACTGGAAAGACCTTACGAAACAGAAAAACTCTTCAGCCGACATCTCCCCTACTGCCGGCCAGATGCCTCGTTTGCTGGGACTTGCGTTAACATCAAAATTATTCCGCGATAATCCTGACCTTGCTTATTTTTCCGGAATTTCGAAAAATGGAGATGAAGTCGCATTTGGGACTATAGGTGACGCCAGTACTTCGGAAGGCCATTTTTGGGAAGCAATAAACGCAGCCGGCGTTATGCAGGTTCCAATGGCATTATCAGTTTGGGACGATGGCTTTGGAATATCTGTTCCAAGCTCACTTCAAACTACGAAAGGAAGCATCTCCGAAGTACTTAAAGGTTTTGAAAAAACTAAGGATAAGAACGGTTTCCTTATTTACACAGCTAAAGGTTGGGATTATGCCGCCCTGAGTAAAATGTTTGAAGAAGGCATCAATGAATGCCGTAAAAATCATATTCCCGTTTTATTTCATGTTACTGAATTAACACAACCTCTGGGCCATAGTACTTCCGGCTCTCACGAAAGATACAAATCAACAGAAAGACTTGAATGGGAAAAGGAATTTGATTGCATTAAACAGATGCGCCAATGGATTATTGCCGAGAATATCGCTTCAGATGAAGAGCTTAAAGTTATTGAAAGTGAATCGGTTGACATTGTAAAAAAGGCAAAAAAAGCCGCATGGAGCCATTACCAGAAACCACTTCTTCAGCTTCGTGATGAATTCCTGGCAATTGCGGATGTAACCACCTGCAACTGTGCTAAAACGGCTAATATCAATTCCATTAAGGAAGATTTGCGCCATGTTGCCGAGCCTATCCGTAAAGATATCATGTCGGCAGCAAAAAAAATACTTAGATTAATTTGCGATTCATGTAGTAATCCTTCCAACTCACTGAAAACCAATGTTTCCAATTGGCTGGAGAAAGAGCTTAAGGTAAGCCACGAAAAATTCAATACATTTTTATACAGTGAGTACGAAGAATCAGCCAGGAAAGTGAAACCGGTTGCTCCGGCTTATGAAAATGATGCTTTGCTGGTACCCGGGCGAGAAATTCTGCGTGACAATTGGGATTATCAGTTTGCATCGAATGAAAAAATTGTACTTTTTGGAGAAGATGTAGGCAAGATTGGCGGCGTAAATCAGACGTACGAAGGCTTGCAGGCAAAATATGGCAAATCACGGATATTTGATACCGGCATTCGTGAAACAACAATTATTGGCCAGGGTATCGGAATGGCAGTGAGAGGATTACGACCAGTAGCAGAAATCCAGTACTTTGACTATTTACTTTACGGTCTGCAGGTGATGAGTGATGATCTTGCAACGTTGCAATACCGCACCCGGGGAGGGCAAAAAGCTCCGATGATTATTACAACACGTGGTCACCGTCTCGAAGGCATCTGGCATTCCGGCTCGCCACTGAGTATGGTAATAAACAGCATAAGGGGAATTTATGTACTAGTTCCCCGCGATATGACGCGCGCTGCAGGTTTTTATAATACCATGCTTCAATCTGATGAACCGGCTCTGATCATTGAACCATTGAACGGTTACCGTTTACGTGAGAAAAGACCTTCGAATATAGGCGAATTCCGCATCCCCGTTGGAGTGCCCGAAATTATGGACCAGGGAACTGACGTTACGCTGGTTACCTATGGTTCGTGTGTTCGTGTTGCGCAGGATGCTGTCAGTCAGCTCCGCGACTTTAAAATATCAGTGGAACTTATTGATGTTCAATCATTAGAACCATTTGATATCAATTCAATGATAGCCGAATCGCTTAAAAAGACCAATAAGATCGTGTTTTTTGATGAGGATGTTCCGGGAGGAGCTACCGCCTACATGATGCAAAAAGTATTGGAAGAACAAAAAGGATTCCAGTATCTTGATTCTGAACCTCGCACGGTTACCGCCCAGGCACACAGGGCTGCCTACGGAACTGATGGCGATTATTTTTCGAATCCGAATGCCGAAGATGTTTTCGATTGTATTTACAATATGATGCACGATTATAATCCAGTAAAGTATCCGAAGATCTTTTAACACTTTGAATAACAATTATATAACAATATTCATGAAAAGTTTTCCTGCAGGTATCCTTCTTACCATTTTCCTGTTTTCTATTTCCTTCAGTACTCTAAAAGCCCAATCTGATGTTGAGGAAGAATTCCACATGAAGCAGTACTTTATGGTATTTCTCACAGCAGGTCCAAACCGGACACAGGACAGCGCTACTGCCGCCAAAATCCAGGAAGGCCATTTAGGCAATATTACCCGCTTGTTCAACGAAAAAAAGATGATACTCGCAGGTCCTTTTATGGATAAAGGTATCTACAGGGGCATATTTATTTTTGATGTTGCTACAGAGGATGAAGTAAAACAACTCCTGCAAACCGATCCTGCTATTAAATCAGGAAGGCTTGGCTATGAGATACATCCCTGGTATGGTCCCGAGAATATTGTGATTGGAAAGAAATAGCCGATATTTGCATGTGATGATAATCCTGGAAACTATTTCAGTGATCAGTATTCCAGTGAACTAAAAAACAAGCTTTCATGATTAAAGCCGGTACGAACAGATTTTTCCTTTTATCCCTTGTCTTTCTACACCTATGTTTTTTTATTTGGCAGGTCCTGCATGGAAATTATTTTCTTACAGATTCATTTGAGTACTTAAAGGCTGCCGCCAACCTGAAATCCGATTTCCTTTTGTATTGTGGTGATCTGAACAAACCAATAATTACTGAACTTTTTACAAGACGACCGCCTTTATATCCTCTCTTTCTGGCTGCCTGCCAGATGATTTCGAACAGTTTGATACTGGTCATTTTTCTTCAGAATATAATGTCCATTGCCGGAATTTACCTGGTCAGGCAAATAATATTGAAATATGGATACCTGGTTAAATATGATATACTATTTATTGGTCTGCTTTTTGTAACACCATCGCAATTTATATACGCAAACATGATAATGAGCGATACGCTCTTTCAGTTTCTTATCATACTGATGGCCTGGTTTTTTACTAAATATATGAACGAAAGACGTTCTTTATTCGGCTTAATCTATTCGTTATTACTTGGTTTGAGCTTACTAACAAAACCGGTAATCGTTTATTTCATTTTCGCGAATGTACTTTTCTTTATCTGGATAAGTTTTAAAAGAGCATCGTTTAAACCTCTGTTGATAAGCCTGATTCCTTTACTGATACTTTTTACATACCAATACCGGAATTACAGGCAAACCGGTGTATTTGAGGTGTCGAGCATAGTGACTGCAAATGTGCTGGATTTCAACATTTACTATTATTTAGCTAAAACAGAAGGTTTACAAACAGCTGATAGTACCGTAGGAGCAATCGATAGTATATCGGCTTTACAGGGATCCTATAAAAATAAAGTCGCGTATAAAAAGCAATACGCTGTTCCAATTGTGATGAAACATCCTGTAAGTTATTTCCTCTTTCACACGAAAGGGATGGCTGGATTTTTTCTTGATCCGGGCCGGTTCGACCTGGTTAATTTTTTCAATCTAAAAGCTGAGAAAATCAATGGCTTGCTTTCTCAGATAAACCAAATTGGCGTAAAAGGCGCGCTCGCATTTTTATTTAAACACTCCTTTGTTTTGCTGATTTCCCTTGCAGTTATTTTCCTGGCGAATATCCTCAAATTAATTTGTTTTACAGGCTTCATTTTCCGGCGCAATATCAATAAATATTTCAAATGGTTTCTGCTGTTCCTGGCTTTTTATGTAGCCTTTTTAACCGGGCCATTAGGTGTAGCAAGGTATATGATGCCTTTAGCGCCTTTGTATATTGGTTGTTGCCTCTTATTTCTTTCTTTAACCTTAAATAAGAAGACTGTAAATGGCTGAGAATAATTTTCAGTTCAGAAATTGTCGCTTCCTGTAATTGTTGACAAACTGTTTTCTTTTCATATCTGAGGATTAATATTATTTCTGTTCGTGATATTCCTCTTCCGTATTAATATTCCAGATATTATCTTTTGATTTCTCTCCTGAAATTATATTGTTTACAGCTGTTATTGCGGTAAGCATCGAATGATCCTGGTTGTTGTATTTGTGCATCCCGTTTCTTCCGATTAAAAACAGGTTCTCGATTTTATCCGTAAAAGCCCTGATAACATCAAACTTTGAATATGTTCCGAAATAGGCAGGATACGTTTTGGGCATGCGAATCATTGTACTGTCGAGCACTTCCTTTTTATCAATAATATCAATACTATGTAATTCGTCAATTGCGAATTGAATAAACTCGTCGTCCTTCTTTTCCCATAATTCATCGCCTTCGTTGCAAAAATATTCCAGGCCAATCCAAGCCTTTGAGATATCAGCTATCATATAAGGCGACCAGTTATTAAATATCTGTAACCTGCCCACTTTTACATCCCTTTCCTGTATGTAGATCCAGCTATCCGGAACTAATCCGTGCAGTGTGGGGATTTTTGTTTCATTCTTGATTTTCAGCTTATTCAAAAGTAAACCAACAGTTATAAAATCACGGTATTGCAAACCGTCACTTACAGCTTTTAGTGCCGGAGGAACTTTACTCCCCATTGCGGTAATGAGGTCAATTACAGGCATTGTGGAAAAGAAATAATCACCTTTCAGTACTGATGTTTGTTGTGTTGCCTGATCAAAATAACTCAGTACGTTTACCTGATTCTCCGAAATAGCTATAGAAACAACTTTTGAGTTTTTAATAATTATACCACCTTTTTCTTCAATAATACTGGCAACAGTTTCCCACATCTGACCAGGCCCGAATTTTGGGTACATAAATTGTTCGATCAGGCTTGTATCAGTATCCTTTTGCTCAATTGATTTCCTGTTCCTGAAAATTGATTTCATTGCATGGAGCAATGCCCTTGAAACCGATAATTCTTTAATCCGTTGCGCGCCCCAGTCGGCTGATATTTCGGTACATGGAACACCCCAAACCTTTTCAGTATAATCTTTAAAAAATGTTTTATACAGTTCTTTGCCAAACCTGCTGATAAAAAAATCCTCGAGTGAGTGTATGTTTTTAACAGGAAAAATCTGGATCCAGATATACGTCCAGCCGATTTTTATAATTCTGACAATCCCAAGGTTCGAAAGCGTCTTACCATTAAGTGTAATCGGATAATCAAAGAATTTCCTGAGGAAGAAAATCCGGGATAACCTGTTTTTGATAAGCATTACCCGGTCAGTCTTTTCCGGATCAGGACCATTGGGTGAAAGTTTAACCTGGGTTCTTTTTTTCTGGTAATGAATTTCTTTCAGAAGATCATCTTTGGAATCAGATCCCTGTATTGGCAGTATATTAAGCCACCATTTCATTACGATGTCGGATTTCGAAAAAAACCGGTGCCCGCCTATATCCATGCGATTCCCGTTATGAACTACTGTTTTGGAAATACCACCTATGTCATTGGATTGTTCAATGATTATTGGTTTTATATCTGTTCGGGTAACAAGTTCGTAAGCAGCAGTTAATCCCGCGGGGCCGGCTCCAATGATAATGGCAGTTTTTTGACTCATTTATTTTCCTTTATAAAAATTCCCCATTGGGATAAGAACGCAATAATTTTAACTTTTTTATTTTTAAAGCTTGTAATGTTTTTTAAATAAACCAGGTTATTGTGAGGACTTGTTCGCTTTTGATTAAGTCCAAGAAATTCCAGCATAATTAAAAACCAGTCCATATGAGGAACAGGAGTTGTTACTAATAACATTCCTCCTCGTCGTAATAATTCCCGACATTCTTTAAAACAATCAACATGTTCAACAACTTCAAATGCAATAATAATATCAAATGATTCTTCTTTTAGTCCCAGGGCCTTCCAATTTTGGATATCACCAACAATATCAGCCGGCGAAATTATATCAATCCCGGTATAATGAGTCCAGCCATTCTTTTTCAGATAATCACCAACCCAACCCGATCCACTGCCAATTTCCAATATAGATTTGTCTTTAGGGATTTTTTCAAGAAAATATTGTATTTTCTTTTTCTGAGCAAATTCACTTATTAAAGGCATAGGTATAAATTCTTACGTAGAATTGATTAAAGAGCAAAAAAAATCCAAAATTCAGGAAACACTGTACAATTATTTCAGCATAAAAGCTTTGAATCTCTATTCTATTACTAAACCCAATTCAGGATTTCGGTTAAAAAGATTCAATCCACATGTATTATTTATGGCAAAATAATACAGCGTCAGCAAAAATACAGAAATAAAATTTGCCGGACATCCGATAATTTAATAAGAAATAAAATAGGCTGTAGATATAATCAAAGGGATTCAATTAACAAACAAATTTCAAATTGAGCGATCGAAGACTTCTGTTTAAAAATACAGCATCTAAAAGAGTTCCAAATCCCGGCAACTTTTTATCAAAAGTTGTCTGTTTAATATTGACTCTGAATCATAGTTATATTTTCAAGAAATGTGACCTTTTGATGACTTTTACAGCGTCTGATTTTATTTAATTTTAAAACTCTATTATCGACAACACTTCATTTACTCCTTGTTGGCTGAAGTAAAGCCTGTACTTACACCTATATATACTTATTCACTGTATGGGCAAACTCATTTTTATTAATTTTGCCATACCAGGTCAAACAAGTGTAGAATATTCAAAGGTAATTGCTCTGCTTTCGAGCTTTATCTGATGTGCATCGTAAATGACCGGTATTTGTGATTCAATACTAAATTATTCCTGTACAGAAAGATCAAATTACATATAATTTAAAGTCAATTAATGAAAAAATATCAGGCTTCATTTCTGTTTATAGTTTTACTCATAGGTGTTTCATTTTATTATGGTTATCAGGATATTACATTTAAAAGGCCACAATCGGTTCATGCCTGGAGACAATCGGATTGCGCTTCAATTGCTTTGAATTATTATCAGGAAAAGATAAATTTTTTCAGACCTGAAACCCACAATCTTACATCGGATTCAGGAACAAGCGGAAAATGTGTTACCAGTGAAATTCCAATTTTATATTATTCGGTTGCGGCTTTATATTCTGTTTTCGGATATCATGAGTATATCTACCGGATATTTAACACACTCTTGTTTTTCCTTGGACTGTTTTTCCTGTTCCGACTTTTGCACTACCTGCTGCAAGATGTATTTTGGGCAATTTCATTAACTCTCCTGTTTTTCACTTCTCCTGTATTGGTATTTTATGGGAACAATTTTCTATCGAATTCATCATCATTAGCTTTCTCAATTATTGGCTGGTATTATTTTATATGTTTCATTTACGAAGGAAAGGTTAAATGGTTTTATGTTTCGATGGCGGTTTTTCTGCTCGCCGCTGCTTTTAAGGTAACGGCGCTTTTTAGTCTTTTTGCAATAGCAGGCATTTTTATATTTGAAAAGCTTGGCGTCAATCATTTTAAAGGAGACAAGAAGCTATTCGAAAAGCCGTTACGGATGATTATACCTATTATTTCGATATTTATAGTTATAGGCATGTGGTTAGTTTATGCAAGTTATTATAATCAGCAACACGACTGTTATTATTTTTCGACAACCATATTCCCCATATGGAAATTAGACAAGACCGCTATTTATGGAGTAATTGAAAATACCAGAAAAATCTGGTTGGATCAGTATTTTCACAAGTCAGTGTTTGTGTTCCTGGCATTTTGTTTTCTGTTCATTTTGTTTTCATTCAGGAAAAGCAATAAAGTTCTCTTTTACGCTGTACTATTCATCTTTGCCGAAGCGCTTGTATATATTATTCTTCAATTCTGGACATTTGCCGATCACGACTACTATACAATTGATATTTATATTTTAGTGGCGCTTGTTATTTTAGTTGTGTTCGATATTTTAAAAAGATATTACCCGAAGATTTTCAAATCAATACTATTAAAATCCCTGTTTTCTCTTTTTCTCCTTTTCAATATTTATTACGCAAGCCAAAAAATCAATGAGCGTTATACAGGTTGGATAAACGATTATCCTAAAAACAGGGATATTTATAGTATCACTCCTTACTTGAGGCAAATTGGAATTCTGCCAACGGATACTGTGATTTCGATACCTGATTATAGTAATGTATCACTGTACCTGATGAACCAAAAAGGATGGACAGAATATACAGATACCAGGTTAAACATGGAGGAACAAATTACTTATAACCGGGATAGCGCCGAAATCCAACATTCAGTTGATAAAGGCGCAAAATATCTGATAATAAACGGGATAGAGGAATTATACAGCAAACCTTATTTACAGAGTTTTTGCTCGAACCTGGCTGGGAGATATAACAATGTGCTGATTTTCAACTTGAAAAACAATGAGAGAAACTTCAATATAACCAAACGGACCATTAGCAAAGTTTATACTTGTAATGCTGAATCACGAAGCAAGGATCATCATTATTTTGCCAGTGATATTGATAGTTCTTTAGTATTCAGGAACGGTGAAACACAAAGCGTTGAGTTTGCGCATACCGGAAAACATTCCTCCAGGCTCGATGAGCATTCACCTTATGGAATGACAATTAGTTTTAATGACTTAAAGGTTGGCGAAAGTTTTATAATTAGTGTCTGGCGGAAGATTACTACCAATTCAAAGGGCGGGTTGATAGCTTCCTCAAATTCACCAAACCCATATTATAACGGTGATTTCCGGATTCTTACGGCCGATAAAAATGGATGGGAAAAAATTGGTTTTGAGATTTTTATTTCATCTGAATCAGAAGGGCAAGAATTAAAAATTTATGTTTATAATCCGGAACCTGAACCCGTCTATTTTGATGATTTTGAAATTATCAGGTACAAAAGTGTTGTTGATCTCAAATAGCACAAAAAAAATTGCGTCAGCATGCGCATTTAAGTTTGACTGAAATGAAATTACTCCCCTTTTCTCGCTTTCTTCCTGTCCACGTGTAAATGCATTTATTAAAATTTCAGATAGGTCTTTTACCTACAATCCCAAATTAATTCCGTTTAACTTTAAATTATTACTTTTACCAGCAGCCGCAATTGGCTTTTAGATTTTTATGAACCGTTTTCTCTCTTTCCATCTCCCAACTCCAATCCGGCTTTTTGTCAGAAATATTTTTTTATTAATCATTGACACTTTTGATCATTTAAATGGCAGAAGACCTGAAGGCATTCCTCCCAGGAGAAAGATACAAATCGGATATGAGGATTATGTAAAACAAGGCGAAAAATCCCTAAGCTACTTCAAGGAACTTGGCGGGCTGCAACCTGAGCATACTGTTCTTGATGTCGGTTGTGGTTTTGGTCAGATGGCTGTGCCTCTTTTTCGTTTTCTGAACGAGGAAGGATCTTACGACGGAATTGATACAGACAAAACAAAGATAGACTGGTGCACTAAAAACATTTCGGCTCAACATCCAAACTTCCGTTTTCATAATACGGGTCCTGATGCCAAACAGGTTAACACTGAGGACAAAACTGATTCCTATAAGTTCAATTTCCCATACAAGGACTCTAAATTCGATTTTGTTTTTCTTATTTCAGCATTTACCCACCTGATGCCGGCTGAGATTGAAAATCATATTACTAAAACCGGCCGTGTTATGAAACCAGGCGCAAGCTGTCTGATGTCCTTGTATATTGTTAATTGCGAATCCGAAGATCTGATGATAAGAAAGGCTGCACAAATGAATTTTCCTTTCAATAAAGGATTTTACAGGCTAAGCACTCTTAATCCTATTGAAAGGACTGTAGCCTATGATGAAGAATGGCTGCTCGAAAAACTAGGCAATGCAGGTTTAAAAATGGAAAGCATACAGTATGGACAGTGGTGTGGCCGCAAACATTTTTTAGACTACCAGGACCTGCTTATTTGCAGAAAAATTTAAATGGGATAGCCAAATCCTATTAACTTTGAATAAAGTTTAAGATATTTGTGCTTTCTTCACTCAACCTGCCTTTGAAACTCTCCGTAATTATCGTCAGTTATAATGTTAAGCACTTCCTGGAGCAGTGTCTGTATTCGGTGCGAGCCGCAAGCGCCGGCATTGAAACTGAAATATTCGTGGTTGATAATGCTTCCATTGATGGCTCGGTAAAAATGGTAAAGGAAAAATTCCCTGAATCAAAATGTATCGCAAACTATGAGAATGCAGGATTTGCAAAAGCTAATAACCAGGCAATCAGGCAATCAACCGGAGAATATATTCTTTTGCTGAACCCGGATACTATAGTGGAAACTGACACTTTCGCTAAAATCCTTGCCTTTATGGACAGCCATACTGATGCGGGAGGACTTGGCGTGAAAATGGTTGACGGAACAGGAAAGTTTCTGCCTGAATCAAAACGAGGATTACCAACGCCTGCCGTAGCTTTTTACAAAATATTCGGTTTCTCGCGTTTGTTTCCGAAATCAAAGATTTTCAACAAATACCACCTGGGCTATCTCGATAAGGACAAAACACACCAGGTAGAAATCCTGGCTGGCGCGTTTATGCTGATGCGCAAATCAGTTCTTGACAAGGTTGGACTTCTTGATGAATCCTTTTTTATGTATGGCGAAGATATTGATCTTTCGTATCGTATTATAAAAGCCGGCTATCACAACTACTACTACCCTGATGCCCGTATAATCCACTATAAAGGGGAAAGCACAAAAAAAGGCAGCCTGAACTATGTTTTCGTGTTTTATAACGCGATGATCATTTTTGCGCAAAAGCATTATACGACTAAAAATGCAAGGCTCTTTTCGATGCTTATCAATATGGCAATATATTTCAGGGCATTGCTTTCAATTGTCAGCCGGGTATTGAAAAACACGCTTCTTCCGTTGGCTGATGCTTTACTTTTATATGCCGGGCTTGCCATGATTGCACGAATCTGGGAACAGAATTTCGTTTATCCCTGGGGCGGGCATTATCCGAAAGAGCTTTACCTGCTTATAATACCTTCGTTTATAGCCGCCTGGATGATAAGCATCTATTATTCGGGTGGGTACGACAAGCCGCTAAGCCTGTGGAGATCTTATCGGGGATTGTTCAGCGGTACAATTATTATCCTGGTAATTTATGCGTTATTACCTGAAGAGTTCAGATTTTCTCGATCGCTGATTCTCACAGGTACTGCCTGGGCGATAATTGCGTTAACGCTTTCGAGGATGCTTCTGCATATCCTTCATATCAGCGAATACAGAATTCACGCAAATAAAACTAAACGATTTGCCGTAGTTGGCGAAGCGCCGGAAGTGCAGCGCGTGGCTGACCTGCTTCAGAAAGCGCTTTCAAATCCCGGATTTATCGGCTTGATTAACACAGGCGCGCAACAAGGCGATACAAATGGATTCCTTGGCAATGTTTCGCAAATCAGGGATATTATCAATATTTATAAAATAGATGAACTGATCTTTTGCGCCAAGGACATGCCTGCCGAGAACATTATAGATCAAATGTCGGCATTACAGCATTCGCAGGTTGAGTATAAAATAGCTCCGCCTGAAAGTATGTCTATTATTGGAAGCAATTCCATTGATACCGCCGGTGACCTTTATGTAATTGATATAAATTCAATCGGTAAATTTCAGAACAGGCGAAGCAAACGCGTTTTCGATGTGGTGACGAGCCTGGCTTTACTGGTTTCCTTTCCTGTAACTGTTTTGATAATGGGCCATCCGGTAACTTACCTGCAAAATATTTTAAAAGTATTAACCGGGTTTAAATCAATAACCGGTTATCATCCAGTGGAACTTTCGGAACACAAATTGCCTGAAATCCGCAAAGGAATTATTTATCCTACTGATGGCCTGAGCAATCAAAACATTGACCAACAGGCTGTTGGAAGGCTCAATATGCTTTACGCCCGCGATTACAGGATCAGCAATGAATTCCGGTTGCTTTACAGGGGATTCAGGCGCCTGGGACGAAAATAGCTTTTGCTTTGAACCAAACTATGTATTTGTTTGTTTAGGTAAAGAGGTCAAAGAATTGAACACAACTTTTATTGCCTAAAGCACATAAACTTAGTTAAATAATCTTATACCTCTGAATACTTTGAATTTAAGATTACCTTTAAGTGCTGAAAACCACTTAGACCTTAGCATACTGTTTAAACAGAAAAAGCATAAATATTTACAAAATAGCATAACCCATACCATGGCAAATTTTGAACTGGTAATGCCAAAACTTGGCGAAAGTATTATTGAAGCAACCATTGTACGCTGGCACAAAAAAGAAGGCGATCTGGTTGTTGAGGATGAGTCGATCGCCGACCTGGCTACCGACAAGGTTGATTCCGAAATACCATCACCTGTCGAAGGTATTGTGACTAAATTGTTTTAAAAGGAAGGTGATATTGTTCCGGTTGGAAAAGTTATTGCCATCATCAACCTGGGTGGCGAAGAAGCTGCACCGGTTGAAACATCGCAAAAAACCGAAACCACGACAACGGAAGTAAACACAGAAACTCAACCTGCCGCAGCTACGATTAATGTTGCAGAGACTTTTGAAAGCGACAGGTTCTATTCACCGCTTGTCCGAAGCATTGCAAAACAGGAAAATATTCCTTTCAGTGAACTTGATAAGATTACCGGAACAGGGAAAGATAATCGCCTTACAAAACAAGATATACTTGATTATATTCATACCCGTGGGTCGAAACCAACAGCTCAGGCAGTGCCTGCAGGTGCAGTCGCAGCAGAAAAGCCAAAAATACAAGCACCGGTTGTAACCTCATCAACCGGCGATATTGTAATCGAAATGGATCGTATGCGCAGGCTGATTGCCGATCATATGGTAATGTCAAAACAGGTTTCGCCACACGTAACCTCGTTTATTGAAGTAGACGTTACAAACATTGTTCGCTGGCGCGATAAGATAAAAGATAGTTTTGTTAAACGTGAAGGTCAGAAAATCACGTATACTCCTTTGTTTGTAGAAGCTGCGGCTAAAGCTCTCCGCGAATTCCCGAATGTGAATGCTTCCATCGACGGCTATAAGATCATTCAGCGTAAGGCCATCAATATCGGAATGGCGGCTGCTCTACCGGATGGAAACCTGATTGTTCCGGTTATAAAAAATGCCGATTCAAAAAATCTTTTAGGCGTTGTTAAAGATGTGAATGATTTAGCTGACCGTTCGCGCAAAAACAAACTCAACCCTGATGATATTGCCGGCGGAACCTTTACCATCACAAACTTCGGAACCTTCGACAGCCTTACAGGTGTTCCTGTAATCAACCAGCCGCAGGTAGCCATACTTGGTATCGGAACTATAAAAAAACGCCCCTGGGTGCTCGAAACTGCCGATGGCGATATGATCGCAATCCGGCATATCTGCATGCTTTCACTTTCCTACGATCACAGGCTTGTGGATGGCGCTTTGGCCGGGATGTTTATTAAACGGATACAGCAGATTTTAGAAGGATTTGATGTGAATACGGTAATTTAGGGAGAAGGGGAAAATAGAAAATGGAAAATAGTTAATATAGGAATCAATTGCCCCGACTTTCAGGTCGGGGATTTAAAAAGTCATATTTTAACAGAAAATTGTAAATTATAATTGAGCCTGATGATTTGAACTACTTTTGAGCCTGAAACTTAAAACCTGCACCTCGGCTCCGCTCGGTGCCCTTTAAACCTAAAACATGATACAAAAACCCGGTTTTATTAGCCGGGTTTTTCCTTTTACACCCGAAAAAGCTGTAATTTAGCCATTCAAGTAAATATTCCTACCTCAATCATAAATCATGCAACTTAATCTCACCAAACCACTTATTGTATTCGACCTGGAAGCCACCGGAATTAACATTGGCAGCGACAGGATTGTAGAAATTGCCATGCTCAAGATTTTTCCTGACGGGCACGAAGAATTCCGCCGGCACCTGATCAACCCAACTATTCCCATGCCTGCAGTAGTGGTTGCCATTCACGGAATTACCGATGAAATGGTTAAAAACGAACCTACTTTTAAAGAATTAGCAGGTACGCTGAATGCGTTTATCGGCAACAGTGATTTATCCGGATTCAATTCAATAAAATATGATATCCCTTTGCTGGTTGAAGAGTTTCTACGGGCCGGAGTTGAGTTTGATTTAAAAAACCGCCGGATCATCGACGTTCAGAATATTTTCCACAAAATGGAACCGCGTACTTTAAAGGCTGCCTATAAGTTTTATTGCAATACCGAACTGATCAACGCCCATAGCGCCGAAGCCGATACCCGTGCCACTTTTGAAGTTCTGAAAGCGCAACTTCAACGTTATGAAGGCATTGAATATACGGATAAGGACGGAAAGACCTCGACTCCGGTTACAAACGATATGAAAGCTCTTGACGAATTCTCGTACTATAATCGCAATGCTGACCTGGTTGGTCATATCATTTTCAATGCCAAAGGACAGGAAGTGATAAATTTCGGGAAGCACAAAGGAAAAGTGGTTGAGGAAGTATTTAAGACAGAACCCTCCTACTACGACTGGATGATGAAAGGCGATTTCCCGCTTTCAACTAAAAAAACAATAACTTCGATAAAGCTTAGAGGATTTAATAAAGGCTAAAAAATGTCGGATGTGAGATGTCGGATGTGAGAATCCTGAAATCTGCAACATATATCCAGCAACCTAAAACCTGAAACTTGAAACTTGAAACAATACTTTAGCTCATGAAAATCATCTGCATCGGCCGCAACTACGCCGAACATGCCAAAGAACTGAATAATGCCGTTCCGACCGAACCGGTATATTTTATGAAACCGGATTCAGCTTTGTTAACCCGAAACCGGCCGTTCTTTTACCCTGATTTTACAAAAGACCTGCATTACGAATGTGAAATCGTGCTGCGGATTAACAAAGTCGGTAAATGCATAAATGAGAAATTTGCGCTTTCTTATATTGACGCCATTGGTGTTGGTATCGACTTCACCGCCCGCGACCTGCAGCAGAAAGCCAAGGAAAAAGGCCTGCCCTGGGAAAAAGCCAAAGCATTCGACTTCTCCGCTCCTATCAGCAGTTTTATTCCGGTGGCTGAATTTGAGGACATGCAACAAATCGCATTCAGTTTGAAAAAGAACGGTGAAACAGTTCAGGACGGAAACACAAAGGATATTATTTTTTCGTATCCGGCAATTATCGCTTATGTTTCCCAGTTTATGACTCTGAAAACCGGCGATTATATTTTCACCGGAACTCCTGCAGGAGTCGGCCCCGTGGCGATTGGCGACAAGCTGGAAGCCTATATCGGCGAGAAAAAAATGCTGACGGTGAATATCAGGTAACCAATCCTGACAGCTCACTAAATCAAAAACAACAGCATGGCTATTCTGCTAAATATCCGACTAATACAGGCGAAACGGGAACTGAATTCAACAGGTCTGGGTGTTGTGATCTTACTCGGATTGTTGGCCTTTCTGATTTATGCATCATTCACTGTTTTCCTTAAATCTCCTGACGCTTATTACCTTACTGCATTCCTGTTTTTGGTTTGTGTTTCTGTTCAATCGTACAGGAATGACAAACAATTTGTGTATATCCATATCCGGAATCCACACCTGGAAATGTATTCGGAATACCTGTTTATTACATTTCCTTTTGCGGTAAGCAGTTTATTTACAGATAATTGGATTTGTTTTCCCTTGTTAGCTGCTGCATTGTTTCTTGTTCCTTTTTTGAAGTTTACTTTAAAACAGAAAACATATTTTAAGACTATTTCATCCTTTATTCCGGCTACGGATTTTGAATGGATTAGTGGTTTCAGAAAGTCGTTTGGTTTCCTGATTCCACTCTATTTAGTCGCAATAGGCTTAAGCTGGTTCAGAATTTTCCCTTTGATTATCCTCTGGTTTATTTCAGTTACAATTGCCTCATTTTATACTGAATGTGAGCCATTGCATATTCTGAGAGAAGGCAATTTTTCTTCTGCCAGACTTCTGAAACGTAAACTCATCCGCATGGTAAAATATATCCTGATCCTCCAGCTTCCGGTTTTGGTAATAAATACAATCTTCAATCCGGAATTCTGGATACTGAACCTGTTGTTTATTCCCTTGCAGATTTCATTTGTAAGTTATGCCGTTTTCCTGAAATATTCATCCTATGAACCAAATAAGAACGCGATCGGCAATAATGTGATTCTCTCCCTGGTAAGCTTAGGTTCCATAATCCCATATTTCCTGCCGATTCCGCTATTGATGGCCATATTTACTTATGGAAAAGCAAAAACGAACTTAAACAACTATCTGAATGATTAACATACAGAACCTGACTTTCAGTTTTTCGGACCATAAAGTATTGAATGACATTACGATTGATTTTCAATCAAACCAGGTTTACGGGATCGTCGGATTAAACGGTGCGGGGAAAACCACTTTTTTTAATGTCCTTTCAACTACTTTAAAAGCTCAGACGGGAACTATAAAACGTAATGGAAAACCTGTTACAAATAAAGAAATTGCCTACCTGGAAACAGTTAATTACTTCTATTCCAGGATAACCGGAAACGAGTATCTGAAGATATTCAAGCAAAGCAATCCTGGCTTCAATCTCATTTCATTACAGGAATTCATGAAATTGCCGCTCGACGACCTGATTGAAACCTACTCTACCGGTATGAAAAAGAAATTAGCCTTGCTTGGTGTGCTTAAACAGGATAAACAATTGTTTTTGCTCGATGAGCCTTTTAATGACCTTGATCTTGAAACTAATAAAATCCTGGAGCTTATCATTACCACACTTAAAGAAAAAGGAAAAACCGTTTTCGTTTCGTCTCACATCATTGATCCTTTGCTCAAGGTTTGCGACCAGATTCACTACCTTGACAATGGGAAGTTTGCCAAATCATTTGACAAAGATAATTTTCATCACATTGAAGATGAACTCTTCAAAAAGCTAAAAGCTGAGGCCAAAACAATAATTTCCCATTCAATTTAAATGAAATATTTGTTGAACTGAATTAAGACTTTTTTATATAGACAACGACTGACAAAATAAGCAATGAAGAAAAAAGCAATCATAGCTGATCTCGACAATACCATCTATCTGGTTAGTTCCATCGGAGACAGACTATTTAAATCTTTGTTTCAACTTATAACCGAAAGCGGTGATTATAAAGGAGACTATAATCAGCTCAGGGCTGAAATAATGAGAACGCCTTTCCAGAAAGTCGCGGATGCATTCCTTTTTGGCGCAAACCTCAAAGCTGAAGGAATAAAATTACTGGAGATACCACTTATAATGATACAATGGAGCCTGTTGAAAGCTGTAACTATATCAGGGAATTAAAGTTTAAAAAGTTCCTGGTAACGACCGGTTTTACGAAAATGCAAAACAGCAAGATCAAACAGCTTGATCTGGAGAAGGATTTTGATAAGATATTTGTTATTAACCCCGGCCTGACGACTTTAACAAAGAAGGATATTTTCGAAAAAATTCTTGATGATTATGGGTTAAAAACACAAGACGTTTTGGTGGTTGGTGATGATATAAACTCGGAAATAAAGGCTGCGCAGGAATTAGGAATAGAAACTGTATTATATGTTTCAACCTGGAACATACAGAGAATAAAGAACTTACTATTATAACCGATTTCAGGGAGCTTGAACGGTATCTTTAAATACGAAACAATAACAGCATTAATAAAAATCTATTATTAATCAGCTTAATTAAAGTTTTGACAAACAAATATATGGAGAGTGTTAGCTTAACTGTGTAAACGAGATGGTAGGTAGTGTTCAATCAACTGCGTAAAGGTTAAATTTTAATTCCACATTTTTCCTGTCCAAAGATATTGATAAATTGCAGTAGCATAATAGGCCAGTCACGCTGTGGCATGGTCCATTTTTTAGATACCTGCATTAGGGCTAGATATACTGCTTTTTCAACAGCAGTATCGTTAGGTAATGAAGTCTTGGTTTTCGTGTATTTACGGATAATCCGGTTGATATTTTCAATGATATTGGTTGTATAAATGATCTTTCGGATTTCCATTGGGAACTCAAAGAATGTAGTAAGTTTATCCCAGTTATTGCGCCAGGACTGACCGATGTAAGGATATTTTTTAGCCCATTTCTCTTCAAAGGCAGCCAACTTGTTCGCAGCTATTTGCTCATCAGGGGCATCATACACTTGTTTGAGAGCTTGAGCCACCGCCTTTTTATCTTTCCAAACAACAAACTTCAAAGAGTTGCGCAATTGGTGTACGATACAGACCTGAGTTCTGGCGGATGGAAAAACAGCGCTGATCGCATCGGTAAATCCTTTCAGGTTGTCGGTACTGGTGACCAGTATTTCTTCTACTCCACGACTTTTCAGGTTCGTTAATACACTCATCCAAAAAGAAGCACTTTCATTCTGGCACAGCCACATACCCAGCATTTCTTTGTAGCCTTGGTTATTAAGGCCTACAGCAATCTGAACTGCTTTATCAATGACCTTGCCATCCTGGCGTACTTTAAACACAATCGCATCCATCCAAACCACCATATAAACCCGTTCCAGACTTCGGCTTTTCCATTGTTCAATGTGATCAATAATCCGGTCAGTAATATGTGAGATGGTTGCCTCACTCATTTCAACCCCGTAAAGATCCTTGATGTGGCTCTCGATGTCACGGGTGCTTAATCCATGAGAGTATAAGGATAAAACATGATCCTCGATCTCTTCAATGATCCGTTTGCGTTTAGGAATAACCTGAGGTTCAAAAGTTCCCTCGCGATCCCGTGGAACTTCAATCTCAGTTTCCCCATACTTGCTTTTAATGGTTTTTCGGGCTTTCCCATTCCGACTATTAGGGAACTGGTTGCTGTTGGAAGCATGTTTTTCATAGCCAAGATGTTCTTCCATCTCTGCTTGTAATAACTCTTGAACAGCTTCTTTGAATAGTTCCTGGAGCATTTCTGATAATCCCTTTGAAGATTTCGCTTTGCCCAAATGCTCTCTTAGTGCTCGTTTTAAGTTTTCGTCCATCTTTTAATTAATTGTGTAAATTTACTCATTCTCGGTCGCCTGCCGCGGGCTCCTTTACACAGTTAATTAAACACTACCAATATATGCCACAGATTTCACAAATTTCACAGATACATTTGTATTCTCCATCTCAAATTGCATCTAAAAAACAGCTGAACGCAGTTTAAAATCTGTGTAATCTGCGTAATCTGTGGCTAAAACAACTTTAAACAAATTGATTAGGCACAAAATCCTTTCTAGTTAAACCTGATATCATCAATTGCTTCAATACCTGCGGCCTGGTTAAGCTTTTTCACCAGCTTGCTGACCTGGTAGCTTAATTCTTCCCGCAAGGCTGCCGAATCAACTCTCACAAACAAAGTACGGTTTTTAATATACATCTGGTTCGTATGACGCGAAACAAGTTTCCCAACAACCTCTTCCCAGGCACTGATTACACGAGTTTCGTTGAGCTTTGATTCCAGGTTATTATCCTTCAGGAAAGCAGAGATGGCGTCTTTTAAAAGGATTTCATTTGTTTTTTTCATTCCGATCCAACTAATATTCAAGTTTATTACTCATGAACTTTTTATTTGCCACAGATTACGCAGATACACAGAATGATATTATGTTAAAATTACTCTATTGAACGTTAATGAATCTTCTCCAAAGTTTAAGATTAATCCTACTGTCAAATTTGAAACAGCAAGATAATTAATTGCTTGTTTGTAATTTGCATCTATAATTACTGATTGAGATTTAACTTCAACAATTATTTTGTCATACACAACAAAGTCGGCATTGTAAAATCTCTTCAGGATAACTCCTTTGTAGTTTATCACAAATGGCTTTTCTCTTTTATAAGGAACTTTAGCTCATGAAAATTCCAATTCAAGAGCATCCTTATAAACAATTTCCAGAAATCCTTTTCCTAAAGTTTTATGTACTTCCATTGCCAGGCCAATAATTTTGTATGTTTCAGCTTTTAGTGGAAAATCTTCTTTCTGTCCATAAAATATTTTCGGATCTTCTATTATAAACATATCTCAATTCTTTGGAATTGTAATCTGTGAAAATCTGTGTAATCTGTGGCAAAAAACTCAAAAAGCAAGTAAATCAAAACATTCATTTCATTCGTAATCCTTCAATATTTAAAATCCACGCTCCCACCATTAATTTCAAACACCCGGTGATTAATCGCCACTTTTTCAAACGTTCTCCTGATCCGTTCCGGTTCGGTATCGGTAATAAATACCTGCCCGAAACTATCGTTATCAACCAGTTGAATAATTTGCTGTACACGACTGGGATCCAGTTTATCAAAAATATCGTCGAATAACAATATGGGTTTGAAGCCGATCAGATCACGTGTAAAATCAAATTGTGCAAGTTTCAGAGCCACAGCAAATGATTTTTGCTGCCCCTGCGATCCAAACCGTTTTACCGGATAGCCTTCAAGGTTAAAGACAAAATCATCTTTATGAACACCTGCGGATGAATACCTGAGTGACTGATCTTTCGGAAAAGCTTCATCCACAACATCAAGGTATGATCCGGAAGTAAGCTGGGATTCATAAATAATGCTCACATTCTCAGTGCCACCGCTGATAAACTCAAAATAATGCCGGAAAATCGGCGCAAATCCTTCAAGAAAAGATTTTCTCTTATCGCTGATATTGGTAGCCGGAGCCATCATCTGCTCATCAATCAACAACAATAGGCCACGGTCAGTCTGGCGGCGCTCTGCAAATTGCTTTAATAGTCCATTGCGTTGTTCGAGCAGGCGGTTATAGCGGATAAGACTATCAAGGTATGCTTTGTCGAACTGAGAGATCACAGCATCAATAAATTTGCGGCGGACATCGCTGCCTTCGTTTATCAAATCCCGATCATAAGGCGAAACCATCACACAGGGAAACTGACCGATATGATCCGCAATCCGATCGTAATCTTTGGTATTGATCCGAAACTGTTTTTTAATCCCGGCTTTCTGAATGCAGCTCACCTGGTTTGGAAGTTCGCCGTTGCGCTGAAATGAACCATGTATGGCAAAAAAGGTTTCCCCGTGACGGATATTTAACTGATCAACAGAATTAAAGTAACTCTTGGTAAACGAAAGGTAATAGATAGCATCGAGCAGATTGGTTTTACCGGCTCCATTGTTGCCGACAAAACAATTGATCTTATCCGAGAAAGCCATTTCCTGCTCCTCGTAATTCTTAAAATTGATGATTTTCAGTGTACTAAGATGCACTTTTACTTACCTCTTCTGATGAATATTGCTGATTTCAGTTTGTACAAATTTAGTGTTTAATATTGAGAGGGAAAGCAATATTATTATCAATGTGCATCTGGTTCAAAGGCGAAATTCTCTTAACCACGGAGGCGTGGAGGACAGGGAGAAAAACAGAGATATAAGGAACCTAAACATCACCAATAAATCTGATCATCCTTGAGTCAGCTAATTATTAATATAGGACAAGAATACCTGGTATTGTGAGCCGGTTTGGTTTCCTGTCATCAAGAAGATGATGCTACTGCACTACAATTTTTTTAATGTAAACTTTCTCTTTATCATAGAGTTTTATAAAATAAATTCCTTTCAACTTTTTAGAAAGATCAATTTCCTTTGATGCTGGTTGAATATAATTGTAAGCCATATAAACTTTTTTTCCTAGTACATTGTAAATTTCTATACGTGCCTCAGGACTTATATTATTCACCACTTCAAGAGTGAATTTTCCATTGGATGGGTTTGGAAAAACATTTATGGCTGATAAATCAGTACTTTCAACTATTTCAGTAAAAGTTACGTTGTAACACATGGACGTATCTGAACAACCGCCTTGTTTTACAACTATTGCATAGTTTCCTTCGGCAGATGCAGTATAACTTTGATTAGATTCTCCTGGAAGCTGGGTATTTCCAATACAATTTATCCATTGGTAAGTAGCTCCTGCCGCTTCTGCGGTAAGCACCGCTCCGGATTGTGAAACAGAAGTATTTACCGTGTTTACAATCACATTTATTGTTTGGGCAGTAGATGTACCGCAGGTATTGATTGCGATGACTCTGATATTTCCACTCAAGCTTCCTGCATACGCATTTATACTTATAGTTGTTGATGAACCAGTCCAGCCACCTGGTAAAGACCAAGTATACGAAGTTGCGCCACTTACGCCTGTAATACTATAAATGTTTGAACTTTCCTTACAGACTGTTATATTTCCGCTTATGAAAACAGGTTGATCAGGAGGAACGCAAGTGCCGGTACTGAATACACGGGTCGTCCAGGCACTTGTATCCAGGGAATTTATTGCACGGACCCTCCAAAAATATACCTGGTTCAGCCGCAAAATTCCTGTTGAATACTGTGTATCAGTGTTGCTACTGTTGGAATTGATATAGTTTTTATCAGCTTTAATCAGAAATGGCGAATTAAACAGATTTACTGTATCCATTTCAAATTGGTATATACCAATCCCGGGATGTGAAGTCCAATCAAGAGTGACGCCTGTTGCACTAACATTTATTTGCCCGTTATTAGGTGAAACCAAAGAAACATAATCGACGGTTTTAAAGGTTCCTGTCGTCCATGCTGAAGTATCTACGGTATTTCTGGCCCTGACTCGCCAGTAGTAAGTCTTTCCGAAAAACAGATCTCCGAAAGTATGATCCGTGTCCGTATTACTGCTGTTGCTGTTGATGTATGCTTTTGACACGGAAACAATAACCGGTGAATTGAATGTGTTGGATGTATCGGCCTGCACATCATAAAACGTAACCCCGGCATGTGCCTGCCAGTCGAGTGTAACACCTGTCCAATTATTGGAACCAGTAAC
>CAIRMR010000194.1 GCA_903879715.1 uncultured Bacteroidales bacterium
AAAACAATATTATAAAATTAATTTTATAATTGGCATTTGTTTTGATTTCCCTATTTCAATCTAACACAGAATAAAACATGAAAAACTTAATAACTCTTCTTTTTACCTCAGTTATCTTATTTGCAGGTTGTACGAAAGAAACGGATGATGTACTTCCTACTACCATACAATCCAAAAATCTCGCAGACCTAAAAGCCAGCGATTCATTTTCCTGGAGTACAGATGCTAAGATTGCGTTTAAAATTACCGGTTTACAAACAATAGTTCCGGTTAAATCAACGTTGAAACTGGGATTGCCTGATGGTACAATTCTTTTCAATCAATTGCATCTGATGAGCGATAATCAGACAATACAATTAGTTGTTCCCGGAGGTATTTCCTACCTGACACTAACATACGGCTCAATAAGCCAACAACTTTTAATTGAGAATGGTCAGGCTGAATTTTCGTTTGTACCGGGTGAATAACAAAACATTAAAAACATAAAGAAATGAATAAAACATTAATTACACTGCTTATAATTTTCAGCTTTTTTTACATTGAAGCTAAAGCTCAACTCAAACTTGATTTTGAATCAGGTAAACAAAGCCAGGAAGAAGGTAACTGTTGGAAATTTGGAAAGACAAGCTATTCGAACATTGAATTCAGGATTACTGGTTTCTGGAGCGGACGTACTGATAAAATAACCGGTTCAGTCGCTTATGAAAACTGGATAAAAACGCCATGGATCATGCCTGGTTCCGGAAATATTACTATGAAAGCAAGGCTTGAAAATGATGGTGGAACATCCCGGGGAGTTGTTTTCAGTTATATTGCTTATATCCCGGAAAACACTGCTTCGGAACAGGAAGGTAAACCTGTTTCATTTTATACCTATGATTTCCCAACACCTCATAGCATTGACATCCGGAATATTAGTGCTGAAATCCCTGCTGAGATCCAAAATTCAAAACTGCCCTATAAAATTATAATTAGTTTTATAGGACAAGGAGGAAATAGCAGAACTTTTTCCGACGATATTGTAATTCCGGGAACCTACGCATCAGATCCGAAAAATAATTGTTTAATTGTATCATTTATAAAAGATGCTGATAATGATGGCGTTGCAGACAGTGATGATAATTATCCCAGTGATGCATACAGAGCTTACAACAACTATTTCCCGTCTGCTAAATCGTCAGGTACGTTAGCCTTCGAAGATTCATGGCCATCAAAAGGTGATTATGATTTTAATGATCTGGTTGTGGATTATCGCTTAAATACTGTTACCAATTCCAGTAATATGGTAGTAGAAGTGATTGGGGAATTTACGTTGAAAGCTTCAGGCGCCAGTTATAAAAATGGTTTCGGATTTCAGCTTGATGGTATTTCGCCTGATAAAATCATAAGCGTTGATGGCAATTCTATAGAGTCGTCATCCATCTATTCAATGAACGCGAATGGATTGGAAAACGGTCAGAAATATGCAAACTGTATTGTATTCGAAAATTTTTACAAAGAAATGTCGTGGCCCGGGAAGGGAATAGGTATCAATACAGATAAAGATGCACCAAATGTGTCATCCAAAACCCTGAAAGTTCAACTTACTTTTATCGATAAGGGAAAGCCTGCTCCAGGTGGTTTGGTTGCTCTCGGTGATCTTTCACCGGATAAATTTAATTTCTATATTGTAAGCAAACTTCAAAGAGGAAATGAGATTCATTTGGCCGACCATATGCCTTCCAATATGGTAAACACTGCACTTTTTGGAACACTTTCGGACGATTCCAACCCTTCAAAGGGGAAGTATTACAAGACTGTGAATAACCTCCCATGGGGTATCAACATACTTCAGGGATTTAATCACACTGTTGAAAAAACAGCTATAAACGAAGGCTATCTTCATTTTATGGATTGGGCTGCAAGTGCCGGTACAAAATATGGCGACTGGTTCTTAAACTTACCAGGTTACCGTGACGATTCGAAGATTTATTAATTGAAGTCACAACTATCCGAAAGTTTGAAATAAAAAGGTGCTTGAGAATCGCATAAATTAGTAGTCGCAAAACAAAACAAAAAATATGCGACTC
>CAIRMR010000195.1 GCA_903879715.1 uncultured Bacteroidales bacterium
GCTTGTTGACTGGACATCACGACCTGAAGAAGGCATAAAGTACTATTCAGGAATTGCAACCTATCACAATGTATTTAAATTGTCTGAAAACGTTGCTGCGGATAAAAAATCTGATATTTACCTCGATCTGGGAGAAGTTAACAATCTTGCCAGGGTATGGATTAACGGAAAAGATATGGGCGTTGTATGGACTGCTCCTTTCCGCATAAAAATTACGGAAGCAGTTATTCCGGGTGAAAACAAGATTGATATAGAAGTGGCCAACCTCTGGCCCAACCGTTTGATTGGTGATGAAAAGAAACCGGACGACGGGATTAAAGACAATCAATGGCCTGAATGGCTGCTAAACGGGAAACCGAGAACATCCGGCCGGTATACTTTTACAACCTTCAAACATTTTAATGCTGATTCACCATTGCTTAAATCAGGATTAATTGGGCCGGTTAAAATACTGACATTGTAATTAGCCACAAATTAGGCGTTTGAAGGGAAAATCATTAAAAGTCGCCGGAAGGTTAGTAGATTTTTTTTGTTAACTAAAATTATAATGGGAAAAGTTTTTAATGATTGAACCTGATTGTACTAAAATCATAGAATGAATAGAATTGTTTTCGCTGTCACAATTATGGCAACCTTGTTTGCGAGCAGCTGTTCCCAACACATGGGCGAATCCGCAATTTCTGAACTGAAGAAAGGTTTTCTAAATCCTCCTGATTCTGTTCGTCCCGGAGTTTTTTGGTTTATAATGGATGGCAATATATCGAAACAAGGAATAACTGCTGATTTAGAGTCGATGAAAGCCGCGGGCCTTGGAAGTGTATTGCTTATGGAGGTTAATGTTGGTATTCCCCGGGGGAAAGTAGATTTTATGAGCGAAGAATGGATGAATCTGTTTACCCATGTTGTTCGCGAATCGGAGCGTTTAGGTATTGCTATTACCCTTGGCGTTGGTCCTGGTTGGACCGGCAGCGGAGGACCATGGGTTTCAGGTGATCAGTCGATGAAACATCTTGTCTATAGTTCGGTGCAGGTATCTGGAAGTGAAACCAAGCCTGTTATTCTTCCCAAACCTGAACCAATGAATCCCTATTTTGGAGATGGTGCTTTTACGCCCGAGCTCAAACAAAAATGGCTCGATTACTACGAAGATGTTTGTGTGCTTGCCTTTCCAACTCCTGCCGGCGATTTCAAAATAAACGATATTACCGAGAAAGCCTTGTATTATCGTGAGCCATACACTTCAAAACCTGGGGTTAAACCATTTCTTCCATCGCTTGCAAGTTATAGTGAACCAGCTAAAGGAATGGCAATATCACCGGATAAAATCATTGATGTAACACAGTATTTAAAACCTGACGGTACCTTGAATTGGAAAGCCCCCAATGGAAATTGGACAATTATGCGCTTCGGAAGCAGAAACAACGGCGCCGTTACCCGTCCGGCTCCATTGCCGGGTGTGGGATTTGAAGCTGATAAATTTGATACCACAGCCATTAATGCCCATCTGTCAAGTTTCACCGGTAAGTTGCTTGAAAAAACCGGAATGCCCGATAAAAACAAACAGGGCGGCTTAAAAATGCTGCATATGGATAGCTGGGAAATGGGAGCACAAAACTGGACTCTAAAACTCAGAGAAGAATTTAAAAAACGCAGAGGGTACGACCCGCTTCCGTTTTACCCGGTTTATGCCGGATTAGTGGTTGAAAGTCTAGAAAAAAGCGAACGGTTTTTATGGGATCTGCGACTAACTTCTCAGGAACTGGTCGTTGAAAACCATGCGATACATCTGAAAAAATACGCACAGAAATACAACATGGGCTTTTCTATTGAACCCTATGATATGAATCCTACTGCCGACATGGAATTAGGTGCTGTGGCAGACGTTCCCATGTGCGAATTCTGGTGCAATGGTTATGGGTTCAATTCTTCGTTTAGTTGCATTCAGGCTGCTTCCATTGCACATATCGAAGGAAAGAAGATTGTAGCTGCCGAGGCTTTCACAGCCTATCTCGATGCCTGGAAACAATATCCCGGATCAATGAAAGATCAGGGCGACTGGGCTTTTGCATCCGGAATTAATAAGTTCATGTATGTTATTTTTCAGCATCAGCCACTTAATGATAGACTGAAACCGGGGATGACGTTTGGGCCTTATGGCCTGCATCATGAACGTAGTCAGACCTGGTGGCCAATGGTGGACGGATACCATAAATATGTTTCCCGTTGCCAGTACATTCTGCAACAGGGACAAACAGTAGCCGACATTCTTTACCTTACGCCGGAAGGGGCACCACAGGTTTTCAGGGCACCGGCATCCGCACTATCTCACGATAGTCCCGCAAATAATATCCTGGGGCTTGGTGATGGCGATGCGGTTTCTATCGTGAAGTCAGCAGATGAATTATTACCTGATCGGAAAGGCTATAATTTCGACGGATGCTCTCCTTCTCAGTTATTGAAAACTACAGTTATTGACGGCAAAATCGTATTTCCATCTGGGGCTTCTTACCGCCTGTTAGTCCTGCCTGCAACAGAAACAATGACTCCAGCTTTACTCAATAAAGTTGAGTCATTGGTAAATGAGGGTGCGGTTATCATTGGAAATCCCCCTCGTAAATCCCCCAGCCTGGTGAATTATCCTGAATGCGACAAGCAGGTTGCCGCCAAAGCCAATTCAATGTGGGGAGCAACAACCGCACCGCCACAAATTACAGAACAAAAGTTGGGTAAAGGTAAAATTTACTGGGGAGGTGAATTTTCAACTATTAAACAGCCTGAGCTATACCCGGATTATGATGCCACAGCTTCAGTGCTCCGTGAAATAGGTATTGCTGAAGATTTTACATCAGATGGCTCTGTCAGGTATACGCACAAGTTGGTTCCTTCCGGAGATATTTATTTTGTTTCAAATAAAACAAACGTTACCCTAAATGCCAACTGTACATTCAGGGTAAGCCAGGGAACACCCGAATTGTGGAATCCTATGACCGGAGAAACGCGGGAACTTCCTGAATTCGAAATAAAAAATGGCCAGATTCAGATACCGCTTCAATTTGAAGCTTCCGAAAGTTATTTCATTGTTTTTAATAACGATAAAAAAGCAAAAGCAGCCAATTCAGCCGGGCTGAAGAACTTTACTCAACCTAAA
>CAIRMR010000196.1 GCA_903879715.1 uncultured Bacteroidales bacterium
GAAAAACAGCCATCATTATTTTAACAAACCGCCGTATGCCGAACGGCACGTACGGTGGTGTGAGAGGTCGGAAAATAAAATAGGAGGAAAACTATTTTATTTTCCTCCTACTCGATTTACGCAAGTACTGAGGCTTTTACAATATATATAATTGGGTGTATTTCCCGATAATTATTTGTGTTCTCAGAAATATTCAGTCCAGGTCAGATTAAAGCCTACTAAGTTTTCAGATTTTCGGAATAGCTGAAAGTTTCCCGTAAATTCTCAAAATGAATTATGCTTGTAAATTAATTAGCCAACCAATACATTAATCTCGGAATAACGGTATTTTGTAAAAATAATCCGTTTAGTTATAGCCAGTGCTAATGTAAGAGTACCAATTCTGCCAATATACATGGTTAGAATTATTATAGATTTTCCTGCAAAGCTGAGTGATGAAGTGATGCCTGTTGATAATCCTACAGTTCCGAAAGCTGAAATTTCTTCGAAAAGAAGACCAAGAAAATTTTTATCAGGTTCCGTAATTGTCAGAGCAAAAGTTGAAATAAATATCAGTGAAATTGAAAATAAGGCTATAGAATAAGCTCTGCTAATTGTATCGCTTGAAATAGTATGTTTAACGATTTCTACGTTTTTACGCCCTTTAATAGTACTGATAGCTGAACGGAGAATCACCGAAAAGGTTGTAGTTTTTATCCCTCCACCCGTTGAACCTGGTGAAGCTCCTACAAACATAAGGAACATCATAAAAATCAGTATTGGTTGACCTAAGCGGGTAAAATCCACAGTGTTATATCCGGCAGTCCTGCAGGTCACTGATTGAAAAATTGACGAAACTATACTACCATATATTCCGTAACCTTTTATTGTGTTATCATATTCAACCAGGTAAAAAACAACGGCGCCTGCCACAACAAGAATTCCGGAAGTATAGAGCGCAATACGCGAATGTGTCTGTAGTCTTTTCCATTTTACTTTTCTGCGCTCTCTGATATTTCGTAAACCAAAAACATCTTCCAGAACGATAAATCCTATTCCACCCAGAAAAATGAGAGTAGCTATTACAAGCTGAAGGTTATAGGCATGCCTGACAGTAATGTCATAGAGATTATCCGTAAACAAACCAAAACCCGCGTTGTTAAAAGCTGAAACTGAATGAAACAGCGAAAAGTAAAGTTTATCCCCTATTCCTTTAAATATCAATTCATTGGGCCAGGTTATAAAAAGTAATATTGCGCCTGTGAGTTCGATAAAAATGCTATAGAGAAAGATCTTTTGTAACAATTCTCTTGTGTTGCTTAGTTTGTCAGTTGAAACAAGGTCTTTGATCAGCGATTGCATTTTAACACCGGCTGAATTCCTGTAAAAAGTCGCAAACAAAGTA
Organism: uncultured Bacteroidales bacterium; assembly: GCA_903879715.1. Classification (GTDB taxonomy): domain Bacteria; phylum Bacteroidota; class Bacteroidia; order Bacteroidales; family UBA4417; genus UBA4417. The sequence goes on from CAIRMR010000196.1 coordinate 1,385, forward strand.
GCGAATGAAATTATGTTTAACCCACCTATCTGGATTAAAAGCATGATGACCGTTTTGCCCTTCAGGGTAAAGCAAAACGCGGTGTCAACTACAACAAGCCCTGTAACACAACAGGCGCTGGTTGATGTAAATAAAGCATCAATCGGGCTTATTCCGGAAACTGTCATTTCGGGTAATAGCAATAATCCTGTCCCGGCAAGTATAATAAATATGAAAGATAAAGCCAGCAAACCAGAAGGCCCTATATGAATATAATCGATAAATCTTCCGGCTTTTCCAATCTCAACCGCAATGATCAGGAAGAAATAGAATTGAATAAAAAGGTTATAATAAGTATGAATTCCGGGAAACCCAATGCCAATCAGAAATTGTTGTACAAGGTGGGACCCTGTAAAAACACTAATCAATTGATCAACAGCTACCAACAATAATAAAATGGCTTCAAAACTGTTGTCTTTTATGAAATCAACCGGGTGAAAATCGTAGAATAACCGGAGTAAAAATTTAAGTACATAGAATATAAGACTAAACTCTATAATAGATTCAGTAATCCGCAGGTTGTAAGGCGTTTTTGGAAATCCATGCTGATAAATTATTGCGGTTATTGCAACTAACGAAACAATGATACTTGCCACATGTAAAAACCTGACCACATAGGCTTTATGGGCATACAGCCTGATATTTATTGATTCCCTGATCTGATAGATCCTGTCTCTGAGCATGTTCTAGGTATTGATTTCAAGAAACCTGTCAATATCATTAACATGTCCGAAAATTACAAGCCTGTCGGTTGCCTGTAATGATTGTTTCGAATCGGGAACACCGATTATATGATGCTCAATGGTTTCCTTACCATCTTTCATTACTCTCAGTTCTTCTTTTACCGTAATTAAACTGAGTTTATATTTGTCACGAAGGTCAATTTCACCAAAAGTTTTATTAATACAGTTTTTCGGACTCAGTAATTCAACTACACGATGGTTATCAGGTAATTGTAAGTAGCTGACAATACTTGGATTAAGCATGCGCTCCGCCACAATAATACCCACTTCTTCTTCTGGCGACAATACTTCGGTAATACCCATTTTTTCGAGTATGATGCGTTGAGCTTCGCCGTTAGCACGTGTAATAATGCGTTTTACATTTAAATCAAGCAGGATGGAAGCACAAAGTAACCGCTGTTCAAAATCGGACCCGATGGCAACAACCACGGCATCAAATTCTTCAATTCCCTGCCCCTGCAAAGCCCGTTTATCAGTTGCGTCAAGTGCTACAGCATAAGCAACATCATCACCTATACTGTCAATTATTTCAGGATCACTATCAATTGCCATTACTTCATAACCCTTTGCTGAAATAGCCTTTGCGATAGCTTTACCGAACTGTCCAATTCCGATTACAGCATATTTATTACCTGCCATATAAATGCGATATTTTTTAAAGAGCGCAAATTTACGCCGAATACAACAGAAATAGCAAAAACTGTTAAAATATCTTAAATATTTGTTTAAGCATGGTGGCTTAACAAATAGATATGTGGATAAAGTTCATTTTGCTCATTCCCCCATAATAACAATATCAGTTTTTTAACAAAAAAAAATCCCGCCTAAGCAGGATTTTTTTTGTTAAACTTTGGTAGCCGGATTAGTTGAGAACGATGTAACAGGTTTTGAAATCGGAACAATGAATAACCTGTAATGCCTTCGAATAACTAATCAACATCTTCACTGCCTGGAAGCCTGGAGTTAATTCCCCTTTTGTATTTTTGTTGGCAATCGGTGAAGAATCATTCAAGAGTGTAGAGATTTTTATCATCTATTGGGTTTTGTTATACTTAACACCCAAAAAACGTTAAAATTTAACTCTTATTGTTTGCAATAAAAAATATTTTGACTAAACACTCAATATAATCTCTTTACTGTCGATGAGTTTACGCAGATTGATAAGAGCATACCTCATACGGCCCAAGGCAGTATTTATACTTACTTCGGTTTGTTCGGCTATATCTTTAAAACTCATATCGCTGTAATGTCTGAGCAAAAGAACCTCACGCTGTTCTTCAGGCAGGTATTCAATAAGTTTGCGAACATCTTCGTAAATCTGATCCACAATCATTTTATCTTCAATAGAATCATCAACAATACGCAGGTTGTCAAAAATATCTCCATCTTCGGAATTATTGTCGACAACCGGCAAACGCTTCGCTTTGCGGTAATGATCAATAATAAGATTGTGGGAAATTCGCATTACCCATTGAATAAACTTTCCTTCTTCTTTATAAATACCTGAACGAAGGGTATTTATAACCTTGATAAAAGCATCCTGAAATATATCATCAGCCAGATGTTTATCTCTGACGACGAGCAGGATATATGAGTAAACTTTTTGCTTGTGCCTGTTTATCAGAACCTCAAGACTATATTCATTACCGGCGAGATAGTTGCTTATAAGCTCCTGATCGCTAACAATGGGGGTTGACATAATACCTCCTTATTATTGATTAGTAATTATTACGAGTTTAATAGCGTAGAAATCTCTCGATAATGGGTTCTTTAGGTTAAAGTTAATGTATCAGGCGTTGAAAAGTAATAGCTTTGAATAAACTATTTAACTTTATATAGGGCAAATATACAACTTAAGTTTATTCGAATCTAAATATTTATTAAAATTATCAATATTTACGTTCATGTATTTCACTCAAGCATTATACATAACCTTGATTTTTTAAAAAATATGCAACTTACAAAAATGCATCAAAAAGAATTTTCTTATTTTGGTATTAAAATGGTTCTTAACTCTTTTCCGGTGCTAATTGTTTGAATTGTGAGTAGCTTTGCATCACCGAAAACAGGTAAAAATCTGAATTCCTGATTGAATAATCGCTTTTCTTTGATGAATAACAATATGATTCCTTACAATATTGACGAGTTAGACCCGAAAAAGTATATCCTTGTAAAAGGCGCCAGGGTTAATAACCTAAAAAATATTTCTGTTGCTATTACCCGAAATAAACTTGTGGTTATCACAGGCTTATCTGGTTCAGGTAAATCTTCCCTCGCTTTTGATACCTTGTATGCCGATGGACAACGCAGGTATGTAGAAAGTCTAAGTTCCTACGCACGACAATTCCTTGGGCGGATGAGCAAACCCGAAGTTGATTATATAAAAGGAATAGCTCCTGCTATTGCCATTGAGCAAAAAGTAAATACCCGCAATCCGCGTTCAACAGTTGGAACTTCCACTGAAATATATGAATATATCAAATTGCTGTTTGCACGCATTGGTAAAACTTATTCGCCAGTTTCGGAGGAGCAGGTTACCAGGCATACTGTAACGGATGTTGTGAATTCTATTATTGAGCAACCGGCAGGAACCCTTATAATGCTTTATAGCCCTCTATCACCTAAGCAGGACCGAACGCTTAAAGAGGATCTTACTGTAGTTTTGCAACAGGGCTTCAGTAGAGTTCTTTACGAACAAAATATCTTGAAAATTGAAGATATTCTCAATAAAATTGAAGATTTCGGCTATGATGATATGTTTGTACTGGTTGACCGGTTTACAATTGATCCTGAAGATGATGACCTTTCTTCAAGGGCAGCAGATTCGGCACAGACAGCATTTTTTGAAGGAAATGGTACTTGTTTGTTAAGTCTCACTCAGGATGGGATAATTCAGAACCTGGAATTCTCCAACCGCTTTGAATTGGATGGGATTACATTCGAAGAACCTTCAATTCATCTTTTTAGTTTTAACAATCCATTCGGAGCGTGTAAAACATGTGAAGGATTTGGAAGTGTTATTGGTATTGATGAAGATCTGGTGATTCCTGACAAAAGTCTTTCCGTTTATGACGATGCTGTAGCCTGTTGGAAAGGCGAGAAAATGAGTGAGTACAAGCATGTTTTGATAACTCATGCTCATAAGTTTGACTTCCCGGTACATGCCCCATATTATTCACTTACCCAGGAGCAACGGAATTTATTATGGAAAGGAAATAAATATTTCGAAGGCATTAACGCTTTCTTCGAAATGGTTGAAAGCCAGTTGTATAAGATTCAATATAGAGTAATGCTTTCGAGGTATCGCGGCAAAACGGTTTGCCCTGATTGCCTTGGAACGCGGTTACGGAAAGATGCCAATTATGTGAAAATTAATGGAAAATCCATCACCGACCTTATTTTGACTCCGATTGAAGGTGCTCTTGTTTTTTTTCAAAACATTGAGCTTAATGAGTATGAGCACAAAGTTGCTGACCGACTGCTTGTTGAAATTAAAAACAGGCTTGGTTTCCTATGTAATGTTGGCTTACCTTATCTCACACTGAACAGGCTTTCAAATTCCTTATCCGGAGGTGAATCGCAGCGTATTAATCTTGCCACTTCACTGGGCAGCAGCCTGGTAGGTTCGCTTTATATTCTCGACGAACCAAGTATTGGACTTCATCCCCGCGACACACACCTTCTGATTAAGGTTTTAAAGGGATTGCGCGATATGGGTAATACTGTGATAGTTGTTGAACACGAAGAAGAAATTATCAAAGCTGCCGACCAGGTTATTGATATAGGTCCTTTAGCAGGAAGTCATGGTGGAGAACTGGTTTTCCAGGGAACATTTGAAGAAATACTGAAAGATGAAATTAGCCTTACAGGTCAATATCTCTCAGGGAAAAGATCCATAAAGCTTCCAATAAGCCGCCGGCCATGGAACGATTATATCGAAATTAAAGGTGCCCGCGAACATAACCTTAAAGGTATTGATGTCAAATTCCCGCTTAAAGCATTTACTGTTGTTACCGGTGTAAGCGGTTCAGGCAAAACTACCTTGATTAAGCGGATTTTGTATCCGGCATTAAAAAAAATATACGGCGGATTTGGCGAACGTACAGGCAAATTTGACCGGTTGGAGGGTGATTATAACCTGATTTCTGCTGTTGAATTAATCGATCAAAACCCGATAGGACGATCTTCACGCTCAAATCCAGCCACTTACGTGAAAGCATTTGATGATATCCGGAGTTTATTTGCTGAGCAGCCGCTGGCTAAATTACGAAGTTACAAACCTGGCTATTTCTCATTTAATGTTGAAGGAGGCAGATGTGAAGAGTGTGAAGGTGAAGGAATTGTTACGGTGGAAATGCAGTTTATGGCCGATCTTCATTTAACCTGCGAAAGCTGCAAAGGAAAACGTTACAAGGATGAAGTTCTGGATGTTAAATTCGAGGGAAAGACAATTTCTGATATACTTGATTTAACCATAGAGCAAGCCATTGATTTTTTTGCGCATCCAACCGAAAAGAACGCCAATGCAGCACGCGTTGCAGCTAAGCTTAAACCATTGGCCGATGTTGGATTAGGTTATCTTAAACTGGGACAATCTTCAGATACTTTTTCGGGTGGCGAAGCTCAGCGAATTAAGCTCGCGTCATTCCTGACAAAAGGCAGTAACGACACTCCTACCCTGTTTATATTTGATGAGCCGACTACAGGGCTACATATGCATGATATCAGCCGTTTGTTAGCCGCTTTCAATGCTTTAATGGAAAAAGGACATACCGTAATTGTAATTGAGCATAACCTGGATGTGATTAAAACCGCAGATTGGGTTATTGACCTTGGACCTGAAGGTGGCGAACAAGGTGGATTTGTGCTGTACGAAGGAACTCCGGAAGGACTTTTAAATATAGAATCATCGCATACAGCTCATTATCTGTGTAATAAGATGTAAGGGATAATAATAGTTCTGACTGAAGAGATCAGATTTTGATATAATTCCTGTAACCAATTTCAATTCCTAAATACTTTCGCAGGAATAATTTGAATTTATCTTTCAGGCTAAGGTTGCTGAAGGCAATATCATAATCGAATTTCCAATTTTTTATTGCAATACGGTCAAGGATAACGGCAGGATGAGTTCCTTTAAACAATTGCAGTGCATCGATTCCTGAATATTCAAATTCACCTTTTTTCGCCACGTTTTTTTCGAGCCATGTATCAGAATGCCAGAGTTTATGAAAATTCTCCCGTTTGAGTTTCATAACTGCCGGTTCCTTTACCCAGCCATAATGATACATATAGGCATCAATCGCTTTTACCCTGAGTTTCTGATTATCGCCTTTCCTGAAACCCTGTGCATCGCGGTATGAAAATATGCTCTTTGTGTTGCGTATAACCCTGATTTCGTGAGGATACCATTGGCTTGATGAGCCAACATAATCATAAGAGCCGTAAAAATGAAGGTAATTAAAGAGCAATCCGTCAACTTCGGGATTATCTTTCCATTTGACCATGGCATTTTTTATCACTTCCAGGTATTTTTCATGAACTACTTCATCGCCTTGTATGTAAAAAGCCCAGTCGGAATCTGCGGATATTGACTGGAATGCCTTATCCGTCTCAACAGCCAGAACCCTGCCACCTTTTCGAAGTGAATCATCCCAGGTGGTTTGTATGATGCGTATTTTTTGGGGATCAATATTGGCGATCAGCTCCAGGGTTGCATCCTCTGAATCCCCGACTGCAACTACAAAATCATCACAAATTGGTAAAACAGAGCGGATTGCCTCAACAACCGGATAGTCATATATAATTGCGTTGCGAATAAACGTAAAACCAGTAACTTTCATTCTTCCAGAATTTAGCTGCAAAGTTAAAAATTCCGGCAACTAAACCTGACAGGTTTGGCTTAAATTTGCCGTTTTCTAAATGTTTTAAGAATGCATCTCCATTATTTTCAGCATAACCATTTCGAAGATTTAGGGTTTATTGGCGATTGGGCCAAAAACAACAATTTTACAACTTCTGTGACCCGCTTCGATTTAAATCCTGAACTGCCTTCGATTGAGGATTTCGATTGGCTGGTCATAATGGGTGGTGCTATGGGTGTTTCGGATGCCGAAAAATATACATGGATTCCTGAAGAAATTGAATTTATTAAAGCAGCAATTCATTCAGGAAAGATCGTTATTGGTGTTTGCCTGGGTTCACAAATGATTGCCAGTGCTTTGGGAGCACGCATTTATAAAAATTCGAAACCAGAAATGGGATTCTGGCCGATTAAATTTTCGCATCAAGCACAACAGGATAATGTTTTCAGACATTTCCCGGAAAACCTCGAAGTGATGCATTTTCATTTCGATACTTTCACTCTTCCAGAAGGTGCGATACTGATGGCTGGCAGCACGGTTACACCTGTTCAGGCTTTCAGATATGGCAAAAATGTTTTCGCGTTGCAGTTTCACTCAGAGTTAACAGAATCAAATCTACCCGTATTTATTAAAGGACTGGAAACGGAAATTATTCCTGGCCCATTGGTTCAAAATCCTCACGAAATGCTGCAGAAAATCAAATCTTGCAGCATTAATAATGAGATTTTTTCGAAGGTACTGGAAGAAATATTACAACTTTCCTAATTGTGCTTTGGTTTGAATAATTGCCCGGTTTCAAAAACACTTCCTGTTTATCCTTTTACAACTGGCTATTAATTTGCGTTTTTTAACAAATTCATAGTAAATAAGTGATAACTTAGCCTTAAGGTTAAACAAATAATTACTAAAGTTTTGTACTTTTGCACCCTCAAAATAGGATCATCAGATTAATATCTATTAACATATAATTTCAAAAACAGCAATCTGTTATGGCTAAATCAAAAGTGAAAAGCGTTTATACTTTCGGCAACAAAAAGGCTGAAGGTGATGCTTCGATGAAAAACCTGCTTGGCGGCAAAGGTGCTAACCTTTGCGAAATGAATCTCATTGGTGTTCCGGTTCCTCCGGGATTTACCATAACAACCGAGATGTGCACGGTTTATGTTAAAGAGGGCCGCGAGAAGGTTCTGAAAATGATTAAAAGCGAAGTTGAAGATGGCATCGCCTACATTGAAAAACACATGGGTTCCAAATTTACTGACAGCAAAAACCCTTGCCTGGTTTCGGTACGTTCAGGTTCACGCGCTTCGATGCCGGGAATGATGGACACCATCCTTAACCTCGGATTGAATGATGAATCAGTTAAAGGTCTTGTTAAAAAAACCGGCAACGAGCGTTTCGTTTGGGATTCGTACCGTCGTTTTGTACAGATGTACGGTGATGTTGTTCTTGGTCTGAAACCAGTTTCGAAAGAAGACGAAGATCCTTTTGAAGAAATCATCGACCACCTGAAAAAAGAAAAAGGTGTATTACTCGATAACGACCTTACAACTGAAGACCTTAAAGTATTGGTTGATCGTTTCAAAAAAGCAGTTAAAAAATCAACCGGTCACGATTTTCCAAGCGATCCATGGGAACAACTCTGGGGGGCTATCACTTCAGTATTCGACAGCTGGATGAACGACCGCGCAATTTTGTACCGTAAACTGAACAACATTCCTGAAGAATGGGGAACAGCTGTAAACATCCAGGCTATGGTTTTCGGTAACATGGGCGACAGCTCAGCTACCGGGGTTTGCTTCAGCCGCGATGCTGGTACAGGCGAAAACATCTTCAACGGTGAATATCTTATCAATGCTCAGGGCGAAGATGTGGTTGCAGGTATCCGTACACCACAGGAAATCACAATCGAAGGTTCAAAACGTTGGGCTAAACTTACAAGTGTTACCGAAAAGGATCGTAAGAACAACTATCCTTCCCTGGAAGAAACCATGCCTAAGCTTTATAAAGAGCTGTTTGATATCCAGAAAAAACTGGAAAAACATTACAAGGATATGCAGGATATGGAGTTCACCATCCAGGAAGGTAAACTTTGGATGCTCCAGACCCGTAGCGGAAAACGTACAGGCGCTGCCATGGTAAAAATGGCTGTGGATATGTTCGAGGAAAAACTCATTGACGAAAAAACTGCTGTTTTACGTGTTGAGCCTAACAAACTGGATGAACTCCTTCACCCTGTTTTCATCAAAGCAGCCATGAAAAAAGCCAAAGTGCTTGCTCAGGGCTTACCTGCTTCACCAGGTGCTGCTACCGGACAAATCGTTTTCTTTGCTGATGACGCTGACGCATGGGCTACCAAAGGCCATAAAGTTATTCTTGTCCGCATCGAAACATCACCTGAAGACCTTAAAGGTATGAATGTTTCTGAAGGAATTCTGACCGCTCGTGGCGGTATGACTTCGCACGCAGCTGTTGTTGCCCGTGGTATGGGTAAATGCTGTGTATCAGGTGCAGGCAGCCTTAAAATTGATTATAAAACACGCACTCTTGAAGTTGCCGGTCAAAAATTTAAAGAAGGTGACTGGCTTTCACTTAACGGTTCAACCGGCGAAGTATTCGAAGGAAAAATTGAAACCGAGGAAGCTGCTCTCAGCGGCGACTTTGGCAAGTTGATGGAAATGGCTGACAAACATTCACGTATGCTTGTCCGCACCAATGCCGACACTCCTCACGATGCGCAGGTTGCACGTAAATTCGGAGCAAAAGGTATTGGCCTCTGCCGTACCGAGCATATGTTCTTCGAAGGTGTTAAGATCAAAGCAATGCGCGAAATGATCCTTGCTGATGATGAAGCTGGTCGCCGTGCTGCTCTTGCAAAACTGTTGCCAATGCAACGCGAAGACTTCGAAGGTATTTTCGAAGCTATGGAAGGCTTGCCTGTAACTGTTCGTTTGCTCGATCCTCCTTTGCACGAATTTGTTCCTCACGAAGAAGAAAATCAGAAAGAAATGGCCAAAGAAATGGGCATTTCAGCAAAAGCGGTTAAAGAAAAAGTTGAATCACTACACGAATTCAATCCAATGCTCGGTCACCGTGGTTGCCGTTTAGGAAATACATATCCTGAAATTTCAGAAATGCAGGCACGCGCTATTATTGAGGCTGCCATGAACCTGAAAAAGAAAGGCATCAAGACACATCCGGAAATCATGATACCGCTTACCGGCACTCTGACGGAAATGAAGATGCAGGAAAAGATTGTACGTGATACTGTGGAAGCTGTATTTGCTGAACGTAAGGATCGTATGGATTACATGGTGGGAACCATGATTGAAGTTCCACGCGCTGCCCTCATTGCCGACAGAATGGCTGAATCAGCTGAATTTTTCTCATTTGGAACCAACGACTTAACGCAGATGACTTTTGGTTATTCGCGCGATGATGCCGGTAAATTCCTCCCTGTTTACCTTGATAAAAACATCCTGAAACATGATCCGTTCCAGGTTCTTGACCAGGAAGGTGTTGGTCAGCTTATAAAAATGGCAACTGAAAAAGGACGTTCAACCCGTCCTAACCTGAAAGTTGGTATTTGCGGCGAACATGGCGGCGAACCATCATCAGTTGAGTTCTGCCATACAGTTGGAATGAACTATGTAAGTTGTTCACCTTTCCGCGTTCCTATCGCTCGTTTGGCTGCTGCACAGGCTGCAATTAAAGATAATTCAACTCCTGCAAAAGCAAAAAAAGCGGATAAAAAAGACGACGGTAAAAAAGCAAAGAAGAAGTAATTAACTTTTTATTTTGATAGTTGTGGAAGAGGCTGCCGGAAGGTGGCCTCTTTTGCTTTGGGCTTAGTCGTCAAGACTATTATATTTCTGCTTTGCCTATATTCCCTGCATTTTTAATATATATTTGCCACCAATTCTAATTATATATCACTAAAAAATATTGATTATGAACTTAAAACGTATTCCAACGCTGATTGCATTATCAATGTTCCTTAATTTCGGTTTTGCCCAAAAATACTTCCCGGGAAACATTACAAAAATTAATGGAGAGATAATAAACGGGTACATTCGAATTCCAAAATACGCAGATGATAAAAGTGTTAAATTCAGAAACAGTGAGAAATCATTTGAAAAAGAAATCAGAAGTGATTCAGTCAGGCTGATCTCCATTCAAACAAAAGGAGGCGCAATAAACACTCTGGAAAGAATCCCTATTACAAAAAAGTCAAAAGGATTTGTGATTTTACTTATCGAAGGCTATGCTAACTTATATATCGCCGGCGAAGGAATCTCTGCAAACAAGGATGGCGAATTTGCGCCGAATACATCGTACGTTTCTGGTCGGGACTTACCTACTTTCAACTACCTGGCTCTGCGCAAAAATGAAAAAGTTGCAACAATCCTGGCAGTTACAAGCTCATCTCCTACTGTTTTGGGACTAAATAATACATTCAGGGTTTTTGCTTCAAAATATTTTGCCGATTATCCTGAGTTGGTTAAGCGAATCGACAAAAAAGAATTTACCCACGATGATGTTGAAAAGGTTATGAAAATTTATAATAAGCATATGGAAGAAAATCAGAACAAATAGATACTTTTTTATAGAGGGAAAAGAAATATTAAATGAGTTTTTTCAGTTGGCTAAAGCCGAACTGGAATAGATGCAGTTCTAATGCAGTCATTTCTAACTGACTGATTTTTAAGAGAAAAGAAATATTATTTAATTTTACTTCAGTTGGCTAAAGCCGAACTGGAATAAATGTTGTTCTATTGCAATCAGTTTTAACTGACTGATTTTTAAGAGAAAAAGAAAAATATTATTAGTATTGAGTTGGCTAAAGCCGAACTGGAATAGATACAGTTCTATTGCAGTCAGTTTTAACTGACTGATTTTAAAGAGAAGAATCAATACTAATATTCAGTTGACTAAAGCCGAACTGGAATAGATGCAGATCTATTGCAGTCAGTTTTAACTGACTGATTTAAAAAAATAAATGTTGATTTAGAGAGAAAAGAAAAAGTATTAATTTTAATTTCAATTCAGGCTAAAGCCAAACTGGAATATATGCAGTTCTATTGCAGACAGTTTTAAATGACTGATTTTAAGAGAGAAAAGAAATATTAAATATTCAAATAACTTGTTTGTCAATTAAATTCAATTATCATGAGCTGGGTCAGAGTCTACATCCATATGGTATTCTGTACTAAAAACAGAATCCACTTGCTGAATTCATCCGATTTAAGAAAAGAAGTATTTCAACATATTAAACAAAATGCTGCCAAAAAAGATATATGGCTCGATTGTGTAAATGGCTGGCGTGATCATGCTCATTGCCTGATATCTCTGGGCAGAGAACAAAGCATCAGCACTGTTGCTCAGCTCATTAAGGGGGAATCTTCTTTTTGGATAAATCAGAACAAACTGACTGATTATAAATTTACATGGCAGGACGATTATTGGGCTGTTGGCGTCAGCGAAAGTCATATTCAATCAGTAAGAGATTATATCCATAACCAGGAAGACCATCATTCAAAATACTCATTTGAAGAAGAAGTAAATGAGTTTATGGAAAAATATGGCTGGAGTTTTATACGGAAAGACGAAACTGATAAATAATATTAATAATTCTTATGCTTCCTCTTAAAGTACAACTACTTTAAAGTATTATCTGTTACGAATACTCCAAAAACAAAATCTTCTATATTTGTAAAAAACTTCCGGTGGATATTTGGGTGAAAATAATTATAGCGGCAATAGTATTGCATTTGGTGATTGGTTTCGGATGGTTGGTATATAAACTCTCCCCACGAAAAAAGTCTGGTAATAGTCAGACTGATTCAGAATTATAAAATTCTTCTGTTTTGTTCTTAAACTGCAGTCCTTTCATCTTCGTGCATGCAGGTAAAATAGTTAGTGGTCTATCATAGAAATCACTTTTAAAGCTGATTGAGATGCTTTGACTCTGGTAAATAATCGTAATTTTGGTATAGAAGTTTTGACCAGATTTATTTATTCCATAATCTCCTGCCCTATTCCCTGTAACCCATGCATAATAAATTATACTCCATTATACTTTTAACCGCCATTTGCCTGGCTGGATTTCGCTCAAAAGTTAAAGCCCAGGATAAATCCGTTTCATACCTTTATGACGCATCTTATGAAATTCAGGATCGCGAAATAGAACTCTCACATATGAATGCCAGCCTGACAATCAAGCCATTTGATACGCTGGTTATCGGGAAAGTAGATTTTACTTTTAAAACACTACATGTAGATGTAGATTCTATTGTTTTTAATGCGATTGAATTGAAAATTAACACCATAAAAATAAACGGACAGGTTGCTAAGTTCAGGTTAAAAGGAAATGAAGTGGTTATTTATCCGGTTACAAAACTTGTTTGGCAATCAACCAATACCATAGCTTTCGATTACACAGCTAAACCTAGCGAAGGGCTTTATTTCATTGGCTGGAATGATCCCAACCAGCTGAAGCGCAAACAAATATGGGCACATCGCCCTGACCATTGGCTTCCTTATAGTTCTGGAATTATTACTGTAGATATGGCTGTTACAGTTGATGAAAGGTACAAAGTTTTTAGCAACGGTGTTCGCGAAAGAGTGATCACAAATGCGGATCATACCCAAACCTGGGTTTATAAAATGAACCATCCTAATCCGTTCTTTTCTACTTGCCTTGTGATTGGCGATTACGATTTTGTGTCGTTAAAAACCAAACGAGGGCTTCCGCTCGAACAATGGTATTATCCTGATTGGAAGGATCATATGGAACCCACTTATCGATACATGCCCGAGATGTTCGAGTATTTTGAGGCTGAAATGGGTGTTAATTATCCATGGGAATTGTACCGCGAAGCGCCGGTTATCGATTATATGTACGGCGCGATGGAGACCACTACTTCAACGATTTTTGGGGATTACCTGATGGTAGATCAGCGCGGTTTTATGGGTAGAAACTATGTAAACGTGAATGCCCATGAACTAGCCCACCAGTGGTTTGGAGATTATATTTCGCACCTTAAAGGCAAAGATGTCTGGATTACAGAAAGTTTTGCCACCTATTGGGCGAAGAAATTTGAACAGCATATTTTTGGCGAAGATTATTACCAGAATATTCGCAATCAGGAACTTGCAGATGCTCTGGAAGCTTCAACTCGCGATAATTATGCGGTCGGTCATAGTTCAGGCGGACGAAATCGCTGGTACCCGAAAGGCTCACTGGTGCTTGATATGTTAAGGGACGTAATGGGTGATGATGAATTTAAGGCTGCCACTAAATTTTATCTCGAATCGCATCCCTACCAGGTTGCCGAAACCAACGACTTTCTTTCCGATATCCGTAAATCAACCGGCAAGTCGCTGGAATGGTTTTTCGAGGAATGGATTTACCGCGGCGGAGAGCCTTCTTATGAAGTTAGTTATGAGCAGCTTGTTAATAATTCAGGCTTAAAGGAAACACGCATTTCAGTCGGGCAAATTCATAAAACGGATGAGCTGATCGGCTTGTTTAAAATGCCAATTAATTTCGAAGTTCATTACAAAGATGGAACTTCAGATAGTAAGAACCAATGGATCGCGGGCCGTTACGAAAATGTGATCATTCCAAATCCTAACGGAAAAGAAATTGATTTTGTGGTCTTCGACCCTAACCGGAAAGTTCTGAAAAAAGTCATATTCACCCGATCTTATAACGAATTGGCTTCACAAGCACTTCGTGCTTCAAATATGATCGATCGCTATGATGCTTTACTAGCCTTACGCGAATTTCCAGTAAGCCAGAAAAAAGCAGATCTGTTGAAATGTTATGTAAAAGAAACCTTTCAACTGACTAAAAGCGAAATCATTGCTCAACTTTCAGCTGATAACTCAGAAGAAACCCTGCAATTAATCATAAGTGCAAATAATGATAAGGATGATAAGGTGCGACAGGCTGTTTTACAGAATGTTACCAAAGTTCCTTCATCCATTGAAAGTAATTATGAAAAAATGCTGGCAGACTCTTCTTATCTGAATGTGGAACTGGCATTGGCAAATCTTTGCAGTTCATTCCCTGGTGAAATCAAAAAATACCTGGATAGAACAAAAAATGAAGTTGGCTGGAGAGGCAGAAACATTAGGATCAAATGGCTGGAGATTTCAATCAATAACGGCAACATGAAAGTTTTAAATGAATTGAAAAGCTATACTGGCGAAAGCTACGAATTCGAAATCCGGATCAATGCTATCAATGCATTGAAAAGGCTGAATATTCTCGATGAACTTGTTGTTAAAAACATGATTCAGGGCCTTACACATTGGAACTATAAAATCAAAGCAGCTGAAATGGATAACTTTAAGTATTTCTATGCTCAGGATAAATACAAAGCATTGATCGATAAAGTTATTGATGAAGGAGTAAATGATGTGGCAAAAGCAGAACTGGAAAAAATCAGGAAAATGGCGAGGTAGTGATAATTTCCAGTTGGCTAAAGCCTAACTGGAATAGATGCGGATCTATTGCAGTTAGTTTTAACTGACTGATTTTAAGATAAAAAAAAAGATAATAATTTTTCTTTGGTTAGCTTCATTTGGCTTCAGTCTGGAAGAAATTCAGAATAATTAATCAAATTAACTTCCAAAAACATACACATAATGAATGAATCACTAAAATCGAATTTTATTAGTCGCTGGCAGAAGTATTTTCATAATGCCCCAATGCCAATCGCTCTATTTTACAGCGATGAATTACATAGTACTCAAGTTGCTAAAAAGAATGCATCGCATCATTGTATTATAGCTGATATTACGCAGGTTTTCAATGGCAAATCATTTGCTTTTAATACTACTAATATTGGTTGCGGAGGCGGTTTAAGGTATTGTGGATTTGCAGATACGTTGAGACCGAATTTTGAATATTTTCTGTCCTATGGAATTGAAGGAAAAATGGAAGGCGAACGGTACAAAAAAGATCCCGAAACTGTACTGAAACTCATGAAAAATGTGCCTAAATTAAAAGCTCCGGCTGCCTGGCTGATTGCCAAGCCATTCGAGAAACTGGAAGTTGACGATAACCCGGAAATTATATTATTCTTTGCCACTCCCGATGTGATTGCCGGTTTATTTACGCTTGCTAATTTCGATCGGTCCGATCTGTATGGGGTAAAATCACCTTTTAGCGCCGGCTGTGGTTCTATAATCCAATACCCATTGCTGGAGAACACCAGTGAAAACCCGGATTGTATTCTTGGGATGTTTGATTCGTCCGCAAGACCTTACGTGCAGGCTGGTACACTTTCATTTGCTATTCCGATGAAACGGTTTGAGACTCTGGTTGGCTATATGGATGAAAGCTTCCTGACAACCGGAACATGGAAAGTGATGGAGAAAAGAATTTCCGGCAATAATAATTTCTTTTAAGTTGGCTGAGTATCATTTTATTAGAATTGCAGAATTAATTTTCATTGGCCGTAAGAATGCATTTAATTTCTTTTAATGCTAGAACCGTTTAAACATAAAAGGAACAAAAGAGTTTTGTGCAGGAATATTCCTTTTGTTACTTTAGTAATTCATAAACTATTACAGACAAATTATTATATTTACACTTGAATTTGAGTTGAAGGCAGATATAGCTCAGGTAACTTTAAATTATGTACATAAAACAAAATTTTATGGAAGAAAATGCTACTCATGAATGCAAAAACTGTTCGACAGAGATAGAAGGACAATTTTGCCATTTTTGCGGCCAACGCTACCACGATCATAAAGAATCTTTCGGAGAACTGGCCTATGAGTTTGTGAGCGATTTTTTGCATTTCGACTCGCGTTTCTTCAAAACTGTACTTCCATTAATTTTTCAGCCAGGGAAACTTACAAAAAGATATAACGAAGGCAAGCAGCGAAGCCAGTTTCATCCTATCAGGCTCTATCTGTTCAGTAGTTTTATTTATTTCTTTTTGTTTTTCGCTTTCACAAAAGTCGACGATCAGTCAGAAAACGAGGGAACCGGAAATAACACTTATGCTTTTATTATTGACTCATCTAATCGTTTGAACCTTAAAGATTCTCTGAAAATCGCCGGGCAAAATATTTACGACACAGCTGAACAGAAGAAGACACTTTCTGATTTAAATAAAGAAATTTCCAGGTCCGTTGATAATAAAATAATTTCAAATCAAGACTCACTGTTTCACCTTTCCTATTCATCTGACTCCTACATTGACTCATTACTACATAATAAAGTAACTCCCGAGGACTATTTAAAGCAGCAGAATATGCTCAGCAAAGAAAACAAAGCTGGCTTCTTTGAACGAATATTCACAGTTCGGATGTTAAAAATAAACATGAAGGGGCAGGAAGGGAGAAAGGCCCTAATTGAAAAACTTACTGAAACTTTTTTACATAACATCCCCAAAATGTTGTTTTTCCTGTTGCCCCTTTTCGCATTTTTCCTAAAAATGCTTTACTTCAGGAAAAAACAATTTTATTATGTTGATCATGCCATACTTAGTCTGCATTATTTTAGTCTCATTTTTATCCTGCTCATAGTGAGTAAGTATATTCTGGATGCAATTTTCGGGACAGCCATTTTTACATCCCTGGCTTTCATCTGGATATCAGTGTATATGTTAATTGCTATGAAAAAGCTTTATGGGGAAAAGTGGGGCCGAACGATATTCAAATTCATAACTCTAGGTTTCCTGCTGATTTTTGCTTTAATAATTACACTTTTGGGAAATATGGCATGGACTGCATTTATGATTTAGATAATTAGAATTGAATTATGGGAAATGAGATTGAGTTGAATAAAAATGAAATCCAACCATCAGTTTCAATTATATTCTAATAGTTTTTACATCAATGCAACTTTTGATACTAATTTTGTACCTATAGTAAAGTCAACAATTTTTTTTTCTTTTTATGTAATTCTCAATACAATGAACAAATGCGAAAATTATACTTTACACTGATAACAGTAATGGCTGTATTATTTGCCACAGCCCAACAGCCCCCTCTTTTTAGAATTCACGGGCATGTGATTAACCAGGAAACCGGGGCAGCTGTAACAGGTCAATCTGTGCTGATTTCGATCGACAGCCTTCAGAATTACGGGCATTATAACCAAGTCGTTACCGATGCCAAAGGTGAATATGCCGATTATGTTCCGTATATGATGGGTATTGATTTGCAGAAAATCAACGTTTATACCTATGATTGCCGTGGCGCGATGGTTACAGGTACCGGGTATTTTCACCCCGGCAAAATGGAAGAAGTTATAAATTTAAGCATTTGCGGCGATTCAACTACCCAGTGTGAAGCGTTTTTCAAGTTCTCGCCAAACCCGAACAACGCTCTTCAGATTGCTTTCTATGATGGAAGTCTTTATCTGCCGGCATCGGGTAAAATTAGCTATACATGGAGTTTTGGCGACAGCACTACCTCGGAAGTGCAAAATCCTATTCATACTTTTAATATACCAGGTATTTATAATGTTTTCCTTTCGATAAGCAGTGGCGATAATTTTTGCAGCAGCACAGTTAGTTTGCCTGTTACTGCAGGCTATCCAACGCCCGGACCATGCGAAAACTCTTTCACGTATTTCAATGATTCAACAGGTAATACTTATGTTTTCAACGGCTGGGCACTTAATGGATTGGCAGATACCTGGAAATGGGATTTCGGTGATGGTACCACAGCAACAGGACAAACGGTAACACATGCCTTTACGGATCAGAATACCTTGCATAAAGTATGCCTAACCACTACCGGAGCTGGCCCCGGAGCAACTGTATGTACGGCTTACTCATGCCAGGAGCTTTCAGCTAACAATTCTTTACCTTGTATAAGTTCCTTTTCGTATTATCCTGACTCTACCGGATCAGGTTTTACATTCGAAGGATATGCCAAAAACAACCAGGTGAGTTTATGGACCTGGGATTTCCGTGACGGAACCACTGCCACCGGGCAAAAAGTGTCGCATGCTTTTGCCAACAGCAGTGACACTGTCGTCGGTCATTTTGTTTGCCTTACAACCACAGGAATCGGTGCTGACGGCGTTTCCTGCACATTTAGTTCGTGCCAGGAAATTTATATCAATATCCCCTCGCCCTGCGAAAACTATTTTAAAGCATACACCCAGGATGGAGCTACTTACACATTTTCGGGAACCGTATCATCGGGTGAGCAGTCATTCTATTTTTGGGATTTTGGTGATGGCACTTCTGCCTCAGGCCAGCTGGTAACACATACCTTTGCAAATACATCCCCTACTCCTGTTCCTTTTACAAGTTCAGCTTTTAATGTTTGCCTCACTACTACAGCAATTGATCCTACCATAAATGATTCCTGCAAAAGCATCAGTTGCCAGATGATATTCGTTGGTGCTGACAGTTCCAGGTGCAAGGCTGTTTTTTCAGCCGTACCCGATTCGTCGAAGAATACATACCGCTTTCAGAACCAATCGCAAAAAAATTATAGCCATATTTACTGGGATTTCGGCGATGGCAGTAAATCTTCCGAAGTGGATGTTGTGCATACGTATGAATCACCGGGTATATATATTGCATGCCTTACAGTTATTGACAGCATAGCCAATTGTAAGGACAAGGCATGCCAGGAAATATGGATTGATGTAATACAACCTGATTGTCAGGCTTCATTTACCGTAGTTGGGGCTGATTCGTCAAACATAAATTCATTTAGCTATTTGTTTTTCAATACTTCAACATCCCGTTATACCATGCAGGAATGGTCGTTTGGCGATGGTACCGTATCAAACGAACTAAAACCGGTTCATTTTTACGATATGCCGGGCGTTTATAATACTTGTCTTACAATCTCGGATTCGCTGGGGAAATGCGCGGACACGTATTGCATGAATTTGTTTGTAGGGGAAGTAATTAATGACAATACAGTTGCAGGAATTGTGCTTGCCGGAAATAAAGTTGCCGACCAGGGTCTGGTATGGCTGGTTAGTCCCGATAATAACTACAATGCCGAAATTCAGATAGACTCGACTGGAATTTATCACATTACAGGCGTACCTTACGGGTGGTATTATATTTATGCCATGCTTACCCCAGGTTCAGACCAATTCTTTGCATACATGCCAACCTATTACGCCAGTTCACTTTCGTGGCAGGGGGCAACTCTTATCCATACAGGCGAACCTAATGCGTGGTATGCTGTTAACCTGATTCCCTCCATAGCCTGTAGCCAGGGTGGTGCCACAATAACAGGAACCATTAACTGGGGCGGGATGACAATAAAAGCTGAAGGCAATCCCGCAGCTAATGTTGAAGTAGTTCTCTACAATAGCGCCGGCAATCCGATTGCATATACTTTTACGGATAAAGAAGGTAATTATATATTCGAACATCTCCCCTTTGGCGACTATACTTTACAGGCTGAAATGACTGGAAGAACCACTGAATTAGTTTCTATCAACCTTTCAGAAAATTCATCTACAGCAAATCTAAACTTTGTTGTTAATGCTGCCGCAATTGACCTTGTGGGAATTGACGAACATAACAGTTCAAAACTTTCTGCCGGAAACCCCTACCCTAATCCTGCCGGAGAAATGCTTAACATCAAACTGAATGCTACGGCTTCGCGGGATGCTGTGGTTGATATAATCGATGTACAAGGCCATATTATACGTTCTGAATCCATTGTATTACCTGGTGGCAATAATCTCATCAGCATCGCTACAGGCGATTTAAGTAAAGGTATTTATATGCTCAGGATTAAATCCGATGGGTACAAGCCTGTTCAGCGTAAGTTTATCAAATAAGTTCGCGTAGACAGAAAATGACATATAAAACAAAACAGCCCTTGCTTTTATTGCCGGGGCTGTTTTGTTTCTATTTATGCAGCTTATTATTGATTGTTACGAATTACTTAATAATCATTTTTGTAGAGGCAACTATTCCGCTTTCAGTTACCAGCTGACAAACGTATACTCCATTTTCAAGCGATCCTTTCAGTATAGTAAAAGAACCTGAATTACGACTAACAGCAGGGTAAACCCTGGCACCAAGCGAATTAAATATCTGAACCTGGGTTTTGATAAACTTTTCCGGCGTAATATTGGTAAGCGTAAGCTCTGCAGATTCACCGAAAGGATTGGGAGATAACTTTATTTCTGCATTTTTCTGCTGCCTGCTATTAATACCCAATGAATTGTTTTGCCTGACCCATATCTGGTGAAAAGTTGAAGGAGTATTGCATGGATAATCATCAACTTCCCAGCGCCGCTTACAGGCAGGGTCAGTACCACCAAGATACCAGTGATAGGTCGAGCCTGTCCAAAAAGGATAATCTGCCATGGCATAATTGCCCCTGTCAGATATTGTCATGTTAATAGCTGCGGGCAAAAAGGTGGTATGATTAACCTTCGGTGTAAAGTTTGTACCGATTCCCTCTGTTGAACCTTTCCCCGTTTTAAAATAAGTTACAGTTCCTGTGTGTGTGGTAGTAAAATTCATAACCCGATCATGCACGGCTGTGATTCCATAAAAACGGACTTCATCAAAGTAAAGCGCTCTCATCAGTGCCGTATCGGCATGACCCCAATAAATGCCAGTACTTTCATCATTGCCTAATGACGTTTGTCCCTGTAAAGGAAGACTGATAGTAAATACTTTTAAAGCAGGATCGGTATTTTCAAGATGATTGTAATTCAAAACCAGTGTCCATCCGCCTCCATCATTGGTCATATCACACTGGCAGTCCATCGAAGGCATCGGACCGGCACCATCCGGATCAATCACATAAACTCCGCATGGAGCGGCTGGATTTATGAAATGGATCTCGCTGCAATTTCGTAAAGTCTGTGCCTGGAGTGGGGAAGTATTAAATTGTATTATAATCAGAGTTATTAATATCATATATACCAAACCAGGAATGATAAGTCTTTTAGTTGTTTTCATAGGATTTTTGTTTTCTGGAAGACTAGAATACTTTTCAGCCAATAATGTAAGAGCTCACAATTTATTTTGTCAAATTGTGTATGAATATCAAAGGTAAGGTGATTTTTAGATAATAAACTTGATACTATGAATTATTTGAAGCAATGAATTTAATAGGAATATTTATAAGGATATATTGCCTGAAAATCATCAACTCTTAATATCCCACATCCAGGTATTTTTACTTCCTGTAAGCTTTAAACAAATCCCTGTTTTCAATTTACCCAACCTTACCTTTTACTCTATTGCTCATAGCATTTATTCAACATTCTAACAATGTGTGAATTATGTAAGTCATTTCTTTAATTGTGTAATATATATAGAAATTAATCAAGGCAACTTTGCAAGGGCCTCAAAACCATATTTACAGGAACAGAACACATCGATCCATTTTAATTTTATTTACCAGAAAGAGCGTTGCCGCTAAGAAACAATATTTGAAAGACAAAATACACTGATGAACTCTGAAAACAGGATTGCTGCCAGGGTAGAAAATACCGGTATGGAATTAAAATCAGGTAGTACCCTAATTACTGCCTTGCAGGCAAGTTCTGCTGAATTTGAATCCAGGGAAACTGATTCCTTCATTACGTTTGTGATTCAAGAAGTTGTAAAACGACCAGGGATTAGAAATTTGGAATTTTTTTCTGAATATTGGAAGGGCGACTTGACTAAAAAGAAATTTGAGAATTATAAAAATATATGCGTTAAAATACAGCAATGCAAAACGAAATATTCTCCTGATTATGGTCTGGCTGGGCCGGTATATGAATAAGGGCAACTAAAGATTTCGGTTATATTATCGGATAATCGCACAGAATCTTCAGAAGCTAACAGATCATCTTGTTTATACTTAACTAAAATCCTACATGAAACTATTGATTGTTGAAGATAACCTGAAATTACTTGATGCTATTACTGAAACTTTGGTTGAAGAAAAATTTCTGTGTGAGACTTCGGGAAACTATCTTGATGCTGAAGGAAAAATTTACCTGTATCGCTATGATATCATGGTTGTTGATATTAATCTCCCGGGAGGTTCGGGCCTTGACTTGTTGCGTGAGGTTAAAGCCCAGAATCCGGAAACGGGCATCATTGTTATCTCTGCACGAAATTCACTCGACAATAAACTGGAGGGATTCGAATTAGGTGCTGACGATTATATTACCAAACCGTTTGACATGGCAGAACTTGTCGCCCGCATAAAATCTCTAATTCGCAGACGGAATTTTCGAGGAACCCGTGTTGTCAGTTTTGGTGATATTTCCATCGACACTACGAAAAGGGGTGTGACGGCAAACAACCAAAATATTGATCTAACAAAAAGCGAATTCGATATTCTCCTGTTTTTCTTTTCCAATCCGGGAAGGGTATTAACCCGCGAAAGTATTGCAGAACATATTTGGGGAGACAATATGGATTTAGCTGATTCATTTGATTTTATATACTCGCACATTAAGAATATTCGTAAGAAAATAACATCGAATGGTTGCAACGATTTAATCAAGGCTGTTTACGGAATTGGGTATAGATTAAATATCAACTAAGTCATTCTGTTTATAAAACCGGTAGGATGAAACTGATCAAACGCACCTATATTTTCACGGCAAAATGGTTGCTTCCCGTGATGATTGTGGGGTGTATTTTTTGCTTTTACATGATTGAATACATTTCGTATGAAGAAACCGATGAGTTTCTCACTTATGAGATGCAGCGTCTGGTGAAATATCATAATGAATTTAACGAATTACCCGAATTCCATCAGGTGACCCATATTTTTCCTGACATCAGGTTTGAAAACCCGGTGTTTAAGGATACCTTGATCCTTGAGACCGGCGATAATGAAATGGTACCTTACCGCGAACTGTATTTTTCAATCAACCATCGCGGAAACTACCAGACGCTTGTTATCCGGCACTTGCTTCTTGGGCGTGATGATATCGCCGAAGGAACATTTATGATTATCATCGGATTGATGCTGTTAGTAGCATTCTCACTTTTCATTATTGTCAATTATATGGCTGGTAAGATCTGGTATCCATTTTACAAAACGCTAGATAAACTGGTCAAATTTAAAATGAACGGACCGCTGCCTGATTTTCCTACAACAAGCATCGACGAGTTTAATTCATTAAACAAGATACTAAGTGTGTTACTGAAAAAAGTTGGTGATGAATATCGGTACAATAAAGAGTTCAGTGAAAACACCTCACATGAATTGCAAACCCATTTGGCTGTAATCAGGGCCTGCACAGAGAAACTACTCAACAATCCGGATAAAGCTCCTCCAATAGACGAACTACAGAAAATATACGTTGCTTCAACAAAACTTTCCCAGGTACAAAAATCCTTTTTCCTGTTGAGTAAAATCAATAACCGCGAATACAACAATCCGATAGAAATCGATCTCAGGAAAACTGTTGTTCAGGCACTCGATTTTTTTGACGAAGCAATTGCCATTCGTGCCATTAAAGTAGAGAGCCGATTCGAACCGTGCACTCTTTCAATGGATCCAGGATTGGCTGAAATATTAATAAATAATCTGGTTAAAAATGCAGTCAAACACAACATCGATAACGGAGATATTGTAATCACCCTTTCGCCATCAGCTCTGATAATTGAAAACAGCGGGCTGCCATTTGTCGGAAATGCAGAAACTATGCTCGAACGTTTTGCAAAAGGGAAAAACGGAAACATTGGAATCGGGCTTGCCATAGTCAAACAGATTTGTGAATTGTATGGTTTCCGCATATCATACATCTTGTCGGAACAGGCAAAGCACCAAATAAGAATTTCATTCGGAATAAATTAAATATCCCGGATTTCTCCAGAATTGAGTTTTAAATTTGCCACTATAAACATTTAAACAAATAATTATGAAACAGTTAAGCAAAATTTTGATGGCCGGTTTATTTATAATGATTGCTGGTTATTCACAAGCACAGTTCAATGGAGCGGGGACAACTAACAAGCTTCTTTCGGTAAAAGAAGTTAAGGATCAGGCTTCCCAACTTGACAGAACAGATGCTATGGTGAAAATCCAGGGATTTATCATCGAAAAAATTAGTGATGAAGAATACTGGTTCCAGGATGCTACCGGAAAGATTCGTCTTGAGATTGATAAGAATAAACTTCCGGCAGTTTCATTCAATGAAAAAACAGAACTGGTAATTCGCGGTGAGGTGGACAATGATTTTATGGGAGAAATAGAGGTTGAAGCCAAACAGGTGGAGATTTTACCTCATGCAAAATAAACATGCTTCAAACTCGCTTAACCCACATTAGGTGCAATAGTTGGGATTTAATCTTACAATGCATTTAAAATGGTTAAAAGTTTATCTTACAATTTGAGTGAACATTTTTTCGTTCTCAATCCCCTCATAATACTATTATTGGAGGGGTTGGGAACGAAAAAATAACTGTCTGGAATAATCAAATTCAGTTATTAGAAAGTGTCGGTGCATGTCTAAGTTTTTACAGTTAAATATCCAAAGGAACGCCCTATTAACCAATTTACCACAGTCCGGTTTTTAGGGATTAACAGTCCATTTTATACTTTTCCAGGAACTGATCTTCTTCCATATCAAGGCCGGACTATACCACATAATATTTTCATGATGAATCCCCAGCTTGATTGTGCACACTGCCTGATATAAATCCAGGAGTTCATCAAATGAGTGAATGTATCTGGCACGCCACAATATCGGATGTAACTCAATATCCCATTCCTGGTCCCATTCATCGATTGAGCCATTTTTCCTTTCCCAAACTCCTGTTTTAACCAAAAAGTCTTCAGCTTGTTCATAAAAATCGGCCACATCCTCATAGCTGGAATCATATATTGGCTTCAACAAGCTGTGGCTGTAGCGAATTTCATCTATCGCTGTAGCCATTTCGGCACTGTCCTTCTCACAGTAGGCAATATTAACTTTTATAAAAGATGATAACTCTTTTACATTAATACAATACCTTGAAGAATATTATTCATCATAATCGGGTTGCTAATTTAGTTGTAAAATAAATGAGTGAAAATCCAGAACTGTGATTTTAATTAATAAAGTTGTATTACTTATTTTTGAGGTGATCAATTAAGTACTTATCTTGTAAATCAATAAATGATTAAAAACTAATCGAAATGAAATTTACAGGAGAAAATATTTTAGCGTTCACAGAACAATTTCCAGACGACAAATTATGTCTGGCTTATCTTTCAGA
>CAIRMR010000197.1 GCA_903879715.1 uncultured Bacteroidales bacterium
TAAGTTCAGGAGAATTGAATATTCGGACGTAAAAAATATTTTTTATACCGTTTATGCAATTTTCAATGCGTTAAATCTGTCTGCACAATCCAAGTGTCGAAGGCAGGAGATACCTGGGTGCAGCGATTTCCAATCGCGGATTTCGGGTGCAGCGATTTCTAATCACTGATCCAAAGTCCCATAATTTTTAATCTCTTCAAGAATGCGATTGAAAATCGCTTCACCCCTGTTTCCTGACTTCGACAATGCGCCACCCTATTCTCTGTTAAGTTCAGGAGAATTGAATATTCGGACGTAAAAAATATTTTTTATACCGTTTATGCAATTTTCAATGCGTTAAATCTGTCTGCACAATCCAAGTGTCGAAGGCAGGAGATACCTGGGTACAGCGATTTCCAATCGCTGATTTCGGGTGCAGCAATTTTTAATCACTTCAAGTATGCGATTAAAAAATCGCATCACCCTAGTTTAATGCACAGCGATTTTCAATTCCTTATTTTCAAAATGCGATTGAAAATCGCATCACCCAAAGGCAGAGTTACATCCTTTCCGGCACCTCAATTCCCAACATCCACAGCGCATTGACTATCACTTTTGCAGTAAACTGCGACAAGCTCAACCTCAGTCCACGGTTCTGTAAATTTTCTTCTTTCAGAATAGTCAACTCATGATAAAACCGGTTGTATTCCGAAGCCAACTCAAATGCATAATTGGCAATAACTGCCGGGCTGTGCATCTCAGCTGCCTGCAAAACCAAAGCAGGAAAATCATGAAGTTTCCTTAACAATTCTTTCTCTTCAGGATGCAATAAAATAGAATTATCAGCGGATATTGAAATATCAAACCCAGCCTCATCAGCCTTGCGTAAAACTGATTTTATCCTCGCATACGTGTACTGAATAAACGGACCTGTATTCCCATTAAAATCAACCGATTCCGCCGGATTGAAAAGCATATTTTTCTTCGGATCTACTTTCAGCATAAAATATTTTAACGCTCCTAGTCCGATTGTACGATACAGATTCCGGGCTTCATCATTATCGAACGTTTCAATTTTGCCCAATTCACGGGCCATGGCTTCTGAAGTATCAAACATTTCCTGCATCAGGTCGTCGGCATCTACAACTGTTCCTTCGCGCGATTTCATTTTGCCGTCAGGCAGTTCAACCATTCCATATGACAAATGATAAATAGAATCAGACCATGCACAACCGAGGTGTTTTAGAACAACTTTCAACACATTAAAGTGATATTCCTGCTCATTGCCAACTACGTAAATAAGCTGTTCCGGGTTGTATTCGTTGTAACGCTGCATGGCTGTACCCAAATCCTGGGTCATATATACCGATGTGCCATCACTACGGAGCAAAAGTTTTTCGTCCATGCCTTCCGCACTCAGGTCAATCCACACCGAACCGTCTGCACGTCGGGTATAAACTCCTTTTTGAACTCCTTCTTCAACTAATTCTTTGCCGAGTAAGTAGGTTTGGGATTCGTAATAGGTTTTATCAAATTCAATTCCGAGCGTTTTATAGGTAATAGCAAACCCGTCGTAAACCCAGCCATTCATTTTCTTCCAGAGGCTGATCACTTCGTCGTCACCGGCTTCCCACTTTTGCAGGATTTGCTGAGCTTCGAGGATCAGCGGAGCTTTTTTAGATGCTTCTTCAGCATTCATGCCTTCGGAAACCAGCACAGCAATCTCAGCTTTAAAATGCTTATCAAAAACGACGTAATATTTTCCAACCAGGTGATCACCTTTCAATCCGCTGCTTTCAGGTGTTTCACCATTACCCCATCGTTGCCAGGCCAACATGCTTTTGCAAATATGGATTCCGCGGTCGTTCACCAGGTTTACTTTAACAACATTGTGGCCGGCAGCCTGCAAAATCCGCGAGAGCGAAAACCCGAGCAAGTTATTACGGATATGCCCCAAATGAAGCGGTTTATTCGTATTTGGCGACGAATATTCAACCACCACAGGCTGATTATTCCGGGAATCCTGGAATCCAAATTTCTCAGCCTGGTAATTGTCGGCAAGAAAGTTTAGCCAGTATTCTTTTCTGATAGAAATATTCAGAAAACCTTTAATTACATTATAGTTTTCAACCTCATCCAGATTAGCCTGCAGGTATTCG
Source organism: uncultured Bacteroidales bacterium (assembly GCA_903879715.1). Classification (GTDB taxonomy): domain Bacteria; phylum Bacteroidota; class Bacteroidia; order Bacteroidales; family UBA4417; genus UBA4417. Next base: position 2,139 of record CAIRMR010000197.1, read on the forward strand.
CCAATTTCGGTTGCCGTGGTTTCGGGCGATTTGCGCGAAACTTTGGTAAACGGAAAAACAACTACTGTTATATCACCTTCAAATTCCTTGCGGGTATTCTGCAATTGAATCTGCGAAGGACTTGCTTCAAGTTGGTATAAATTCTTAACGGCTTCGGTTATTTTACCGGTCAATATCTGCTCTATCATCAGGGGAAATTATTAAGATTGCAAAAGTACGTTTTTTAGGTGGAATACGGAATTTTTTCTGCACTCAATTAAAATACTGAATGATCGTAATCATTGATACTATTGACTTATATGAGATATTAAATCTATAATCCAGCTGTGTCAATACATTCAGCACGAAAAAACGCTGTAAGTTAGTACGGCCAATGGTTTCAGAAGCTTATAAAATATTTTGCCAGCAAGTTTAAACCTCTATCTTTGCAACCATCATATGGATTTTAACTATCGAAAAACAATCTGTTAAACTTTAAACAATCCTTTATGCAACGTAATGTAATTATTATCGGAGCTGCAGGGCGCGACTTTCACAATTTCAACACATTTTTCAGGGGAAAAGCTGAATATAATGTAGTTGCTTTTACTGCAGCCCAGATTCCTGACATTGATGGCCGTAAGTATCCAAAAGAACTGGCTGGTGCTGATCTGTATCCAAATGGAATTCCCATTTATGCCGAACAAGATCTGCCAAAGCTTATTAAAGAATTTAATGTTGTTGATTGTGTATTCGCCTACAGCGATGTTCCATATCCACGCGTTATGAATGTGAGTGCACTGGTAAATGCCTGTGACGCTAATTTTATCCTCCTCGGTCCTGGCGAAACCATGATCAAAAGCACAAAGCCGGTTATTGCCGTTGGCGCTACGCGCACAGGTTGTGGAAAAAGCCAGACATCACGCCGCATCATCGAAATCCTGATGGCAAAAGGATTGAAAGTTGTTGCCGTTCGTCACCCAATGCCTTATGGCGATTTGAACGAGCAAAGAGTTCAGCGTTTTGCTACCGTTGAAGATCTGAAAAAGCATAAATGCACTATAGAAGAAATGGAAGAATACGAACCACATGTTGTTCGTGGTAACGTTATTTATGCTGGTGTTGATTACCTGGATATTCTGCGCGCTGCTGAAAAAGATCCTGATGGTTGCGATATTATTTTATGGGATGGCGGAAACAATGACTTTCCATTCTACAAACCTGACCTCACTGTTGGAGTTGCTGATCCACACCGTCCGGGAGCTGAAGTCGGATACTATCCGGGTGAAGTTGTAGCCCGTATTTCGGATGTTATTGTTATCAATAAAATTGATACCGCTGATAATGCTAACATTCAGATAGTTCGCGACAATATTGCTAAAATAAATCCGAATGCAATTGTAATTGACGGAGCTTCTCCCGTAACTGTTGATAAACCAGAACTGATCCGGGGCAAACGTGTTTTGGTTGTTGAAGACGGACCAACGCTGACACACGGTGAAATGAAAATCGGTGCCGGTACAGTTGCTGCTCATAAATTCGGAGCAGCCGAACTGGTTGATCCACGTCCTTACGCTGTTGGCAAACTGGCTGAGACATTCCGCATTTATCCGAATATCGGTACCCTACTTCCTGCAATGGGATATGGCGAAGAACAAACCCGCGATCTGGAGAAAACCATTGCTAACACTCCTTGTGATGCAGTGATTATAGCTACACCTATTGATCTGAACCGTATTGTAAAAATCAACAAACCATGCGTAAAAGTAGGTTACGACCTCCAGGAAATCGGGCAACCGGATCTGGTCGGCATCCTCGATGAGTTTGTTAAAAAACACAACCTTGTTAAATAATTACATTTTAAAAAAAGCGGCCAGCAATGACCGCTTTTTTTTTATAATAAAGTATTAACAATTGCACCCAGCCTGCAGTTGATATTTTGTACTTTTATGACTTCTAAAAAATCCGGACACAATGAAAGGTAAAAACCTGGTTTCAATCACCGATTTCAGCAAAGATGAATACTTGCGAATAGTAAATATAGCAGCTGACTTCGAGAAAAATCCCAACCAGAAATTATTAAACGATCACGTTGTAGCTTCACTTTTCTTTGAACCATCTACCCGCACCCGGCTCAGTTTCGAAACTGCAGCCAACCGCTTAGGCGCAAGGGTTGTTGGTTTTAGTGACAGTGGTTCTACCAGTGTAAAAAAAGGTGAATCCCTCAAAGACACCATCATTATGGTAAGCGGTTATGCTGACATTATTGTAATGCGTCATCCGCGCGAAGGAGCTGCACGCTGGGCCAGCGAAGTTTCTTCGGTTCCGGTTATCAATGCCGGCGATGGTGCCAACCAGCACCCCACGCAATGCCTGCTCGATATGTACAGCATTATGCAAACGCAGGGAACTCTCGATAACCTGCACATTGCTTTTATCGGTGATCTGAAATATGGCCGGACCGTGCATTCTTTGGTACAGGCCATGTGTAACTTCAATGCAACTTTTCACCTGGTTTCGCCTGAACAACTTAAACTGCCCAGCTCAAATAAAATGCACATAAAAAACAATAATCTGAAGTATCATCAATACACCGAACTTGCTGATATAATGCCTATTGCAGATATTGTTTATATGACACGTATCCAACAGGAACGCTTCAGCGATCCGCTTGAATACGAAAAAGTTAAAAACAGCTATGTGCTTACAAAATCAATGCTCGAAGGATGCAAGCCTAATATGAAAATTCTGCACCCGCTTCCACGCATTAACGAGATAAGTGAAGATGTGGATGAAACACCGCAGGCATTCTATTTCAAACAGGCAGAAAATGGAGTTTATGTCCGCCAGGCCTTACTTGCAGCCATAGCAGGCGTTAAATAAATGATGTCAGAAACAAGGTAAATACTTCACAAAAATGAATAAAGATCAACGCCATCTGAATGTAACAGCCATCGAAAACGGCACTGTAATCGATCATATTCCCGCCAATAATGTCTTCAAAGTATTGCATATTCTTAACCTGGAAAACAATAAAAACCAGGTTCTGTTTGGAGATAACCTCGACAGCCACAAATACGGTAAAAAAGGCTTAATAAAAGTCAGCAATACCTATTTTGCTGCGAACGAAATTAACAAAATTGCATTGGTTGCACCAACGGCTACTTTTATTGAAATTAAAAATTTCGAAGTGGTAACAAAAAAACAGGTTGAAGTTCCTGATCAGATCAGGACTATTGTAAAATGTTTTAATCCCAACTGCATTACCAATGTCGAAAATGTTCCCAGCCTGTTTACAGTAGTAGACAAAGAACAAATAAAACTCCTCTGCCATTACTGCGAAAAAATAACAGGAAAGAACAGCATAGTTTTCGTGTAAACCCTTATCATAAACTTCATCATTACAAACCATGCAATTGCAGAAATATTATTAAAGTTAACGGTGTGGTAGGTTTCCCCTTTAGTGGTCAGGGATGCGCGAAGGAAGAACACAGGAGAATAACTTTATGCAACGCTTTCAGCAACGTATTTTACTTCATTAAAAATAAAATTAAAAATTAACTAAAGTGAAAAAGACTATTCTGCTTATTGCAATAAGCATCTTGGGATCAGCATCTTTTGCCCAAACCCTTATTAAAGACAAGGGAACTTTTAAAACCTACGAACCTGGTTATTTTCAAAATTCAATCCTGAAAGGCATTGAAGAATTCGATTCGCAAAAGGTTGCTCTAAAACAATCAAAATCCTTCAAAGTTGATCCATCAACATTCAACATTCCTGCATCAAAGGAAGATTTCAAATACTACTGGCACAACGAACCGGTTTCACAAGGCAACACCAACACATGTTGGTCGTTTTCAACTACTTCATACCTCGAGTCAGAAGTTTACCGTGCAACCGGCCAGAAAGTTCGCCTTTCCGAAGTGTACATTGTTTTTTACGAATACATCGAACGCGCCGAAAACTGGGTAAAAACCCGCGGTAATATGAACTTTGGCGAAGGTTCCGAAGGCAATGCAGTTACAAAAATCTGGAAGAAATATGGAATTGTACCGCTCGAATCATACACAGGTCTGAAACCAGGCCAAACCTTCCACAACCATTCTAAAATGTTTGACGAGCTGAAAAGTTATGCTGATTTTGTAAAGAAAAACAATATCTGGGATGAAGCTGCTATCGCAACTAATTTCAGGAGTATTATGGATTACTATATCGGCGAACCTCCGACAAAAGTGACTATTAATGGCAAAAATTTGTCACCAATCGAGTACATGACTAACGTGCTCAAATTCAATACAAATGATTATTGCGATGTACTTTCATACATGCAGCAACCATACTGGAAAAAGGTTGAATACGAAGTGCCTGATAACTGGTGGCACGACTCTAATTATTACAACATCCCACTCGACGATTTTATGTCTGTGATGAAAAAATCAATTAAAGCAGGTTATACACTGGCAATAGGAGGCGATGTATCAGAATCCGGGTTCCTGGCACGCGAAGCCAATGCTGCTGTGGTTCCATCTTTCGATATTCCTTCCACTGCTATTGATGAAAACGCCCGTCAATTCCGTTTCAGTAACGAAACCACTACCGACGATCATGGAATGCATATAGTCGGATACCTGGAAAAAGACGGAGTAACATGGTTCCTCGTTAAAGATTCAGGAGCAGGCAGTCGCACCGGAGGAATCGATAACAATAAAAACTTTGGCTACTACTTCTTCCATGAAGATTATGTGAAACTAAAAATGATGGATTTCATGGTTCACAAAGATATGATGAAGGATCTGCTTCCTAAGTTTAAATAGATTTTCAGGATGAAAAGTATGATTTAATCCGAATAGAAGATTATTTGCGCCCTTTGCGTTACCTTTGCGTCTTCGCATTAAAAAAGCCAAGACGCAAAGGTTTTTTCTTTTATCTCACAGGAATCTGATTAAATTAATATTTTCTTTAGTTAAGACTTAAAATACTTCTTATCCCAACACCCTCAATTCTATGCCCCAGCAGCACTCCCGCATAACACACGAAGCCGAACCTAATGAAGGCTATATCCGGAAACTGATCGCCGAAGGCGAGCATCAGCAACTCGATTTTAAATTCGGCATCAACGATTCGCGCAAAATTGCCCGAACGCTTGCTGCTTTTGCCAATACCAACGGAGGAAGACTTCTGATCGGAGTGAAAGATAACGGTTCCATTGCCGGCGTTCGCACTGAGGAAGAATTCTATATGGTTCAGGCTGCTTCTGAGATGTACACACGACCAGTTGTTCCTTTCGAAGTTAAAGAATGGACTGTTAACCAGAAGCGTGTCCTCGAAATTATTGTTCCCGCAATAAAAGGCATTCTGCATTCTGCGCCAGTCGAGAAAGATGATTACCTTATCTATATCCGCGTAAAAGATGAGAATTACCCGGTTAACAGCGTATGGCTCAAAGCCAACAAATGGAAAAATTTGAAAACAGGCACTTTTATCAAGTTTACCGAAAGTGAAAAATTTCTTCTCACATACCTGGAAACAGAAACAACCATTACGCAATCAAAATATTGCAAACTGGCTAAAATCAACAGCAAAACAGCCGAAAACATTATTGCCGGGTTCATTGCCATAGGAATGATAAGCATTGAATTTACCAAGCATGGAGTTGTGTATAAACTAAGCGATAAATATACAACCCTAAGCCCTGAGCAACGTTTGAAAGAAATCTCCTCACACGTTTCGAAATAATTTTAATCCATCTTCAAATTACAAGTCACAAATCCCAATTCACAAATCACAAACCACAACACACTTCTCCATACTCCCTTCTCCCTAACAATATTATTCTACAACCGAATCATCATCTAAGTATGATTGCAATAATCTCTCCTGCCAAATCGCTTAATTTTGAGAGCAATGCTCCCACCGATACAAGTACATCACCGCTTTTTTTAAAGGAAGCTGATTACCTGGCAGGCAAATTGGGAAAACTCAATTCATCCAAGCTTGGAGCGCTGTTGGATATCTCTCCAAAACTGGCTCACTTAAACGCAGAGCGTTACGCATCCTGGAAAACTGCTACTTCAAAGCAAGCTATTTTTGCATACGATGGTGATGTTTACGATGGTATGGAAGCAAAAACATTTTCCAGCCAGGAAATCAAATTTGCGCAAAATCACCTTCGCATCATTTCAGGGTTGTATGGATTATTAAATCCATTGGATCTGATAAAACCTTATCGGATCGATATGGGAACATCGTTTGCCACACCCAAAGGCGAAAACCTCTATAAATATTGGAGCGACAAAATCACTGATCAGCTTAATATTAATTTGAAGAAATCGGGAAGTGATGTCCTTATTAACCTTGCCTCACAGGAATATTTCGCAGCTGTTAATACAAAAAAACTGAAAACCAGGATTATCACACCTTCCTTTAAGGATAGAAGCAACGATAAATATGCCATGATTTCATTTTTTGCAAAAAAAGCCCGGGGAATGATGAGCCGTTTTATAATTCAGAATGCTATAACCGATCCTGAAATGCTGGTTGGTTTCGATTCGGGCGGTTATAATTTCAATCATGAACTTTCAAAAGGAGATAACTGGGTCTTCACGAGGGGCTAAATACTGAATGTTAATAAATAATTGAAAAATGGCAGGAATTGCAGGAAAGTTTATAAAGAGTTTCTCACATGCGATACGTGGTATTGCATTTCTTTTTAATAGCCAGCTCAATGCCCGCATTGAATTGACAATCACTGGTATTGTGATTGTAGCTGGCATTTTGTTCAAAATAAGCACTTCCGAATGGCTTACAATATTGCTGTGTATAGCAATGGTATTGAGTTTGGAAGGAATTAACACTGCTATCGAAATCTTTGCAGACAAACTGCACCCCGACTTTGATAAAAATATAGGAAATGTGAAAGATGTGGCCGCAGGAGCTGTGCTGATAGCCTCCTTAGTTGCCGCTATCATTGGTTTTATTATTTTTGTGCCACGGTTGCTGGGCTTGATTAATTTTTAGCTCTTACAATCTGAAAATAGAAAATAGTTAATGGAATGGAAAATAGTAAGTCATAACTATTCCTCTTAACCATTTTTTACTCTACATGAAAGCAATGGGAACCATTTTCCATTTTCTATTAACTGTTTAATAAAAATTTAAAACCCAACATGATACTAATAGCCGACGGAGGCTCCACCAAAACGGACTGGCGCCTGATTAAAGAAGGAAGAGAATACAAACAAGTACAAACTCCGGGATTTAATCCATACCTGGTTGGAAGTGACGAAATTGAAGCAATTCTATGGAAAGAACTACAGCCATACATTGATAATAATGCCGTTAGATCTGTTTATTACTATGGTGCAGGTTGCTCCACCCCGGTTAAAAATATGATAGTTGAAAATGCTTTTGAGAAAATATTCCCTAACGCAAGAATACACATTAGTCACGACTTACTGGCAGCATCACATGCATTGTGCGGCGACAAAGAAGGCATCGCGGCTATACTTGGAACAGGCTCAAACTCTTGTTTTTATGATGGAAAAGACATCACAGATGGCATCTTTTCATTAGGTTACTTCTTCGGCGACGAAGGAAGTGGTGCTTACCTTGGGAAAAAACTTTTAACTGCTTACCTGCATAAAGAATTACCCGAAGATGTTGAACTAAGATTCAAGGAAGAATATTCCATGAGCCTCGAAAGTATTCTTGATGCAGTTTATACCAAACCAGCTCCCAGCCGGTTTCTGGCATCCTTCAGCCGGTTTATCAACAACAACCGCGATCATCCGTATATTTACAACCTGCTCACCGAAGCCTTTAGGTCATTTTATAAATACCAGGTTTGCTGCTATGCAAGGCATAAAGAAGTGCCGGTTCACTTTGTCGGATCAGTCGCTTATCATTATAAGGATATTCTTACCGAGATTGGCCTCGAATTCGGCATCAAAACCGGGAAATTCATTAAAGCTCCTATCGACGGATTGGTAGAATACCACCAGGAAAACCAATAATTTTATTCCCTTACACCTTAAACCTTACACCTTAAACCTTACACCTTATTCCTTCTTCTTCCCCGCCTCAAACCTCAGCGATCCCGAATTAATACAGTATCTTAATCCCGTCGGCTTAGGTCCATCTTCAAAAACATGCCCCAGATGCCCGCCACATTTGGCACACATCACTTCAATCCGTACCATTCCTTGACTTACATCCCTTTTCTCAACAATATTCTTATTCACTGATGGCTCATAAAAAGCAGGCCATCCGCAACCTGAATTGTACTTTGTTTTTGAGGTAAAAAGTTCAGTTCCGCAAGCAGCACAATAGTAAGTACCTTCATCATAAAACTTATCATACTCGCCGGTGTAAGGACGTTCAGTACCTTTTTCACGTAATATGCCGAATTGAACCGGACTTAATTGTTTGCGCCATTCATCATCTGTTTTTTTTATTTCGAAAGTATCCATACTTGTTAATGTTGACTTAGGTTGATTATTATTACCTTTTTTTTGTGCGCAGGCTGAAAACGATATGCTTATCAGCACCACTAATCCTAAATATCTGAGATTGATTGGCATGTAATTCAATTTGAAATTGGTTGAACTTTAATATTCATACAACAGTTTCAGTGAATCTAAAGTTTATTGAACTATCATAAAATTCCTTAAATATTCAGGCTTTCTGGTAACGAATTTCAAACTTCGTTGATTTCGTAGCCGGTACCATTATGAAACCTGGGATCAGTATAATAATGTGATATTATTTTTTCACTGCTTTCCGGTGAAAAGAATACAGGCTTTTCTGAAAATATTCCTTCAGGATATCCAATCCCCGTTAATGTAAGTCCTTTAGCAGGAACTGAATAACCTGCTTTACGCCTATCGTGGCTATTAATGATCTGCTGAAATTCTTCAAAAGAAATCTTTCCTCGCCCAACATCAAGCATAGTTCCAACAATTGCCCGAACCATATTTCGAAGAAATCGATCCGCCCGGATAGTGAATTTCAGGAAATGGTCCTTTTCTGTCCATTTTATATCATCAATTACACACAAATAATTATTCACCTGTGTATTTACTTTGCTGAAACATTGAAAATCATGCCTTCCTAAAAGCATTGCCAAACAAATATTCATCTTTTCTATATCCAGATCACCATGTACAAAATACGCCTGGTGAAAATTAAAAGGATCTTTCTGCCTGATAATCAGGTATTCATATTCGCGCCACTTCGCATTAAAACGGGCATGAGTGCCAGGTAAAACCGGTTTTATATCATAAACAACAATATCCTGTGGCAGAAACCTGTTTAACCTGAATGCAAGCTGAAATAATGAATCTCCTGATAATGATTCTTCATGATCAAAATGAGCATAAAAAGTACTGGCACTAACGCCGGCATCGGTTCGTCCACAACCGGTTACACTACCCTTGAACCCTGAAATAGCTGCTAATCCCGTATCTATCACTTCCTGTACAGTAGAAGCATTTGGCTGAATTTGCCATCCGCCATAAGCCGATCCATTGTAAGCTATATGTATAAAATACCTGTATGCCATGTTTCCTCCTCATGCAAAAGTAGCTTTTCTACAACAATCTTCATATAGTTTTATATCTATATATCTATTTACCAAATGAATATCATTAGGTTAGATGCGTTTTTTAGAAAGATTATAAATTGTATATAATATCGAAAAATAAGGGCCTAAAATAGTGCAAATATAAATAAGATATTTATCTTTACAGCCTCTATTGTGAATTGATTAACAATGTATAATGATACTAATCAAACATTTATAAATAAATTAAATCAAAATGACAACTACTGAAGTACTAATTCATGACCTGGTCGAAAAGCACGGAAAAAGCCGTAACGCTTTAATGCCGGTATTACAGGGAGTAGTAGCCTGCGAAAAATTTCTTTCGGAAGAAGCTATGATTGCAGTTGCACGGGAATTGGACCTTTCGGCTGCTGATGTTTACGGAACAGCCTCGTTTTACACCTTCCTTGATACAAAACCACGCGGCAAAAACATTGTAAGGGTTTGTAAAACCATCTCCTGCCATATGCAGGGCAAGGATGCCATTATAAAAGCTATTGAAAACCATTTGATGGTAAAAGTAGGTGAAACATCTCCGGATAAAAAATTTACGCTTCTCACTGCCAATTGCCTTGGCTGGTGTCACAAAGGACCGGTAATGCTTATTAACGATGAAGTTTTTCCTTCGGTTACACCTGAAAAAGCTATCGAAATCATCGAAGAATTTGCAAAAAAAACCATTTAACTTTCAATACTAAATTTCTAATCACATGGACCAGAAACCATTAAAAAAAATAGATATAATATTTGGTTGGGACGACAAATGCACGCCTATCCAGGTTGTGGAAAAAACAATCAAAAAAACTCCTGAAAATATTATCCTTGATATGATAGATTCAGGATTGAAGGGACGTGGAGGTGCAGGTTTTCCTACAGGACTAAAATGGAAATTCTGCCGTAATGAAGAGTCCGAGGTTAAATATGTAATCTGCAACGCTGATGAAGGTGAACCCGGTACATTTAAGGATCGTGAAATCCTGGACAAAGTTCCTGAGAAAATATTTGCCGGAATGACCATTTGCGGATATGTTATCGGTGCACGCGAAGGCTATATTTATGTCAGAGGCGAGTATAATTTTATGCTGAAAACGCTGCAGCAAAAGATTGATATCTTCAATCAGCAACTTCATGATATGAAAGTCGATTTCCATGTATTTCTTCGTTCGGGCAGCGGTGCATATGTATGTGGCGAAGAATCAGCACTCTTCGAATCCATGGAAGGCAAACGCGGCGAACCACGCAACAAGCCCCCTTATCCGACCGTTGCAGGATACAACAACAAACCTACCGTGATCAACAACGTTGAAACACTGGTTTATACTTCCGAAATATGCCGCATGGGACCCGAACAATTTAAAGCACTCGGCACTAATGACTCAAGAGGATCAAAGGTTTTTTCTGTTTCAGGCGATACACCCATTGCAGGAATTTACGAGCTTGAATTAGGTATGCCATTAAGAGATTTTGTTGATGAATTTGGTGATGGCGATACCAAAGCGATACAGGTTGGAGGAGCATCAGGGCATTGCGTTCCGCGCAAAAAATTCAACGATACAATTATTGGTTTCGAAGGAATTCCCACTGGCGGATCCATGATGATCTTCAACTCAAGTCGTTCGATGTACAATGTTCTTCACGATTATCTTGAATTTTTTACAGAAGAATCTTGCGGCCAATGCACTCCATGCCGTATAGGGTGCCAGCAGTTACTAAAAGGAATTGAAGCTGTAAAAAAAGGTGAACGTCCTCCTACTTATCTCGACGATCTGAAAAGATTAACAGCAACAATGAAAATTGCTGCAAAATGTGGCTTGGGACAATCAGTTGCTAATCCTTTCACTTCCATCGTCGATAATTTCCGCGAAGAAATCATTTACTAATCCGGCTCATTTTAACCCATAACATAGGAGAAAAACACCATGAGTAAATATATGGTTAACCTTAAAATAAATAATACCCCCATTCAGGTTGAAGAGGGTACAACAATACTGGAAGCAGCCAAACTTCTGAATTTCCGCATCCCAACCCTTTGCAACCACCCTGACTTAAGCGTAGCAGGTAACTGCCGGGTTTGCGTTGTAGAGGTAAAAGGAGCAAAATTACTGGCAGCATCATGCGCAACTCCCGTGTCGGAAGGCATGGATGTTAATACCAACAGCGAAAAAGTTCGTATTGCCCGTAAACATATCATAGAACTTTTACTGTCAGAGCATAATGTCGATTGTACAAAATGCTTTAAAAACGGGCATTGCGAACTTCAGGAACTTGCTTCGGAATACCGCTTTGGTGATCACATTTTTATTGATCTTGTAAAGGACAGAGATAAAGTCCGCGACATTTCATCACCCTCTATTTCAAGAGATGCCAGTAAATGTATCCGTTGCCAGCGATGTGTGCGCACATGCGATGAACTGCAATCGGTTAGCGCTCTGGCTGTTGTAAACAAAGGAGATCATCAGTATATCACTACCTTCCTGAACAAACCATTGAATGATGTTGTGTGTACAAATTGCGGTCAATGCATAAACCGATGCCCCACCGGTGCACTCTACGAACGCAATTACATTGAGGATGTGTGGCAGGCCATTTATGATCCGAATAAATTTGTTGTCGTCGAAACAGCTCCGGCTACACGTGTTGCTCTGGGTGAAGACCTTGGCATTGAAACAGGTGTTCGTGTGACAGGAAAGATGGTTTCAGCTTTACGCAAAATGGGCTTCAACAAAGTATTGGATACTGATTTTACTGCTGATTTAACCATTATGGAAGAAGGCACTGAATTGTTAACACGTCTTAAAAAAGCACTGGTAGATAAGGATGATACAGTAAAACTCCCTTTGATGACCTCATGCTCACCTGGCTGGGTGAAGTACCAGGAGCATATGTATCCTGAATTGATCGACAATCTTTCATCATGTAAATCACCGCAACAAATGTTCGGTGCATTGGCTAAAACCTATTATGCAGATAAAATTAATATCAAAGCTGAAAACATGGTGGTTGTTTCCATTATGCCATGTACAGCTAAGAAATTTGAGTGCAACCGCCCCGAAATGCGTGACTCAGGATTTAAAGATGTTGATTATGTTCTCACAACCCGTGAACTCGCTATGATGATTAAACAAGCAGGTATTGAATTCGACAAACTTGAAGACGAATCCTACGACAGTATTTTGGGCGAATCAACCGGAGCTGCGGTAATTTTCGGAACTACAGGAGGTGTTATGGAAGCCGCTCTTCGTACTGCTTACGAAATAATAACGGGTAATGAGGTCCCCTTTACAAACCTTAATATCCAACCAGTACGTGGTATGGAAGGCGTTAAAGAAGCAAGTATCAAAATTAAAAACACAAAACCTGAATGGAACTTTCTCGAAGGAGTTGAACTTAATGTTGCTGTAGCTCACGGACTAGCCAATGCCAAACAATTGATGGATGCTGTAAAATCAGGCAAGACCAACTACCATTTCATCGAAGTTATGGGTTGCCCTGGAGGTTGTATAGGCGGCGGCGGGCAGCCAATTCCTACTTCAGCTGAAATTCGCAAGCGCAGAGCAGATGCTATTTATGCAGAAGATATGGGAAAAACCATTCGCAAATCACATGAGAATCCTGAAGTTGCTGAAGTGTACAAGGAATATTTGACACACCCGCTCGGACACAAATCTCACGAACTCTTACACACTCATTACAAAGTTCGTAAACGTTACTAGTTGAAAACCAACTTACAATAAGGCCGCCCTTTTATCGGGCGGCTTTTGTTTTTTTATACATTAATTTTCGAAGTGACAGCCTGCAAAATTACCCGAAATCCTGGTATATAATATCGACTAATGCAGATAAAATCATATGTAAACTACTATTATTAAGACTAATTATAAATTCATTGTTATTCAATTAACAATGTGAATAAAATAACAACTAACTTGTTTATGCAATTAATTACATGTAATTTTGCCGCTTGAAAACAAAAATACGATCCAACCTGTAACATGCTCATTTACTTAATTTTAAACTGAAAAACACCAAAATGAATTTAAAAGAAGTTGCAACAATTCTCAATGCCGAAGTTGTTTGCGGACACACAAAGCTCGAAAGAGATGTGCAGGCTGTATTTGCTTCGGACCTGATGAGCGATGTGCTGACTACTGACAGTGAAAAATTGCTACTTTTAACAGGACTTGTTAACATCCAAACCATACGGACTTCCGAGATGTCGGATATCAAGAATATAGTGCTTGTCCGAAATAAAAAAGCAAGTCCTGAAATGATTGCTCTGGCTGATGAAAACAGGATTGTAATCATGCAGTGCAGCTATTCGATGTACAAAGCTTGCGGACTGCTATTTCAGAATGGAATAAATCCTGTTTACTAATTCAACAGTCTGATGCGATTTGAATACACCATAGAAGCAGGAAACTTTACAAAAGCAGGGGATGCTTCGAGTAGTTTCAAGAAAATACTGAAACAACTCAATGTTGATCCACAGATCATCAAACGAATCGTAGTTTCGCTTTACGAAGGGGAAGTAAATATTGTAGCTCATGCCAACGGGGGCAAAGTAATTTGCGATGTGGATACAAGCCGGGTTCATATGCAACTAATTGATATTGGCCCCGGAATACCGGACATTGCAAAAGCAATGCAGGCTGGTTATTCAACCGCTTCGGCTAAGGTTCGGGAGATGGGTTTTGGTGCCGGAATGGGATTACAGAACATAAAAAATAATGCCGACGAACTGATCATTAAAAGTGAAGTGGGTGTGGGAACACAGCTTACTATAATTGTAAACCTGAATAAGGAATAACGATGGACAGCAAACATTTTCATCATGCGTTAAAAATAAGCGACGAAATCTGTATCGGATGTTCGCACTGCATGACTGTTTGTCCTACCGAAGCCATCAGGGTGCGGAATGGCATAGCAATTTTATATGAAAACCGTTGTGTTGACTGTGGCGAGTGTTTTAAAGCCTGCCCGGTAAGTGCCATTTTTATTGACCAGGATGACTTTAAGCGGATTCAAACATATAAATATCGTATCGCACTGGTTCCGGCAGTATTTTTTGGACAATTTCCCGATGAAGTATCACAAAATCAGATTTATACAGCCATACTGGCAAATGGATTCACACATATTTACGAAGTAGAAATGGGTGTTGATTTACTGTTGGAAGAAGTAAAGACTTACGCAAAATCACACCCAGAAAAGAAACCTTTGATTTCATCATTCTGCCCTGCTGTAATTAGATTAGTCCAGGTAAAGTTCCCCGCGCTGACAGAGAACATAATGCTTTTAAAACCACCTTTGGATATTACAGCTTTATATTGCCGCAAAGAACTTACCGACCAGGGAATTAATCCTGCTGAAATCGGTGTTTTTTATATCACTCCCTGTGCTGCCAAGATCGCTGCCATTAAGAGCCCCGTTGGAGAAGACTATTCCATGATTACAGGAGTAATCAATATGGATACACTTTACAACAAAGTATATAAGTTTATCCGAACAGACCGGTCAACAAACCCCGTTGTTATTCCTAAAAAACATCTTTCGAAAACTGCCTGGCAATGGACACTTACCCACGGCGAAGCTTCGCATGTTCCGGGCCGCAGCCTTGCCATCGACGAGATACATAATGTGATTGAGTTTCTAGAAAAAATTGA
Organism: uncultured Bacteroidales bacterium; assembly: GCA_903879715.1. GTDB lineage: Bacteria > Bacteroidota > Bacteroidia > Bacteroidales > UBA4417 > UBA4417. The sequence goes on from CAIRMR010000197.1 coordinate 17,382, forward strand.
AAACGACGAAATCGGAGATATTGATTTCCTTGAACTTCGCGCTTGTGACGAAAGTTGTGCCGGCGGAGTGCTTCTTTCGGCCAACCGTTTCCTGGTTGCTGAACGGTTAAGATCCTATTCGCCTTTAGCAAAGGATGAAATATCAGAAAAAGGAAATATCCAGGCATATAAAGATTATTTGTTACGCAGGATAAATATACAGGCAGTAAATCCGCGCAGCATGATGAACCTGGATGAGAATATGGAAGAAGCCATGCGCAAGATGGACAAATCGAGCCAGATGCTGCAATGCCTTCCGCTTACAGATTGTGGCGCATGCGGATCACCCAACTGCCAGGCATTTGCCAACGATATTGCTCTTGGAGAAGCCGATATCAGACAATGTATTTTTATTCAGAAGAACCGTGAACAAACCGGGGAACTCACACCCGACGAATCGCTCGAAATGCTGAAAAGCATCTGGGGCAACAATAAGTTTTTTTCAAACCGTAAATAACCAACACTGATATGCAGGTTAAAGATATTATTGCAACATTGAATCTGACAATTTTCGGCGGAAGCCAGGGTTTGACTCATGAAATTACAGGAGGATATACTTCTGATTTACTGAGTGATGTAATGGGGCATGCTGAAAACGGGAAAATCTGGATTACACTCCAAACACATAAAAATGTAATTGCAATAGCATCACTTAAGGATCTAGCAGCAGTTATTTTGATCAAAGGATTAGAACCCGACGCCGATATGCTGGCACAAGCCGAAGAAGAAGGAATCCCTGTTTTAGGAACTATGGATCAGGCTTTTGAAACAACAGGAAAATTGTTTAACTTGCTAATCCGCTAGAAATGAATAAATACCGGGCAGATCTGCATATCCACACTGTACTTTCACCCTGTGGAGACCTGGAGATGAGCCCGGCAAATATAATTGTAAAGGCCCTTGAAAAAGGACTCGATATAATTGGAATAACCGATCACAATACTACCAGGCATTGTAAACTGATACGGAAACTGGCTGAAGCCGCAGGAATATTTGTACTGATGGGAGCCGAAGTAACCACCCGCGAAGAAGTCCATTGCCTAACGTTCTTTGAAAATGATGATCAATTGTCGGAATTCCAGCTTTACCTGGAAAAACACCTCCCTCCTATCCCAAACAATACTGAAAAGTTCGGATACCAGGTTGTTGTTGATGAAGATGAACAGATAATCGATGAAATTGAGTTCCTGCTTTTATCTGCGCTCGACCAATCTATTGAACAGGTTGAGCAAAAAGTCCATTCATTGGGAGGAATATTTATCCCGGCGCACATCGACAGGCCGAGTTACAGCATTATCAGCCAGCTTGGATTTTTCCCTGATGGCCTCCTGATTGATGGGATTGAGATTTCTGCCAATTGCAGCGTTCTAAATGTAGTTCCATTCCTTGGAAAGCAGTCTGAGAGAACAATAATCAGGAACTCGGACGCGCATTATGTGGAAAATATTGGTAAAGCATTTTCTACCTTTGAGATGGAGTATCGTACTTTTAATGAAGTAATAATGGCTTTTCATGGTATAATGGGACGTAAAGTAACTATAGAATGAAATAGCCATGATTGTAAAGCAGACAATTAAAAGTAAAACATGCTCTAATCATGGTGTATTCCATGTGACCATATAGAAATAAACAATGACACATGAAAGACCTCGCGCTCCACATACTCGATATATTGCAAAACTCGGTGACGGCTGGTGCTACTTTGGTTAAACTTCAGATTGAAGAAATACCGTCTAAGGACGAATATCTTGTAAAGCTCATTGATAACGGCAAAGGAATGGACGCTGAAATGGTTCAACAAGTAACTGACCCTTTTTTTACCACCCGAACAACCAGAAAGGTCGGACTTGGCTTACCTTTACTGAAACAAAACGCTGAACGCACCGGGGGGAATATGGCGATTAAATCTGAACCGGGTAAAGGAACGGAAGTTGATGTTAAATTCGTCTACAGCCATATCGACAGGCTTCCAACGGGAGATATTTCCGGAACTCTGGCACTAACGGTTTCGTCATATCCTGCAATTGATTTCATCTATTCGCATACTACACCTGAAGGAACTTTTATATTCGACACCATTGAAATAAAAGAAACGCTCGGAGACCTACCAATAAATAATCCCCAGGTAATCGCTTTTATGAAAGATTTAATCAGCGATAATCTGAAAGAAATAAAAGCATCATAACATCAGATAAGAAACATATTACTAATAGTAAAAAATCAAAATCGAATGAGCAAAATCACATCATTAGCTGATTTAAAGAGCATTAAGGCCTTCGTTGAGGCTAAAATGAGTCTTCGCGAACGGAGCGAAACCCCTGAAAGCATGGTTCAGATCAGGGTTGCCATGGCTACATGCGGCATTGCATCGGGAGCTAAAATTGTAATGGACTACCTGATTACTGAGCTAGACAAGCGCAACATCCCGGCCATTGTTACACAAACTGGCTGCATGGGGTATTGTTATGCCGAACCAACCATTGAAGTAACACGTCCCGGCCATCAGCCTCTTGTATTTGGATATGTTGATGCCAAGAAAGCCGATCAGATCATCGAAAAATACATTAAAAACGGTGAACTTCTCGATGGCATTATCCCTGTGAACTACGAAAATATTGAAGGTAAGTAATAAATCCTGGAGGAAATAAGATGACACAATTCAAAATGCACCTGCTGGTGTGCGGAGGAACCGGCTGCAGGGCTTCGGAAAGCGAAAAGCTTTTTCACAACCTCAAGCATGAAATCCTTGAAAAAGGGCTGGAAAACGAAGTCCAGGTAATTACCACCGGTTGTTTCGGTTTCTGCGAAAAAGGGCCGATCGTAAAGGTTATGCCCGACAACACATTTTACACCCAGGTTAAACCGGAAGACGCAATCGATATTATTGCTGAACATGTAATTAAAGGTCGCCAGGTTACCCGCCTGCTTTATGTAAATCCTGAAACAGAACAGCATGTTTCCGATTCGAAACATATGGGATTTTACCGCAAACAATTGCGTATAGCCTTACGTAACTGTGGATTTATCGATCCAGAGAATATTGAAGAATACATTTCGCGTGATGGTTATGCCGCTCTGGCTAAATGCCTTACCGAAATGACACCAGCCCAGGTGATTGAAGAAATGAAGAAGAGCGGTCTGCGCGGACGCGGAGGCGGCGGTTTCCCTACCGGACTCAAGTGGGAAATTACCAGTAAAAGCCAATCAGACCAAAAATATGTGGTTTGTAATGCCGACGAAGGAGACCCGGGAGCATTTATGGACCGTTCAATCCTCGAAGGCGATCCTCATTCGGTAATTGAAGCAATGGCTATTTGCGGATATTGCATCGGAGCTTCAAAAGGTATTGTTTATATCCGTGCTGAGTATCCGCTTGCTGTTGAAAGGCTTAAAATAGCCATGAAGCAGTCAGTAGAATATGGCTTACTTGGAAAAAATATCTTCGGAACTGATTTCGGTTTCGAAATTGATATCCGCTATGGTGCCGGCGCATTTGTGTGCGGTGAGGAAACAGCACTTATCCATTCCATGGAAGGCTTGCGCGGAGAACCAACCATCAAACCTCCGTTCCCTAGTGTTTCAGGTTATCTTGAAAAACCAACCAACGTAAATAATGTTGAAACTTTTGCCAATGTTCCGGTAATTATCAACAAAGGAGCCGATTGGTTTGCTTCCATTGGAAGTGAAAAATCGAAAGGAACAAAAGTATTTGCTCTTGCCGGAAAAATCAATAACGTAGGACTTATCGAAGTTCCCATGGGAACCACACTTCGTGATATTATTTTCGAAATCGGCGGTGGCATTAAAGACGGAAAGAAATTTAAAGCAGTTCAAACCGGAGGACCATCAGGTGGTTGTTTAACTGAAAAACACCTTGATATAGCTATCGACTTCGATTCGCTTACAGCTGCCGGTTCCATGATGGGATCAGGCGGTATGATTGTATTGGACGAAGATGATTGCATGGTTTCCATCGCAAAATTCTACCTTGATTTTACGGTTGAAGAATCCTGTGGAAAATGTGCTCCCTGCCGGATTGGTAACAAGCGTCTGAACGAGATGCTAGAAAAGATTTGTGACGGCAAAGGAACCATGAAAGATCTTGACCTGCTGCGCAACCTGAGTCATGTTATCAAAGACACCTCACTTTGCGGACTGGGACAAACATCTCCGAATCCAGTACTCTCAACCATGGATAATTTCTATGATGAGTATTTAGCACACATCGTTGATCACAAATGCCCGAGCGGACAATGCAAAGCACTGCTTCAGTATGTGATTGAAGCCGAAAACTGTGTTGGCTGTACAGCCTGTGCCCGAAACTGCCCGGTTAATGCGATTGCCGGCGAGCGTAAAGGTGTTCATGTTATTGATCAGGCAAGCTGTATCAAGTGTGGTGCCTGCCTCGAGAAATGTAAGTTCAACGCAGTGTTTATCAAGTAACGAAAGGGGAATAAACCATGGAAATGATCAATATAAAAATAGACAATAAAGATTTAAAGGTAGCCCCCGGGACTACGATACTGGATGCCGCGAAATCTGTTGGGATTAATATTCCGACTCTTTGTTACCTCCACCTGCATGATTTCGATATTACAAACAAACCGGCAGGTTGCCGTATTTGTGTTGTTGAAGTCAAAGGCCGCCGTAACCTGGCACCAGCCTGTGCAACAGATTGTTACGAAGGCATGGAAGTTAGCACTCATAATATCCGTGTACTTAACAGCCGTAAGACAGTTCTGGAACTTATCCTGAGCGATCACCCGACAGATTGCCTGATTTGCCCTAAAAGCGGAAGCTGCGAATTGCAGACTCTTGCCCAGGATATGGGAATCCGACAGATTGAATACCAGGGAGAGCAATCGCATTATAAGGAAGATACCTCACCGGCTATCATCCGCGATGTCGACAAATGTATTATGTGTCGTCGCTGCGAAATGATGTGTAATGAAGTTCAGACTGTTGGTGTGCTTTCGGCTGTAAACCGTGGATTTATGTCGGTTGTAGCTCCTGCTTTCGAAATGAACCTCGACCACAGCGTTTGTACCTATTGCGGACAGTGTGTTGCTGTTTGCCCGACCGGTGCTTTAACTGAAGTGGATCATACCAACCAGGTTATCCGTGCGCTTGCTGATCCTTCAAAAACCGTTATTGTACAAACTGCACCAGCAGTGCGTGTAGCGTTAGGCGAAGAATTCGGGATGGAGCCAGGGACAAGAGTAACCGGCAAAATGGTAACAGCCCTGCGCAATCTTGGCTTTGACTATGTTTTTGATACTGATTTTGCTGCCGACCTTACCATTATGGAAGAAGGTACTGAACTGCTCGACCGTCTCACCCGACATCTGAATGGGGATAAAACTGTAAAATTACCAATGCTTACATCATGCTGCCCGGGCTGGGTTAATTTCTTCGAACACCAGTTCCCCGAAATGAGCGATATTCCATCAACAGCACGTTCGCCTCAGCAAATGTTTGGCGCTATTGCAAAAACCTATTTTGCCGATAAACTTGGTATTAAACGTGAGAACCTGGTTGTAGTTTCCATTATGCCTTGCCTGGCCAAAAAATACGAATGCCAGCGTGATGAATTTGCGACGAACGGTAATCCGGATGTGGATTTTGCAGTTTCTACACGTGAACTTGCACATCTTATCAAACAGGCCAATATTGATTTCAACATTCTGCCTGATCAGGATTTTGACAAACCCATGGGTGAATCAACAGGTGCGGCTGTAATTTTTGGAACAACCGGCGGAGTTATTGAAGCAGCAGCAAGAACTGCCTATGAAATTTTCACAGGTAAAACCCTCGAAAAGGTAGACTTCAAACAACTCCGCGGAATGGAATGGATTCGTGAAGCCACTGTTGATTTTGACGGAACTCCTATAAAAATAGGAATTGCACATGGATTAGGCAATGCCCGCAAACTTCTGCAGGATATAAAAGACGGGAAATCTGAATTCCATGCTATTGAAATAATGGCATGCCCCGGTGGTTGTATCGGTGGAGGCGGACAACCGCTTCATCACGGTGATACAAGCATCCTGATGGCACGTCAGAAAGCGATTTATAGTGAAGATTCAGGAAAAGTTATCCGTAAATCGCACGAAAACCCTTATATCCAGACGCTTTACGCTGAATTCCTTGGCAAACCGATGAGCGAAAAAGCGCATCATTTGCTTCACACACATTATTTCGACAGAAGCAAACCCGTCGAAATTGACGAATAACCAGGGAAAATCAGCAAATAATTTTAAAGAAAAACCGTTATGGCAAATATAAAAATAAGCGAGCAGAAGGTTCTACAAATAGAAGCCATCTGCAAAGAATTCAACAACGAAAAAGGTGAGCTGATCAATGTTCTGCACAAAACACAAAGCCTGGTAGGTTACCTACCGGCTGAAGTTCAGGAAATCATCTCAAAAAACCTGAATTGCTCTTTGGCGCACATTTATGGTGTTGTTACTTTTTATTCATTCTTCACCATGATCCCGAAAGGAGAATTCCCTATCAGCATTTGTATGGGAACAGCCTGCTACGTTCGCGGAGCCGAAAAAGTACTCGACGAATTTAAACGGATACTCAATGTTCCTGTCGGCCAAACAACACCTGATGGTAAGTTTTCGCTGAGTTGCCTGCGCTGTGTAGGAGCTTGTGGCCTTGCGCCCGTAGTAATGGTAGGCGAAAAGGTATACGGGCGCGTATCACCCGATGGTGTAAAGGATATTATCAAAGAGTACAAACAAGCGTAATCGAAGCAATACATCAACTTCTTTTAAACAGATTAACTGTCTGATATAAAACTGCTTCTGTAAAAGGAAGCAGTTTTTTTATTTCTAAAAATGTATTGTCTGTTAAACAGCACATAGAATAATTCAACTTCAAAATCAGAATTAACAATTTATAGCTATATTTGCTTGATTTCTAAACAATCTTTACCAATATGAATTTGGATTCGAATGATATTAACTCACTGCGGCAAGAGATAGAACAACTCAAAACTGAGAACTTCAGGATTCAGACCAACCTCCTGAACCAGAAGGATTATGAGAAACTTGAACTGGAAGCAGAAGAGATTAAACAGCAGGCTGAAAAAGCCAACCGGATCAAGTCCGACTTTCTTTCGATGATGAGTCATGAGATTCGCACTCCGATGAACGGAATTGTGGGTATGACCAGTTTGCTCCTCGACACCAAAATAACAGCCGAACAGCACAATTACCTTGAAACACTAAGGATAAGTGCCGACAACCTGATGTCGATCATCAACGATATTCTTGATTTTTCGAAAATTGAAGCTGACAAACTGATACTTGATGAAAGCTCATTTGAACTTCGCAAATGTATTGAAGAGTCTCTTGATATTTATGCAATGAAAGCAATCGAGAAAGGAATCGATTTGCTTTACATGCTTCAGCCTGAAGCTCCGCCATACCTGATTGGTGACATGAAAAGGATCCGGCAGATTCTTGGAAACCTGATTAATAATGCTATTAAATTTACCGACGAAGGCGAAATTTTCATCTCGGTTGAAAAACAGTCACAAACCAGTGAATATTGCGAACTCCTGTTCTCTGTTAAAGATAGTGGCATTGGAATTCAGAAAGAGAAGTTATCTTTAATATTTGAAGCATTTACCCAAGGAGAAACTTTTGTATCGCGTCGTTATGGAGGTACAGGACTAGGTTTAGCCATTGCGCGCCACCTGGTTGGATTAATGGGTGGTAAAATATGGGCCGAAAGCAAACCTGGCAAAGGAGCTACATTCTTCTTTACGGCAAAGCTTAGAATTGCTGATACGCCTACAACAAAACTTTATATCCGCGGCCAGATTCCTGAACTCAGAGGCAGTAAAGTACTTATTGTTGACAGCGACCCAACGTCGAGACAGATATTTACGGTACAATTTGAAGCCTGGGGAATGAAAGCGTATACAGCCTCAAGCGCTAAAGAAGCCCTACGGATCATAGAAACTGAAGATTCCTATTTTGATTTAGGAATTCTGGATATGCAGGCTTCCGGCCTTAACGGAGTAGAACTGGCTCAAACCATACGTGAAATTCCTTTTAAAGGAGATATGCCTTTCATACTGGTCTCGTCGGTGGGTAAGGTTAACGATCTGCCTAAAGGATTATTCGACGCACAACTCTCGAAACCTGTTAAACTGACTGACCTGTTTGAACTTGTTCTCAGCGTTATGTCAGAAAACCGGAACCGCAAGAAAAATATTGCGGATCACAGCGTTGATAAAAAACTCTCGGATAAACTTCCGTTGAGTATTTTGCTGGCTGAAGACAATTTCACTAACCAGGAACTTGTGGTAACGCTGATGCGCAAAATGGGTTATACCATTGATGCTGTTGAGAACGGCCGTAAAGCACTGGAAATAATGGAGCACAAATCCTTTGATATTATTCTGATGGATGTGCAGATGCCCGTAATGAATGGTCTTGAAGCCACACAAGCTATTATAGAGAAATATCCTGAAGATGTCAGACCTTATATCATTGCTATAACTGCCAATGCTATGCCTGGTGACAGGGAAAGATTCATCGAAGCGGGAATGGTCGATTATTTATCAAAGCCAATCCGTTTTAAAGATGTTCAGGATGTGCTGATACGTTGGGGAAGGAAGAAACACGGAAACTAAAACTTGAAACAGTATAAATCAAAGAAACCGGTTCTGCCGGTTTTTTTGTGAATGCATTTTACGACATTTTTGAAAGGATAGAATATTCCTTCAAAATATTTTGTAATTTTATAGCTCTGGAAGTGAGAGTATACTAAATCAGATAACTAAAATCCCTAATTTTTATAATCCTTATTTTAAAAAAAACGCAAAATAGCGTTTTGAATGGAATGTTTGTAAACCCATAAGCGAATCAGAAAAATGAGTGATATTATTTATAGCGTAATTACAGGAACAGGGTGCTACATCCCTTCAAAACTGGTTAAAAACGAGAATTTCCTTGCCAATGAATTTTATGAAAGTGACGGTAAAAAAATCGAGAAATCAAACCAGGAAATAATCGATAAGTTCCTTGATATTACAACTATTGCGGAGAGACATTATATTTCTGACCAAAAGGTAACTTCTGATATCGCATATTTTGCAGCGGTTGAAGCTATTAAGTCAGCAGGTATTGACAAGGAAAAACTGGATTATATCATTGTCGCGCATAACTTCGGTGATGTAAAAAAAGATAACCGCAGGTCGGATTTTGTACCCAGTTTAGCAGCAAGGGTAAAGCATAAACTGGAAATTAAGAATCCGGAAACTGTTGCTTATGATATCACTTTTGGATGCCCGGGTTGGCTGCAGGCTGTTATTCAAGCTGACTATTTCATTAAATCAGGTGACGCAAAAAAGATACTGGTTATAGGAGCCGAAGCTTTATCAAGGATTTCGGATCCGCACGACAGGGATTGCATGCTGTATGCCGACGGTGCAGGAGCCGTGGTAATGGAATCAAAAACCAGTGAAACACCTATTGGAATACTCGCTCATAAAACGCGTTCCGATACATTTTTATATTCAAAAATGTTGCATATGGATAAGTCATTCAACCCTGACATTAAATACAAGAATGAATTATTCCTGAAAATGAATGGCAGGAAGCTATATCAATATGCGCTGGAAACTGTGCCCCAAGCGATAAAAGATTGCCTGGATAAAAGCAATACACAACTCAGTGAAATAAGTAAAGTGCTTATCCACCAGGCTAATGGGAAGATGGATGACGCTATACTAAAAAGGCTCTTTGCACTTTATGATATTGTTGATCTGCCTGAAAATATAATGCCAATGACTGTTTCCTTCTTAGGGAATACATCAGTTGCAACCCTGCCGACCTTGCTTGATTTAATTCTGAAAAACAAACTGGAACCTCATAAAATAAACGGAGGCGACAAATTGGTCTTTGCTTCTGTAGGAGCCGGAATGAATATTAATGCGTTGATTTACAAGATGTAAAAAGAATTACAATGTATTGTAAACTATGATTTCCTCTTACTAAGACACTATTTGAGCCTTTCAGAAACGCAAATAAAACAAAAAACGAGTAGGAGGAAAATAAAATAGTTTTCCTCCTATTTTATTTTCCGACCTCTCACACCACCGTACGTGCCGTTCGGCATACGGCGGTTTGTTAAAATAATGATGGCTGTTTTTCTGTTAAATCTATGTAAGTTCGATAAAA